>DATBGG010000030.1:0-6194 GCA_036558065.1 Gaiellaceae bacterium | reverse complement strand
GCAGGAGGATCACGTCTCGATGGGCAACGCGGCGGGGCTCAAGGCCTGGCAGGTGCTTGCGAACGCGGAGCGTGTCGTGGCGATCGAGCTGCTCGCGGCCGCGCAGGCGGTCGAGTTCCACGCGCCGCTTCGGCCGGGCGTCGGCTCGCAGGCGGCGCACGACCTCGTCCGCTCGACCTCGCCGCGGCTGCGCGACGACCGCCCGCTTGCGGACGACATCGAGACGCTCGCGGCATCGATCCGAGACGGGTCGGCGCTCGCGGCGGTCGAGGCCGAGGCGGGTGAGCTTCGGTGAGCGCCGACCATCCGAAGTCCAAACGGCCGTTCCGGGACACCGCTCTTCTCTATGCGGGGATGGCGATCGTGTTCGTGGTGCTCGTCTTCGCCACCGGCGGCAACATGGTTGTCGCGGTGCCCGTCGCGCTCGGCTGCTTCCTCGTCGCCACCGGGTACGCCTGGTGGAAGCTGAAGAGACGACTCGAAGCAGAGGAGCGGCGGCGGCAGGAGCAGGCGCAGGCGGAGGAGGCATGACCACGCTCGACACGATCGACCGGACCGTCGAGGCGCTTTGCGGCGACCTGAGCAACATCCGTGCGCCGCGCGGGACAGAGCTGAACGCGGGGTCCTGGTCGACCGAGGCGCCGCTGCGGATGCTGCTGAACAACCTCGATCCCGAAGTGGCCGAGCACCCGGAGGAGCTGATCGTCTACGGCGGCTCCGGGAAGGCGGCGCGGAACCACGAGGCGCTGCGGGCGATCGTCCGGACGCTGCTCACGCTGGGCGACGACGAGACGCTGCTCGTGCAGAGCGGCAAGCCCGTCGGCGTGCTCACGACGCATCCGGGAGCGCCGCGGGTGCTGATCGCGAACGCGCTGCTCGTGCCGCGCTGGGCCACGTGGGACGAGTTCCGCCGGCTGGAGGCCGAGGGCCTGACGATGTTCGGTCAGATGACGGCCGGGAGCTGGATCTACATCGGGACGCAGGGGATCCTGCAGGGCACGTACCAGACGTTCGCGGCCGCCGGTGAGGAGCACTTCGCGTCCGCGGACCTCGCGGGACGGACGATCCTGACCGCCGGGCTCGGAGGAATGGGCGGCGCGCAGCCGCTCGCGGCGACGATGGCGGGCGCTGCGATCCTCTGCATCGAGGTCGATCCGTCGCGCATCGAGCGCCGGCTCGAGACGGGCTATCTCGACCGCGCGACCGAGTCGCTCGACGAAGCCGTGTCGCTCGTGCGGGAGGCCGCCGGGCAAAGGCAGCCGCTCTCGGTCGGCCTGCTCGGGAACGCGGCCGAGCTCGTGCCCGCGCTGGCCGCGCGCGGCGAGCACTTCGATCTCGTCACGGATCAGACCGCGGCGCACGACCCGCTCCAGGGTTACGTGCCCGCGGGCTTGTCGGTCGAGGAGGCCGCGGAGCTGCGCTCCCGCGATCCCGAGGAGTACCTGGGCCGCGCCCGCGAGTCGATCGGCCGGCACGTCGAAGGGCTGCTCGAGTTCGTCCGGGCCGGGAGCTATGTTTTCGATTATGGCAACAATCTTCGAGGGGAGGCCTATGAGGCAGGGGTAACGGAGGCCTTCTCATACCCGGGCTTCGTCCCGGCCTATATCCGGCCGCTCTTCTGTCGGGGCATCGGCCCGTTCCGGTGGGCCGTCCTCTCGGGCGACGAGGACGACATCGCGGCGATCGACTCGCGGCTCAAGGAGCTCTTCCCCGACGACGAGCTCCTTCAGCGGTGGCTCGCGCTCGCGCCGGAGCGGGTGCACTTCCAGGGGCTGCCCGCGCGAATCTGTTGGCTCGGGCTCGGCGATCGTGCGCGCGCCGGGCTCGCGATCAACGAGCTCGTGCGGGACGGGACCGTGAAGGCGCCGGTCGTCATCGGGCGCGACCATCTCGACTCGGGCTCGGTCGCGTCGCCGTACCGCGAGACCGAGGCGATGCGCGACGGTTCCGACGCGATCGCCGACTGGCCGATCCTGAACGCGCTCGTCAACGTCGCGGCGGGCGCGACCTGGGTCAGCGTTCACCACGGCGGAGGCGTGGGGATCGGAAACTCGATCCACGCGGGCATGGTCGTCGTCGCCGACGGCACCGACGAGATGGCCGAGCGCCTTCAGCGTGTGCTGACGACCGATCCGGCGACCGGTGTGCTGCGTCACCTCGACGCGGGCTACGCCGAGGCTGCCGAGGCGGCGGCAGAGCAGGGGCTCGAGCCGCCCATGCCTCCGGCCGGCGCCGAGTGACGCCGGCTGACATGCCGTCGAGGCTGCTGCTGCGCGACCTCGCGCAGGTTGCGACACCGGCCGGCGCCGACGCTCCGCTTCGCGGCGCCGACCTCGGACGCATCGACGTCGTCGAGGACGCATACGTCCTGTGCGAGGACGGACGCATCGCCGGCGTCGGGCGGATGAACGACCTCGTTCCGCTCGACGGCGAGGTCGAGGAGCTCGACGGGCGCGGCTTGTGCGCGCTCCCGGGGCTCGTCGACTGCCACACGCACGCGTGCTTCGCGGGCGACCGCGCGCAGGAGTTCGAGCTGCGCTCGCGCGGGGCGAGCTACGAGGAGCTGCACGCGGCCGGCGGCGGGATTCTCTCGACGGTCGAAGCGACTCGCGCCGCCGGCGAGGCGGGGTTGCGCGACGCGGTTCGCCGTCATCGTGGCTGGATGCTCCAAGCGGGCACGACGACCTTCGAGGGCAAGTCGGGGTACGGGCTCGATCGCGAGACCGAGCTCGCGTCGCTGCGCGCGATCGCGGCCGAGGGCGGGATCCCGACCTGGCTCGGAGCGCACGCCGTCCCGCCCGAGTTCGAGGACGGCGACGCCTACCTCGATTTCGCGCTGGCCGAGGTCCTGCCCGAGGCTGCGCGCACCGCGGAGGCGGCCGACGTCTTCCTCGAGCGGGGCGCGTTCACGGCTGACCAGGCGCGCCGCTATCTCGAGGCGTGCCGCGACGCCGGCCTGGCACTTCGCCTCCACGGCGACCAGTTCTCGGAGCAGGGCGCGATCCCGCTGGCGGTCGAGCTCGGCGCGCGCTCGGTCGACCACCTCGAGGCGACAGAAGACGAGGGCGTTCGAGCGCTCGCCGCCAGTGACGTCGTCGGCGTGATGCTCCCCGTGGCCGCGCTCGTCCTCGGCCGGCCGATGCCTCCCGGGCGTCAGCTCGTCGACGGCGGCGCCGCGGTCGCGCTCGCGACCGACTTCAATCCGGGCAGCGCGTTCTGCGAGAGCCTGCCGCTCGTGATGTCGCTCGCCTGCACGCAGCTCGGCCTGGCTCCGGGCGAGGCGCTCTCGGCGGTCACCGTCAACGCAGCCCACGTGCTGGGACGCTCTGATCGCGTCGGCCGCATCGCGCCCGGCTACGACGCGGACCTGACGCTGCTCGAAGCGCCCGACTGGCGGCACGCCGCGTACCACGTCGGGGGACAGGTCGTGGCCGGCGTGATCCACGCGGGTCGGCTCGAGTGGCGGCGCTAGGCTAGATCCGTGCCCACGAGGAAGCAGCGCAAGCGCCGCGCGAAGGAACGCCGCCACGACTACGAGTACGTCTACGTCGACGAGGAAGGGCGCGAGGTCGAAGTAGACGAGCCCGAGCAGAAAGCGGCCGCGAAGAGCAGGAACGGCCGGCCGGTGACGGGCCGCGGCGGGCGGACGATCCAGCCGCCCTCGTGGAGCCGCGTGGGCAAGCGGGCCCTGATCTTCGCGCCGATCATGTTCCTCACGATCAGGTTCCTCGGCAAGGGCGATCCGGTCGCCGCCAGCGTGTTCCAGACGGTCTTCCTGCTCCTGGTGTTCCTGCCCTTCAGCTACGTGATGGACTCGTTCCTCTACCGCACGTACAAGAAGCGCGCAGAGCAGACGAAGGGCTAGCCCGCCGGATTCCCGCGGTAGTGCCCCTCGCCGGGCCACGGGGCGAGCATGAGCAGGATCTTCGCTCCCGTGTCGCTCGCGACCACGTGACGCTCGTCCGGGTCGAACGAGACCATCGTGCCGACGCCGGCCTCGAGCTTCTCGTCGCCCGCCTCGATCCGAGCGGTTCCGTCCACGACCACGAGGAAGGCGTGCTCCTTCACCTGGTGGTCCCCGAGCTCCTGACCGGGAAGCAGGCCGATCAGAACGGCGCGCCCCTCGTCGGAGGAATGCAGGACGACCGGCGACCGACTCCCGTCGGGCGTCTCGATATCCGGTAGGCGCCAGCTCCGCACGGCGCGATCCTAACCGGCCTCCGGAGCGGGCAGGAGCCGCGGTTAGACTCGCCTCCATGAGCCTCGGCGTCGACCGTTACGAGCTCGGCCCGGCCGGGACGAACTGCTACGTCGTGCGCCGCGAGCCCTCGGCGCCGGAGGCGATCGTCGTCGATCCGGGCGCCGACGTCGCCGACCTCCCGCAAGCCTGCGCCGGGATCCTGATCACGCACTCGCACTGGGATCACCTCGGCGGAGTCGCAACGTACGCAGCGCGCACGGGAGCCCGCGTCTACATGCCGCGACTCGAGGCGGCCGTCCTCGCGAAGCCGGCCGAGTGGTTTCCGGAGATCCCGATCGAGCCCTACGACGCCGACGTGCTCCTCGACGGCGGCGAGACGCTCGAGCTCGCGGGCATCGAGCTCGAGACGCTCAACGTCCCCGGCCACTCGCCGGGCCACGTCGCGTACTACGCGGACGGAGCGCTCTTCTCCGGCGACGTCCTCTTCGCGGGCTCCGTCGGGCGGACCGACCTTCCGTTCAGCGACTGGAACACGCTCGTCGGCTCGATCCGTGCGCTGATCGACCGCTTCCCGCCCGAGACCGTCGTCTATTCCGGACACGGCCCGGAGACGACGCTGGGCGCAGAGCTCGCCCACAACCCGTTCCTGGCCGAGCTACGAGCCTCGTGAAGTTCGAGGCGCCCAGAGGCACCCAGGACGTTCTCCCCGCACAGCAGCCGCTCTGGGAGAAGGTGACCCGCACCGCGGAGGAGGTATGCGCGGCGTACGGCTACGACCGGATCACGACGCCCGTGTTCGAGGACACGGAGCTCTTCGCGCGCACATCGGGCGAGGGGTCGGACGTGGTCCAGAAAGAGATGTACACGTTCACCGACCGCGGCGACCGCTCCCTGACGCTGCGCCCCGAGGCGACCGCGTCGGTTGCGCGCGCGTACGTGCAGCACGGCCTGCACCGCGAGCCGCAGCCCGTGAAGACGTTCTTCATCGGGTCGATCTACCGCTACGCGGCGCCCCAGCGCGGGAAGCTCCGTGAGTTCTGGCAGCTGAACGTCGAGGCGATGGGCTCAGACGACCCGGCGGTCGACGCAGAGATCGTCCAGCTCTACTCGGAGCTCCTGCGCCGGCTCGGGATCGAGGGCTGGTGGCTCGAGCTCAACTCGATCGGCGACCGGAACTGCCGTCCCGCCTACATCGAGCGGCTCGAGTCGTGGCTCGACGAGCACGAAGAAGACCTCGACGAGGACACGCGCGCGAAGCGGAAGACGAGCCCGCTCCGCGTCTTCGACAACCTGCCTCAGAAGCCGGAGCCGGTCCAGCGAGCGCTCGAGAGTGCGCCGAAGATCGGCGAGTCGCTCTGCGACGAGTGCCAAGCGCACTTCGACGCCGTGCGCCGCTACCTCGACGCGTACGGGGTCGAGTACCGGCTGACGCCGACCCTCGTCCGCGGGCTCGACTACTACACGCGCACCACGTTCGAGTTCATGGCGGGGGCGCTCGGCGCGTCGCTCTCGCTCGCGGGGGGCGGCCGCTACGACTACCTGATCGAGGAGATCGGCGGCCCGGCGACGCCCGCGGTGGGGATCGCAAGCGGCCTCGAGCGGCTCGTCCTCACGCTGATCGAGCAGGGCGTGGAGGCACCCGGACGCGAGGTCGACGTCTTCTTCGCGGTCGAGGACGACGGTGCCCGCGAGGACGTCCTGGCCGCGCTGGCCGAGCTCCGACGGGACGGCCGTGCCGCGGACACCGACTACGCGGGGCGCTCGCTCAAGGGCCAGCTCACGCAAGCGGGACGGGTCGGTGCGAAGGCGACCGTCATCGCCCGGGCCGACGGCGCGACGGTGCGCCGCGCAGGCAAGCAGGACGAGGAGTTCGGCTCGCTCGCCGAGGCGGTGAAGTCCCTGTGAGCTGGCGCGACCTAGGCGCGGGCGAGCTCCGGTCCGAGCATTCCGGCGAGCGGCACACGCTGGCCGGCTGGGTCGCGCGGCGCCGTGA
>DATBGG010000029.1:0-19857 GCA_036558065.1 Gaiellaceae bacterium | reverse complement strand
GGTCGTCGCCGCCGTGCTCGCGACGTCGGCTGCTGCCGAAACGCTCTACGACCAGTACGACGAAGGGAACCCGTTCTTCACCAACTCGCAGAACTTCGATGGTGCGATGAACGCTCTCGACGATGAGCTCGCCGACGACTTCATCGTCTCGAGCGGGGTCGCCGGCTGGAGGATTTCCACGGTCGAGGTCGCCGGTGAGTACACCGGCTCGGGCCCGGCGAACAGCGTCAATGTCAGCCTGTATGCGAACGGCGGTGACAACCGGCCGGGCACGTTGCTCCAGTCGCGGCCGAACCAGGCGTTCACGAACGGCCCGAGCTTCTCGATCGCGTTGAGCGAGGAGGTCTGGCTCGCACCCGGCATCTACTGGGTCTCCGTGCAGGCCAACCAGGCCTACTCCCCGTACGGGATGTGGGGATGGCAGAACCGAAACGAGCAGTCGAACGCGGACGCCTCGTGGCGGAACCCGAACGACGGCTTCTGGTCCGGGTGCGTGACCTGGGCGTCACGCGATGCGTGCGTCGGCGGAGGAGTCTCGGGGCCGGATCAGGTCTATCGGCTGCTCGGCACCATCGGGCCGCCGCCTGTGCCACCGCCTCCGCCGCCCCCTCCGCCGCCTCCCCCGCCCCCGCCACCCGGGCCGCCACCCGTGGTACCGCCCCCGGCGCCTCCTCCGCCGCCGATCACCACGTGTCGCGTGCCGAAAGTCGTCGGTCGCCCACTGGCAGCAGCGTCGCGGGCGATCCGGCGGGCACGCTGCTCCGTCGGCCGCATTCGCCGCGTTCGTTCGAAGCGGAGGCGCGGACGTGTCGTCGCTCAGTCGCCTAGTGCCGGGCGAATCGTCCACTGGCGCACACGTGTGACGCTCCGCGTCAGCCGGGGGCGCTAGCGAGACGCTCGAGAACCTCGCGCGCGGAGACGGCGCCCTCGCGGAGGATCTTCGGCTCGTCGCTTGTGAGGTCGACGACCGTCGACGGCGTGCCCGGTAGGTCGCCGCCGTCAACGAGGACTGCTGCGTCTCGGATCGTCTGGGGCACCTCGTCGAGACGCCGTGGGTCGGGGCCGCCGTGGAGGTTGGCGCTCGTGGCGGCGACGGCACCCGCTCGCGTGACGATCCGCTGCCCAGCACCGCGGAGCTCCGGCACGCGGACGCCGATCGTCTCTGGGCGCGAGCCGGCCAGGAGAGGAAAGCGCCGCTCGGGATTGGCGAGGATCAGGGTCAGCCCACCGGGCAGAAGGCTCCGCACGGGCCCTTCGGGCAGCTCGGGCACGAGCTCGAGCAGGATGTCCACCTGGGCGGCGAGGAGCGCAATCGGCTGATCCGCGCCGCGCCTCTTCAGCCGGTGCAGCGACTGCGGCGCCAGCGGGCTCGTGCAGAGGCCGTACACGGTGTCCGTCGGCAGGACGACCGGCCGGCCCTCGCCGATCGCCGCGACGGCCTCCTCAACGAGGCGCTCGTCCGTCGACCACTCGCTCACGTCCCGCGAGATCCTCTCCGATCGTGACCTGCTCGTAGCCGAGGCCTCTCAGCAGCTCGGCGACGTCCCGCGCCCTCCCGTCGGCGACCTCGAGCGCGAGCGCCCCGCCGGGCTCGAGCCGCGAGAGCGCCTCCCCGGCGATCGCCTCGGTCTCGCCGGACTCGATCAGGGCAGAGCGGGGCTCGTGCTCCGCGACCTCGGGCGGCAGCGTTCCGACCTCGTCTCGCGCGACGTACGGCGGGTTCGATACGACGAGGTCGAACCGCCCCTCGATCCCGGCGAAGAGCGCGCCCTCGACGAGCTCGAGCGTGAGACCCGTCCGCGAAGCGTTCTCCGCCGCCACGGCCAGTGCGTCGGCGGAGCTGTCCGTGGCGACGACCTTCGCGCGGGGATGCTCGTCGGCGATCGCCAACGCGATCGCGCCCGAGCCCACACCGACGTCGATCACCTTCGGCTCCGGAATGGCGGCGATCAGCTCGAGGCAGCGCTCGACCAGGCTCTCGGTCTCCGGACGCGGGATCAGGACGCGCGGGTCGACCTTCAGCGTCAAGCGGCGGAAGCCCCACTCGCCGAGGACGTACGCGAGCGGCTCGCGGCTTGCCCGGCGCGCGACGAGCTCGTGGAAGAGCCGCGCCTTCTCGGCCGGCGCCTCGTCCCCGTCCGCGTACAGCTGCGAGCGCGTGACCCCGAGCGCGTGCGCGAGCAGCCACTCCGCATCGACGCGCGCCGACGGCACCCCGGCCCGGGTCAGCTCGTCCGTGCCGGCGACCAGGAGGTCGCGCGCGGTCATTCCTCGAGGGCGCGGCGGCGATCCTCAGCGATCAGCGCCTCGGTGAACTCGTCGAGATCGCCTTCGAGGACCTGGTCGAGCCGGTGCTGCGTGAGCTTGATGCGGTGGTCGGTGACCCGGCTCTCGGCGTAGTTGTAGGTGCGGATCTTCTCGGCGCGCTCGCCGGAGCCGATCTGCGAGCGTCGCGTCGCCTCCTGCTCCTTGCGCTGCTCCTCGCGCTCCTTCTCGTAGAGCCGCGCACGGAGGACGCGCATCGCCTTCGCCTTGTTCTGAAGCTGCGACTTCTCGTCCTGCATGGCGACGACGAGACCGGTCGGAAGGTGCGTGATGCGGACGGCCGAGTCGGTCGTGTTCACACTCTGGCCACCGGGGCCTGTCGAGCGGTAGACGTCGATCTTGAGCTCGTTCGGGTCGATCTCGATCTCGACCTCTTCCGCTTCGGGCATGACCGCGACGGTCGCCGTGGACGTGTGGATGCGGCCCTGCGACTCGGTTGCCGGCACCCGCTGGACGCGGTGCGTGCCGCCCTCCCATTTGAAGACGGAGTAGGCGCCGTCGCCTTTGACCGCGAACGTGATCTCCTTGAAGCCGCCTCCGTCGTTCGGGCTCGACGAGAGAACCTCGGTCTTGTAGCCGCGGCGCTCGGCGTACCGGGCCAGCATCCGGTAGATGTCCCCCGCCCAGAGCGCGGCTTCGTCGCCACCTGCCGCCTGCCGCACCTCGACAAGGACGTCCTTCGCGTCCGCAGGATCGGACTCGACGAGCGCGAGCCTCAGCTCCTCCTCGAGCGCGGCCATCCGTTCCTCGAGCTCGGGCACGAGCTCGCGCAGGTCGCCGTCTCCGCGCGCCGCCTCGAGGTCGTCGCTGACCACGCGCCACTCCTGGGCCAGCTTGTTGGCGGCCTCGAGCTCCTTCAGGCGCCGTCCGACCTCCGCCGCCTCGCGGTGGTCGTTGTAGACGGCAGGGTCGGACATCCGCTCCTGGGTCTCTCCGTAGGAGCGCTCGACCTCCTCGACAAGCTCCTGGATGGCCATGGGAGCAAGGTTAGCTCCGCGGTTCGCGGCTCCTCTTGACTTTCATAGCGCATTTGCTATGAATAGCAGAGATGCGATACCGAAGAACGAGAGGAGCGCGGCGATGACGGATCTCACGTACCACCTCGACGACTTCGATCGGCGGCTGAGGGCGATGGAGCGCGAGCTCACCGAGCTGCGGGCGCTGGCCCATCCGGAGCCCTTTGTCCCTCCGCCTCCCGTCGTTCCGCCGTCACCTGTCGCCGCCGAGCCGCCCCGCCCGCGCGCCGCGGCGCCGCCGCCGCCTCCTCGCCGGCCCGCCCGGCCCCGGCATGAGATCGACTGGACCGTCTTCTTCGGCGCGAAGGCGCTCGCCTGGGCCGGCGGCGCGGTAATGCTGCTCGGGATCGTCTTCTTCTTCGTGCTCGCCGTGAACCGCGGCTGGATCGGCCCGGTCGCACGCGTCACGCTCGGATCGATCGCCTCCGCGCTCGTCTTCGGAGCGGGCCTCTACGTCAAGCGACGGTTCGCCGAGCTCTACCACTCCGCGCTCGCGGCAGTCGGGACCGGCATCGGCGGCGCGTACATGACGCTGCTCGCGGCCAAGGTGCTGTACGACCTCGTTCCCGACTGGGCGGCCCTCGTGGTCGCGACCGGAATCGCCGCGGTCGGCGTGACGACGGCCCTCGCGTGGTCCTCGGAGCTGATCGCGGGCCTCGGGCTGATCGGCGCGCTGCTCGCCCCGGCGGCGGTCGGTCTCCAGGCTGGTGAGCTGACTGCGGCCGGTACCGGGTTCGCAGCGCTCGTCTTCGCCGGGACGGCCGTCGTCGCCGTGCGGCCGCAGTGGTCGAAGCTCCTCGTCCTCGGCATCGCGGCGACGTTGCCCCAGATCACGATCCTCGTCGCCCAGGCCGAGCCGACCGAGTGGGATGTCGTGGCGGCGGCCGCGCTCTTCTGGCTGCTCTACCTCGGCGCCGCGATCGCCTGGCAGGACTGCCTCGCCACCGCGAAGATGTCGAAGCTCACCGCCTCTCTCCTGATGCTAAGCGGCGTGCTGCCCGCCGCGACCGCCGTCGCGCAGTTCGACGGCCGCCGCGAAGGCTGGGCGATACTCGTCGCAGCCGCCGTCTACGGTGCGCTCGCAGCGGCGCTCTTCCCGGCCAAGCGCCACCGAGACCTGAGCGCGCTCGTCGGCGCGATCGGGCTCGCTCTGACGGCGTTCGCGCTCGCAGACCTCCTCTCCGGCCCAACGCTCGCGATCGCCTGGTCCGCGGAGGCAGCGGTGCTCGCCTGGCTGGCCGCGCGGATCGCCGAGCCACGCTACCGCTGGGCTTCGATCGCCTACCTTGCGCTCTCGATCGGCCATGCGCTGCTCTTCGACGCGCCGTTGACCGACCTCTACGAGGCGACGGCACGGCCGGCAGAGGGGACCCTCGCCCTCGTCGCCGTCGCGGCGGCCGCGGCGATCGCGGCCTGGTACGCGCGGGGAGCGGTCCGCTCCGCGCTCGGCTGGACCGGCGCGGTCGCTGCGCTCTACGCCGCATCGCTCGGGATTCTCGGACTTGCTCAGCGGATCTCCTCCGGGCCGGTCACTCCGGCTTTCCACTGGGGGCAGGTCGCGGTCACCGGGCTCTGGGCGATCACCGCGCTCGCGATCCTCGGGGCCGGTCATCGCTTCCGCGCGAACGAGTTGCGGGCAGGGGGGCTCGTCGGGCTCGCCGCGGTGCTCGTCCAGACGTTCTACTTTCAGGGCAGCGAGCTCGAGGGAGATCCTCGGGGCTGGGCGTTCCTGGTCGCCGCGGCCGGCCTACTAACGGGGGCGCTCGTCGACCGGCTGGCCACCCGGGACGACGTAAGCCTCTTCACGTCGGCCGCCGGCGCCGTGACGAGCATCGGCTTCGGCATCGCCGGCCTCTTCGAGCTGATCGACGGCGTCCGCGCCGAGAACCTGGCGCTCCTCGCGCTGGCCGCGACCTACGGCCTCGTCGCCGGGGCCGTCCTGCGGCGCGACCGGGATCTCAGCACCTTCCTCTGGACGCCTGCGCTAGCGGTCGCGGGCTTCGCCTCGTGGCAGCTGCTCGACGGCACGTGGCTCGTGCTCGCCTGGGCCGCCGCCTCGGCCGTGCTCGTTGCGCTCGCTCGACGCACCGGCGAGGAACGGTTCGAGCTCGCGTCGCTCGCGTTCCTCGTGCTAGCCCTCGGCCGGACGCTGCTGTACGAAGCCCCGCTCAGCGACCTCTTCGGCGCGAACCGTCATCCGGAGGCCGGAGTCCCGGCGATCTTGCTCGTCATCGGCGCTGCGGCAGTCTTCGCGCGGCTCTTCGGGACGCGGCCAGATCTGCTCTCCGACGCCCAGCGCCGCTTCGTGATCCGAGCGGTCGAGGGAACCGTCGCCGTGCTCTGCACGTACGCCGTCTCGCTGACGATCCTCGGCGTGGCCGAAGCGATCGGCGGAGGCAGTGTCTCGACGAACTTCGAGCGCGGCCACTCCGCGGTCAGCGCCTTCTGGGGCCTCCTCGGCCTCGTGGTGCTCTACGTAGGCCTGAAGCGCGGGCTGAACTCGCTGCGGCTCGTCGGCTTCGGCCTGTTCGGGCTTGCGCTGGCGAAGCTCTTCCTCTACGACCTCGCGTACCTGAGCTCGGTCACGCGGGCGCTCTCGTTCCTGGCCGTCGGCGCCGTGCTCCTGGTTGCCGGGTTTTTCGTCCAGCGTCTATCGGAGCAAGGCGAACATGCACAACCGTCGTAGGCTCGTAGGACACTGATCCGCAAGGTCCTTGGCCTCGTTCTGGTGCTCGTAGGCGGCTGTCCCGTGGCGATCGGGGTCACCTGGATCTACCTGGCGAGCTCTGGAAGCGAGTGGGACTACTGCAACGGCTCGGAATGCGTTCCCGCCGTCCAAGTGGCATCGATCCCAATCGTGGCGGGCCTCGCGGTGGTGTTCGCAGGGGCAATGCTCTTGCGACTTCAGTCACCTAGAAACCACAGCCATTTGCCGCCGGAGCCGGGCTCCGCCCGGCGGGAGGCTCGGCGGCGAGAGGCGAACGAGGGAACTACGGAGCGCTCGGCCGGCTCCTGAAACGTCCGGAGCGCGCGACCGCAAGCAAGGAGGGGGCCCACGGGGGAACCAGGGGTTCACCCGTGAAGCGAGCGACTGGGCGAAGCCCAGAGCGAAGCGTTAGGCCATGACCTCGACACGGCGCTCTTCGGGCGAGAGGCGGCCCTCGACGTGCAGGACCTCCTTGAGCGCGCGGATCGAGACTTCGAGCTGGTCGAGCGACGGCTGCCGCGTCGTCAGGCGCTGCAGCCAGAGACCCGGTGCGAGGAGCGTCATCAGCACGCGGTTTCCCGTGTGCTTGCCGGCGAAGCGGATCAGCTCGTAGGCGAGCCCCGCGATCAGCGGCAGGAGCAGGATCCGACTCGCGATCAGCCACGGAAGCGGCGGCCGGCCGAGGAACGCGAACACGAAGATCGCGATCACCATCACCCAGAGCAGGAAGGCCGTCCCGCAGCGCGGATGGATCAGGCTGAACTTCTGGACGCGCTCGGGAACGAGCTCCTCGCCGGCCTCGTACGCGTTGATCACCTTGTGCTCGGCCGCGTGGTACTCGAAGACGCGCCGGAGATCCGGAAGCAGCGAGATGATCAGCAGGTACCCGACGAAGAGGCTGACGCGAATCAGGCCCTCGACGATCACGAACCAGCCGGTGGTGTCGATCGGGAGCCAGCTCGTGATCAGAGCCGGCGTCACCTTGAAGAGCATGAGCGCGAACCCGATCGCGATCGCGAATGCGAAGATCAGCGCGCCGCGCGACAGCTCGGTCTCGACCGACTCGCCGTCCTCGCCCTCCTCCTGCGCCGCGTAGTTGGCCGAGATGGCCAGCGCCCGGAAGCCGATCGCGAGTGACTCGCCGAGCGCGATCACACCGCGGACGATCGGCAGCCGGAACACCCAGTGCCGCGTCATCACGGAGCGGATCGGGCGGTTGACCTCGGCGATCTCGCCGTCCGGCTTGCGCACGGCGAGCGCCCAGTGTCCCGGGCCTCGCATCATCACGCCTTCGAGGACCGCCTGGCCACCGATGGCGGCATTGCTGCTCATGAAAAGAAGTTAGCTGCCCTTGCGGGCGCCGCCGGCCTTCTCGAGGCGGCGCTGGAAGCGCTCGACCCGACCACCCGTGTCGACGAGCTTCTGCTTGCCCGTGTAGAACGGATGGCACTCGGAGCAGATCTCGACGTGCAGCTCGGACTTGGTCGAGCGCGTCTGGAACTCGTTGCCGCAGGAGCAGCGAACGGTCGCGAGATCGTACTCAGGATGGATTCCGGCCTTCATTGGAGCCCAGGATAGCAGAGGCCATTTCGGACGAGACGTTGCCGCCTGAGACAACGACGGTCACTGTATCACCGGGATCGACACGCACTTTTCCGGCCACGAGGGCGGCTACACCGACCGCTGCGGCGGGCTCGCAGGCAAGCTTCGCGCGGCCGTAGAGGAAGCGCATGCCGTCGGCGATCTCGTCTTCGGTGACGAGGACGCTCTCGACTCCGGCCGCCCGGCAGATGCGCACGGCATGCTCGCCGGCGAAGGGCGCGCTGAGACCGTCGGCGATCGAGCTCGGCTGGACGGGAACCGATTCGCCCGCCTCGAGCCCGCGGTGCAGCGCGTCCGACAACTCTGGCTCGACGGCGACGACGCGGCGGCCCTCCGCGGCAAGCGCGATGCCCGAGATCAGCCCTCCTCCGCCGACCGGCACGACGACGACGGAGGTCTCCGGCACGTCCTCGACGATCTCCAGCCCGACGGTGCCTTGCCCGGCGATCGTCAACGGGTCGTCGAACGGATGGACGAGCGGCCTCCCGGTTTCGTCCATGAGCGCGTGCAGGCGGTCGAACGCCTGGGCGGGGCCGTCGGCCTCGAGGTCGACCTCGGCCCCGTACGCGCGCGTCGCCTCGATCTTCTGCTCGCTCGCGCCCTGCCACATGACGAGGAGCGCGTCGACGCGCTCCAGCGCCGCGCAGTACGCGAGTGCCTGCGCGTGGTTGCCGGCGGAGATGCCGATCACCCCGCGGCGTTTCTCCTCCTTCGAGAGCGAGGCGAGCTTCGTGAGGACGCCGCGCGGCTTGAACGACCCGGTGCGCTGGAAGAGCTCGGCCTTCAGGTGCACCGGCGCGCCGAGGCGCTTCGAGAGCGTCGCCGAGGAGAACGTCGGCGTGCGATGCAGGCGGCCCGCGATCGCCTCACGGGCGGCGAGGACGTCGTCGATCGACGGGTCAGGTGCCATGGAGCGCTTCAGCCGGCTCGCCAGGAAGCTTCGTGAGCACCTCGCTCGGCACGGAATCCGCCACATCGAGGCGACGGAGGTTGCGGACATCCGGGACGAGCAGCACCGCGACCGTGGAGACGCCGATGAAGCCGACCGAGATCCATAGCGTCTCGGACACGCCGATGACGCTGGAGACTGGGCCCGCGAGGACGAGACCGAGTGGCAGGAAGAGGTACGACCCCATCCAGTCCCAGGCGCTGACGCGCGAGAGCGCCTCCTCGGGGACGTGCTGCTGGAGGGTCGTCTGCCAGAGCGCCCCGAACATGCCCATCCCGCTCCCGCCCAGCGCGTTGAAGGCGGCGATCAGCGGCGCCGGTGCGGCAAGCGCGAGAAGGATCATCGCCGGCGCGATCAAGAACACGGCCGCGCAGCAGACGAGCATCGGCCGAAGCGGCTTCCAGCGCATCGCGATCAAGCCGCCGATGACGGTTCCGACGCCCCATCCGGCGGCGATCAGGCCCCACGCCGCCGCGCCGCCGAGGGACTCCTTGGCGACCACGGGGCCGAGCGTCATGTACGGCGCGACGACGACGCCGAGGAACGCCGCCGCCCAGGCGACGATCACCCACAGCCAGGTGTGCGATACCAGCTCGTGCCAGCCGCCTTTGAGGTCCGCGAGGAAGCTCTGAGGCTCTCCTGCACGACGGCTGCGCGGCAGGCGGAGCAGGGCCAGCGAGACGGCACTCACGGCGAACGTGACCGCGTCGAACACGAAGACGGTTCCCGGGTTCGTCGTTGCGGCGATGACTCCGGCCACGGCGGGCCCCACGACGAAGGCGAGGCTGCGCGAGAGACCGAGGAGCGCGTTCGCCTGTTGCAGGCGCCCCGGGCTGATCGTGGCCGGAACGAGGCCGGTGGCCGCAGGCTGGAAGAACGCCTGGGCGGTTCCGTAGACCGCGATGAGGACGACGAGCTGCCAGAGCTGCGCATGGCCGGAGAGGAGGAGGACGGCGATCGTCGCCTGGACGACTCCGCGGATGACGTCGGAGACGAGCATGACCATCTGCCGCGGAAGGCGATCGGCCCACACTCCGCCGGCGAGCACGAAGGCGACGACTGGAAGCGTCTGCGCCGCAAGCACGATCCCGAGGTCGGTCGGCGAGCCGTCGAGGGTCTGGATGACCGCGAACGCGAGCGCGACGGGTACGAGCCCGTCCCCGAGCGTCGAGGTCGTCTGCCCGAGCCAGAGCAGCCGGAAGCGACGTTCCTTCAGCGCTCCGAACAGCTCGTTGCTACGCACCTTGAGACTCTACGCGCTCGATCCCGTCACACCTCCGTCGCGAGGGACTGTCCCTTGTTAGGGACTGTCCCTAGGTGATGGTGTACTCGGGGCCCGCGCCGCCTTCGGGTGGGGTGAGGCGGCCGCCCTGGCTGTGATCGCGCCGCACTGGACGCAATTCGACGGGGTGATCTCCACGTGCCCGTCGACTGCCTCGTAGACCTGGGCCGGGCACATCCGCTCCCACATCAAGGCGAGGTCGTGCGGAACGTCCGCTCTGACACGGAGGTGATTCGGAGCGTCGTCGCGGCTGCGGTTGCCCGAGAGATAGACGCTGGAGAGCTTGTCGAAGGTCAGCTGCCCGTCGGGCGCCGGATAGCTCCGCCCGCGGTTGGTGACGAGGATCGACTGCTCGGCGTCCGGCTCGGTCGGGAGGTCGCGCGGCGGGAAGTGGCCTTTGCTCGCGGTCATCGCGCCGGCGAGCGCACCGCCGAAGTAGAAGCCTCGGCCGAAGGCCTGGCGCATGTTGCGCACTTCCTTGAGGTCGGACCAGATGAAGCTGTCGCGAACGGCGTCGTCGTACGCGCCCAGCGCGCCGGGCGTCCACGGCGTGCGACCAGGGCCAAGCGTCTCCGCCGCGGCCTCGGCGGCGAGCCGTCCCGACTCGACCGCGTAGTGGATCCCCTTCAGCGCCGGCACGTTGACCATCCCGGCCCCGTCCCCGCAGAGCAGGAGCCCGGGCGCGTGCAGTTGCCGCGGCAGCGCCACGAATCCGCCCTCGGGAATCGTCTTCGCGCCCCACGCGACCCGCTCTCCGCCCCGCAGCATCTTGTGCACGAACGGGTTCGTCTTCAGCTCCTGCAGCAGATCGTGGACGGAAAGCGACGCGTCGCGGTAGTCGAGCCCGACGACCATCCCGATCGTGAGCATGTCGTCGCCCATCGGGTAGATGAACGAGCCGCCGAACTCCCGGTACTTCGCACGCGAGCGGAGCGGCCAGCCCATCGTGTGCACGACCCGGCGCAGCGGCTTCGCGACCTTCCAGACCTCCTTCACACCGAGCGCCCACACCTGCGGGCTCTCGCCCTCGAGGCCGAACTCGTCGATCGCGACCCCGGTCAGATGCCCCTGCGTTCCCTCGCAGAGAATGGTCACGCGCGCGAGGATGTCGGAGCCCGGCTCGAAGTTCGGAAGCTTCTCGCCGTGTCGGCCGCGGCCCTTGTCGCCCGTGCGGACGCCGACAACGCGCCCGTCCTTGACGAGCAGCGTCTCGGCCGACGTCTCCGGGAGAATCGTCGCGCCGGCTTCCTCGGCCTGCTCGGCGAGCCAGCGGGTGAGCTGCGAGATCGAGGCGACGTAGTTCCCGTGGTTCTTCATCGTCGGCGGCGTCGGGATGCGCATCGCCGAGTTGTGCCGCAGGAAGTACACCCCCTCCGAATCGACCTCGCCGTAGAAGGGCATGTCCTGGGCCCGCTTCTCGCCGCGGAAGAGGCGCCGCAGCCCGCGCGGGTTGACGACCGCGCCCGAGACCTCGTGCGATCCCGGCTGCTTGCCCTTCTCGAGCACCGCCACCGGGACCTCGCCGAGCCGCTCGGCCAAATCGGGCCGCTCCTCGACGAGCTGCCCGAGCCTGATCGCCGCGGCGAGCCCCGCGGGCCCCGCGCCCACGATCAGGATCCCGACCTCGATCCGCTCGTCCTCCGGATCGGTCGGCTCGGCGACGAACTCGCCCGCGCTGAAGGGCGCCGGATAATCGGCGGGCTTGACGTTCACGATTTC
Organism: Gaiellaceae bacterium; assembly: GCA_036558065.1. Taxonomy (GTDB): domain Bacteria; phylum Actinomycetota; class Thermoleophilia; order Gaiellales; family Gaiellaceae; genus VAXT01. The sequence goes on along the minus strand of DATBGG010000029.1, from coordinate 8,257 downwards.
CGCTGGTTCACGAGCTCGGTGAGCTTGGGGACGATCTCGTGCAAGTCGCCGACGACCCCGAGGTCGCAGAACTCGAAGATCGGCGCGTTCGGGTCCTTGTTGATCGCGACCACGGTGCCGGAGCCCTGCATCCCGACCTTGTGCTGGATGGCGCCCGAGATGCCGCAGGCGACGTAGAGCTTCGGCGAGACGGTCTTGCCCGTCTGGCCGACCTGCGTCGCGTACGGGTACCAGCCCGCGTCGACGACCGCACGTGTCGCCGCGACTGCTCCGCCCAGCGCCTTGGCCAGGTCCTCGACGAGCGAGAAGTTCTCGGGGCTGCCGAGGCCGCGCCCGCCCGCGACGATGACGTCCGCATCCTCGATCGACGGGCCTTCCGACTCCTCGTGCGCCTGCTCGAGCATCGTCGCCGCGGTGGAGAAGTCCTCGAACTCGGGTGCGAACGCCTCGACCTCGGCGTCGCCGCCGCTCTCGACGGGATCGAACGTTCCCGGGCGGAAGAGAGCGAGCTTCAGGTCGCTCGTCCAGCCGACGTCGACGTAGACCGTGTCCTCGAGCGCCGGCCGCTTGCCGACGAGCGAGCCGTCCTGAAGAGCAACGTCGACGAGGTCCCAGTTGAGGCCGGCGTCGAGTCGAGCGGCCAGGCCGGCGGCGACGTCGGAGGCGAGGACGGAGGCCGCAAAGAGGACGGTGTCGATGCCCTGCTCGCGAACGAGCTGGGCGAGCGCGTCGACCCGGGGCTGCGGAAGCGGCGCGTCGAGCTCCGAAGCGTCGGCGACGTAGACCTTCTTCGCGCCGAACTTCCCCGCGCCCGCTGCGACTCCCTCGACGCCGGAGCCGAGCACGACTGCGACGACGTCGTCGCCGAGCGAGGCCGCCTTGCCCAGCACGCCGAGCGAGCCCTTCTGCAGCTCGCCCTCGTGATGCTCGAGGAAGACCGCGACCGTCACAGGAGCTTCTTCTCCGCGAGGAAGTCCGCGATCTGCTGCGCCGCGTTGCCGTCGTCCTCGATCTTCCGCGCGTCACCGCGCGGCGGCGGATTGCCGAGCCCGACGACGGTCGTCCCCGAGCCCGCTTCGCCGAGCGCGGCCGCGTCCAGCCCGAGGTCGGCCGCGGCGAGCGAGTCCTGCGGCTTCTTCTTCGCGCCCATGATCCCCTTCAGCGACGGGTAGCGCGGCTCGTTGATCGCATCCGAGACCGCGACGACCACCGGCAGCGGCGCCTCGATCACGTCGTAGCCGAACTCGGTCTGCCGCTTGCCGCGCACCTTGCCTTCCTCGACCGTCAGCTCCGCGACCTGCGAGATCACCGGCCGGCGCAGGCGATCGGCGACGGCCGCCCAGAGCACGGCGCCGTCGGAGTCGCTCGACTGCTGCCCGAAGAGGACGAGGTCCGCGCCTTCCTTCTGGAGCGCGGCCGCGAGCGCTCGCGAGGTGGCGACGAGATCCGAGCCTGCCGCCGCCTCGTCGGTGATCAGGACCGACCGGTCGGCGCCCATCGCGAGCGCCTTGCGCAGCGAATCGAGCGCTCCCGCGGGGCCCATCGACACGAGCACGACCTCCCCCTCGCCCCCGGCCTCCTTCAGCTTCAACGCCTCCTCGACCGCCTGCGAGTCGAAATGGTTGAGCGCGCCCTCGCCGGAGCGGTCAAGTCTCTTCGTTCCCGGGTCGATGCGCTTGTTGACGGCCGCATCCGGGACTTCTTTGACACAGACGGCGATCTTCATCGGCAGGGACTCTAACGACGGACGCGAAGCCCGAAACCTTCGCGGGCCCATGCTAGGGTCTGCCACTTCGAGCGCGACCGGCCCCTCATGGTGAGCCTCCGGACGACAGCCCGAGCACTTCTCTTCGCCGCCCTCTTCGGCCTCGCAGCGGGGTCCGCCGCCGCGTACCCGGTCGACCCCGATCCGTCTCCGCTTCCCCCGCCGTCACCACCGGCGCCGCTGCCCCCGAAGCCGAAGAAGAAGACGATCGTCTTCCCGGTGCTCGGCACGAACGAGTTCTCGAACGACTACGGCGCGCCGCGAGCGCAGGGGCCGCACGAGGGGATCGACATCCTGGCGCCGCGACACGCTTACGCGCTCGCCGCCGAGGCCGGCCGCGTGCGCTTCTACACGGGCTCGGGCCGGGCCGGCTGCATGCTCTATCTCGACGGCCGCAGCGGAACGACCTACTACTACATCCACCTGAACAACGACCTCGGCGCGGGAAACGACAACCGCGGCGGCTGCAAGCCCGGCGTCACGTTCCCGAAGGGGTTGAAGTCGGGGCAGAGAGTCAAGGCCGGGCAGCAGGTCGGCTTCGTCGGAGACTCTGGCGACGCGAACGGGATCCATCCGCATCTCCATTTCGAGGTTCACCCGCACGGCGGACACTCGACGAACCCGTACCCGTATCTGCTCGCCGCGAGGCGGATGCTCTTCTACGCGCCGATGGGCTCGACGTTTTCGCTCTCCATGGTGGCGACCGTCGTCTCGACGGGGACTGGGTCGCTCCGCGTGCGCGTCAACTCGCTCCGCTCGTACCCGAACAACATGTTGCTCCGCCGGCTGAACCGGCCGCTCGCCCTGACGGTTCCCGACTATGCGGACATCGAGCGCGGAGCCGCGGGGAAGGTTGCGGAGCTCGCCAGCGCCAAGCGCGGTGAGCGAGTCTCCATCTGGACCGAGGCCACGACCGTGACGGCCGCAGCCGCGATGGGCAAGGCGGGCGCGATCAGCGCAGAGAAGATCCTGCTCCCGACCGAGTAGCGGAACTCAGCTTCCCGTGAACTTCGCGTCGCGCTTCTCTACGAAGGCGGTCATGCCCTCCTTCGCGTCCTCGCTCGAGAAGAGCTCGCCGAAGGCGTCGGCCTCGGCTTCGAGGTTCTCGACGTGGTCGCCCTGGAGCGCGTGGTTGATCGCGGCCTTCGCCGCGGAGATCGCCAGCGGGCCCTTCGAGGCGATCGTGCGCGCGACCTCGAGCGTCTTGTCCATCAGCTCCGCCGGCTCGAAGACGCCGTTGACGAGGCCGATGCGAAGCGCCTCGTCCGCGTCGACGACGCGCCCCGTGAGGATCAGGTCCTTGGCAACGCCGAGCCCGCAGACGCGCGCGAGCCGCTGCGTCCCTCCCCAGCCCGGGAAGATGCCGAGGTTGACCTCGGGCTGGCCGAGCTTCGCAGTCGAGGCCGCGTAGCGCAGGTCGCAGGCGAGCGCGAGCTCACAGCCGCCGCCGAGGGCGAAGCCGTTGATCGCGGCGATCGACGCCTTCGGGGCGGTCTCCAGCAGCTGCCCGACCTGATGGCCGAGCTTGCCCCACTCCTTGGCCGCCTCGACCGAGAGCGCGCTCATGTACTTGATGTCCGCGCCCGCGGCGAACGCCTTCTCCCCGCCTCCGGTGAGGACGATCACGCGGACGTCGTCGTCGGCGCGCAGGTCGGCGAGGCGATCGCCGAGCTCGGACAGGGTCACCACGTCCAGCGCGTTCATCGCCTCGGGGCGGTCGATCGTGAGGACGGCGACCGCGCCGTCGCGTTCCAGGCCGACCCCTATGAGACGGGGACTTTCTCTTTGAGGAAGTCGACGATCTCGCGGGTCGGCGCCCCCGGCGTGAAGATCTCCGCCACACCCTGGCTCTTCAGCTCGGCAGCGTCCTCGTCCGGGATCGTCCCGCCGACCACGACGAGCACGTCCTCGGCGCCGTTCTCCTTCAGGCCGTCGAGGATCTTCGGGACGAGCGTCATGTGCGCGCCGGACAGGATCGAGATGCCGACGGCGTCCGCGTCCTCCTGGATCGCTGTCTCGACGATCTGCTCGGGAGTCTGGTGCAGACCGGTGTAGATCACCTCCATCCCGGCGTCCCTGAGGGCGCGTGCGATGATCTTGGCGCCGCGGTCGTGACCGTCGAGGCCCGGTTTGGCGATGACGACACGTATCTTTCCCGCCACAATTGGGAGTGTAGTAGGGAAGATCTGCGTCGCTCAGAACGTCTAGGGGTATGGAGAAACCGTGTCGATGAAGTTGAACGTTGTCGGGTGCTCGCCCGCGTGGCCGAATCCTGGTGGGGCCCAGTCGGGTTACCTGCTGGAAGGACCGGGGCGTCTGTTGATGGATTGCGGCCCGGGAGTCCTCGCGCGACTGCGCTCGAGCAATGGCCTGGGCTGGCCGAAGGTCGACGCGATCGCGATCACGCACTTCCACCTGGATCACTGGGGCGACCTCGTGCCGTGGGTCTGGGGGACGATGTGGGGGCTCGGCCAGGAGTACGAGAAGCCGGACCTCTGGCTGCCGCCTGGCGGCCGCGAGGAGCTGGCCGCATTCGGGACGCGCTTCGGCACTCCGGACATGTTCATCCGCGTGTTCGAGCCGAAGGAGTACGCGGAGGGCGAGGAGTTCGAGGCCGCCGGTCTCACCCTCGTGCCGACACGGCTGCCGCACTACACGGTGCAGACCTACGGGTTCCGCGTCTCGAACTCGACCCGGACGCTCGCCTACTCGGGGGACTCCGGGCCGAGCGAGCGGCTGGCGAAGCTCGCGGAAGGCGTCGACCTGTTCCTCTGCGAGGCGACGCTCGAGCGCGGCGACCTCGACGGAGAGCCGCGCGGGCATCTGTCGGCCGACGAGGCCGTGGCTGCGTTCGAGGCGTCCGGCGCGAAGCGCCTGCTGCTGACGCACCGTCCGAAGGAGCTGTCCCTGGACGGCGGCCTCGAGCAGGCCCACGACGGGATGCAGCTGGAAGTTTGAGCAGGCTCAGGGCCGCATGAGCGCCCGAGCCCGATTCCCGCGGTAGTAGTTCACGCCGGCGACGCCGAGGGGGATCAGGACGATTAGGCTCAACAGCGCGAGGGGCAGGAGCAGCCAAGCCTCGCTCTCCTTGGCTTTCCCCGACGCCGGAGTGCCTGACCCGCTCGAGCTCCCGGACGAGGCAGACGACAGGGCCGACGCGCTCGTGGGGGCGGCCTGCCAGTAATCGACGACCCAATGTCGACGCTTGCCCGATCCCAACGGGTGGAGCCCGATCTGGAAATCCTGAGGAGGCTCATGGGCGCCCTTCGCCGGGTAGAGCGTGACCGTCCAGCCGGCGCCTTGGCTGTCGGCATAGTCGAACTTCCAGGTCGTCTTCCGAACCGAGTAGGGCGAGACCGGGAGGCGCCCTCGATCCCACTGCGCGCGCGACACCTCCGAGCGAAACTCCGGGGCGACGAGATTCCACGAGCGGTCGACGTCCTTCCGGGCGACAGCCGTGGAGATGAACTCCGATCCGACGCGGAGCGCCACGACCTCGTCGTGGTGCGTCAGCCGAACGGGCTTGGGCGTCTTCAGGATGGGCGCGGGCTCGTTCGACGGGCCTTGAACCTTGGGAGACCTGTTCGGCACCTCGAGCACGGCGACGACCACGCCGCAGAGGAGGACCAGCGCTGCGCCGAGCCACAACAGGCGCCGCCGCCAGCGATACGACCTCACGATCCCGATCAACCGTTCGACAGTAGCTCCCCTGGGTGTCGGACTAGGAGCGGTAGATCGCCCGCGCGGCCCGGTGCCCTCGGTACCAGTTCACGCCCCCGACCGCCAGCGGGACGAAGATCGCCAGGCTCAGCAAGCCCAGAGGAAGGAGCAGCCAGGCGGCGCTCTCGCTGCTGTTTCCGACACGGTCGACGGCTGAAGAAGCGCCCCCGAGGATGTTGCCGCTGCTGCTGCCGCCGCCTCCCCCGCTGACGGGCTGGAACCCCCGGCCCGGCGCGGCCTGCCAGTTGTCCACCACCCAATGCCGGTGCTTGACCGCACCGATCATGTGCAGGCCGACCAGGAAGACCTGAGCCCGCTGGTGGGAGTCCGGGGTCGGGAAGAGCGCGACGGAGAAGCCCACTCCATCTTGGTCCGAGTACTCGAGCCGCCAGCGCGCGCTTTGAGCAGGAAACGGAACGATGGGGATGTCCTGCGTCGCCCACTGCTCACGCGTGAACCCCTCGCGCAGCTCCGGCGCGACGAGGGCAAACGAGCGCTCGACGTGCTTGCGGACGACAGCGGTGTAGACGAAGCGCTGCACGACCTTCAGCGCGCCCTTCTCGTCGGGCTTCTTCAGCCGAACCGCCTTCGGCTCCTTCTCGATGCGCACCTGGACATTCGAGGGGCCGCGCTGCTCCCTGGGCAGGTCCGGCCAGAGCACGATGACGGCCACGATCCCTGCTGCGAGGACAGCGAACCCGGTCAGCCACGCGAAGCGGCGCCGCCAACGATAGGAAGTGAGAAGCTTCTTCACGCTGGACTCACGGTAGCTCGTGCTGCCGTGCCGTCCAGGGAGCGGCTCCGCGCCATCGACCTACTTGGGTGTGGGCACCGCCGGACCGGCGAGCGGCTGGAAGTAGCTGACCAGCCAGTGCGCTTTCGCGCCTTGTCCGACCTTCGTCAGTCCAACCTGAGCGTTCCACGGCTTTTCCTTGCCCGGGATGATCACGACGTTGATCTGCGCATCACGCGGATACGCGTAGTTCGTGTTCTTCCAGTTCGTCTTCAGGATCTGGGTCACGGGCGAGTACACAACCGGAAGGCTCCCGCTACGCCACTCCTTCAACGAAACCCCGGACCTGAGGGACGGGTGCGTGAGGGCAAGAGCCTCGTTGAGGTGCTTGCGGGCGACAGCCGTCATGATGAACTCGCGGGCTACCTGCCACGCATCGTTCGGGAACGGGATCTGCTTCTGTGCGGCCGGGGCCTTGATCGCCGGGCCGGTCGCTTCCTTGGGCTCGGGGTTGGCCGTGTTCGAGTAGCGGACTCCAAGGAAGACGAACAGGCAGGCGACCAGGATGGCGCCGGAGATCCACGGCAACCACTTGCTGAACTTGCGCGGAAACGACTGGGCGACGTTCACTGCCACAAGATCGTAGACGACGTATCCGCGATTTCGTTAGTTGGCGTCTGGCGCGGTTCCTAGAAGACCGGCGTCTCCCTCCACACGCCCCACACTTCCCGCAGGGCCTCGCACATCTCGCCCATCGTCACGTACTCGCGCGAGGCGTCGACGATCAGGGGCATCAGGTTCACGTCCGCCTTCGCCGCGCCCTCCTGCAGCGCGGTGAGCGCCGCTTCGACCTTCGCGCTGTCCCGCCCCGCCCGCGTCGCCTGCACACGCTCGATCTGCTTCGCCTCGAGCGCCGGATCGACGCGCAGGAGCTCGATCGGCGCCTCCTCCTCGGCCTCGTAGCGGTTCACGCCGACCACCACGCGCTGCTTCGCTTCGACCTCGGACTGGTAGCGGAACGACGCCTCGGCGATCTCGCGCTGGAAGAAGTTCTCCTCGATCGCCGGGATCACCCCGCCGAGTTGGCGAATCCGAGCGAAGTAGTCGTACGCTTCTGCCTCGAGCCGGTTCGTCAGGTCCTCCACGTACCAGGAGCCGCCGAGCGGGTCGATCGTGTTCACGACGCCCGTCTCGTGCGCGATCACCTGCTGCGTCCGCAGCGCGATCCGCACCGCGTTCTCGGTCGGCAGCGCGAGCGCCTCGTCGAACGAGTTCGTGTGCAGCGACTGCGTCCCGCCGAGCACGGCGGCCATCGCCTCGAGCGCCGTTCGCACGATGTTCACCTCCGGCTGCTGCGCCGTCAGCGACACGCCGGCCGTCTGCGTGTGAAAGCGCATCAGCCACGAGCGTGGGCTCTTCGCGCCGTACGTCTCGCGCAGCTCGCGCGCCCAGATCCGGCGGGCGGCGCGGTACTTCGCGATCTCCTCGAAGAAGTCGAGGTGCGCGTTGAAGAAGAACGAGAGCCGCGGCGCGAAGTCGTCGACGTCCAGCCCGCGCTCGATCGCCGCCTCGACGTAGGCGAATCCGTCGGCCAGCGTGAACGCGAGCTCCTGCACGGCGTTCGAGCCCGCCTCGCGGATGTGGTACCCGGAGATCGAGATCGGGTGCCAGCGCGGCATGTCCGTCGAGCAGAACTCGATCATGTCCGTCACGAGCCGCATCGACGGCTCGGGCGGGAAGATCCACTCCTTCTGCGCGATGTACTCCTTGAGGATGTCCGTCTGGATCGTCCCGCGGAGCTCGGCTCGCGCAACACCCTGTTGCTCGCCGACGCAGAGGTAGAACGCGAGCAGCATCGCGGCCGGCGAGTTGATCGTCATCGACGTCGAGACCTCGCCGAGCGGAATCCCGGAGAAGAGCGTCTCCATGTCCGCCAGCGAGTCGATCGCCACGCCTTCGCGGCCGACCTCGCCGAGCGAGCGCGGGTGGTCCGAGTCGTAGCCCATCAGCGTGGGCATGTCGAACGCGGTCGAGAGGCC
>DATBGG010000028.1:0-4354 GCA_036558065.1 Gaiellaceae bacterium | reverse complement strand
TAGATCTGCACGCGAGGGCTACGATCTCGCCGTGGCCACCCAACCGCTCGAAGCACTTCTCCAGCAAGCCTTCCCCGACGCCACCGAGCTCGCGGTCGTCGACCGCACGGGGGGCGGCGATCACTTCCAGGTCACTGTCGCGAGCCCACGCTTCGACGGGCTGTCGCTGGTCGATCAGCACCGGCTCGTCTACAACGCCCTCGCAGCGCCGCTCTCGGACGGCACAATTCACGAGCTGCGTATCAAGACGAAAGGACCCGCGTGACCCTTCGAGACCAGATCAACGAGATCATCGAGACCGAGCCCGTCGCGCTTTTCATGAAGGGCACGCCGAGCTTTGTCGCCTGCGGCAACTCGCAGCGGGCACTCTCGGCGCTGCGTACGGCAGGCGCGCCGGTCACGGCCGTCGACATCCTTCCGGATCCGACCTTCCGCCAGGAGCTCTCCGCGCTCTCGGGCTGGCCGACGATCCCGCAGGTCTTCGTCAAGGGCGAGCTGGTCGGCGGCGCGGACATCGTCGAGGAGCTGGCCGCGACCGGTGAGCTCGAGCGCAAGCTGACGGACGCGCTCGGCGAGGGGTACCGCGACGCGCGCGAGGAGCGCGTCATCGCCCTCGCCGCTGCGTGAGCTGGCGCGTCTCCGGCACCTACGTCGAATCCTGCAACTGCGACGCGCCGTGCCCGTGCCGCAGGATCAACGGCGTCCCGGGAGGACGCTCGACGCACGGCATCTGCGACGGCGCGCTGTGCTGGCAGATCGTCGACGGCCGCGCTGAGGGACTCGACCTCTCCGGCCTCAGGGTCGCGATGGCGACCCGCTACAGCGACGACGAAGAGGGCTCGCCGTGGAGCTGGATGCTGTACCTCGACGAGCGAGGCAGCCCGGACCAGCACCGCGCGCTCGAAGAGATCTGGGCCGGCCGTGTCGCCGGCGAGCAGCTCGAGCATTTCCCGTGGGCGTGGAAGCCGAGCCACCTCCTCGGCGTCCAGCCCGCTCAGATCGAGCTCGACCACACACCCCGCCGCCAGTGGTTCCGTGTGCGCGACGCGCTCAGCGTGACCATCGCCGGCCCGTACGAGGGAGACGAGACGATCACCTGCGTCATCCCGGGGCACGGCCAGCCCGGCGAGGAAGTCGTCGCCGACGAGCTCAGCGCGACCGCGGGCGCGATTCGATTCACGTACCAGGGCGTCTGCGGCTTCGCCGCGAGCTTCGACTACGCGGGAGAAGCCTTACCGAATCCTTAGGGATTGAAAACGCCCTGCACATGCGGGACGTCTTGACTACGACGCAAGGACGACGGCGAGAATCTCCCTCCCCTCGAGCCTCGCTCCCTGACAGAGCCCGCCCAGGCGGGCTTTGTCGTTCGTGCCGAACGCTCGGCTGAGGGATCAGGAGGCCCGCTCTGCGAGCCGATGTGATCCCCACTGCAAATCGGTGCAGCGGCACACCGACCCGTCCCAGGAGGCTGCTGGCATGCGGAAGACCTACGAGCTGCTGACTCGACAAGAGGGCCAGACGATGGCGGAGTACGCCACCGTGCTGTCATTGATCACGCTTGCCGTATTCACGGCAATCGGGCTCCTCGCCGCGATGAACGCGGACGCAATTAGCCGAGTCGCCGCGTTTCTCACCTAGCGCTCGTACGTCAATCGGGGGATATCGGACGTGCGCGTCATCACCGATATTGCGTAGCGACAGGTAGTCCAAGGCGGAGCGGCCCACGCCCGTATCGGAAGGGTCCGACGTGCTCCGACTGAAACGACATCGCGCTCCCGAAGAGCCGGTCTTCCTCGACCTCGGCGACGGCAAGTCGCCCGAGCGCAGGCGGGCCGACGCGCGGAGAGCCCATTACGAGCATCAGCGCCGCCTGCTGGAGGTCAAGGACGTCGAGCAGCTGATCTCGACGCTGAGACTCGAAAAGGCAGCTCCCTAGCTCCCAGGAATGTCCTCAGGGACGTGGGCGAGCCTACGGCCGAGCCGTAGGCTCGCGCCCGGCTAGACGGTCCAGGTGTCGCCGGCGTGGAGAAGCGCCTTCAGGTCGCCCTCGCCGCGCTCTGACGTCGCCGTCTCGAGCTGCTCGGCCATCAGCTCGTCGTAAACCGGGCGCTCGACGTCGCGGAAGATCCCGATCGGCGTCGGTCCGTGCGGGGTGTGAGAGATCCGCGACAGCGCAAAGGCGAGCGAGCCGACCTCCTGGTGCTCGTCGTGAACGAGCAGGTTGCCCGCCGACGCGTCCACGAGCTCGCACGAGCCGTCCTCGCGCAGCTTCACGCCGCGCTCAGCGTCCGCGCCGAACGTGATCGGCTCGCCGTGCACGAGGCGGATCTGGTTCTCGGTCTGCTCCTTGACCGCGTCGAACGCGCCGTCGTTGTAGACGTTGCAGTTCTGGTAGATCTCGACGAGCGCCGACCCCTTGTGCGCGGCGGCGCGGCGCAGCACCTCGGTCAAGTGCTTCTTGTCGGTGTCGATCGAGCGCCCGACGAAGGTCGCCTCGGCGCCGAGCGCGATCGAGACCGGATTGAACGGATAGTCGAGCGAGCCCATCGGCGTCGACTTGTTCCGCGTCCCGAGCGGCGAGGTGGGCGAGTACTGCCCCTTCGTCAGCCCGTAGATCTGGTTGTTGAAGAGCAGGATCTTCACGTTGACGTTCCGGCGCAGCGCGTGGATCAGGTGGTTGCCGCCGATCGACAGGGCGTCGCCGTCGCCGGTCACGACCCAGACGGACAAGTCCGGCCGGGACGTGGAGAGACCGGTCGCGATGGCCGGCGCGCGCCCGTGGATCGAATGCATCCCGTAGGTCTGCATGTAGTACGGGAAGCGCGCCGCACAGCCGATCCCGGAGATGAAGACGATCTTCTCCCGAGGCAGTCCGAGCTCCGGCATGAACGACTGCACCGCGGCCAGGATCGCGTAGTCCCCGCAGCCCGGGCACCAGCGCACCTCTTGGTCGGACTTGAAGTCCTTCGCGGTCAGCTGGACCAGTTTCCCGTTCCCGCCGTTCTCGCTCAATTCCGCGGCCGCCCTTCGTCGTACGACTTGATGTAGCCCGGCGGCACGCCGCCCGGGAACTCGCCTTGCGGATCGGCCTTGTCGCCGCGCGTCGTGGTCGCCGCCATCGCGTCGACGTTGTCGACGCCGCGACGCTCGCCCTCTTCGTCGCCGGGCTGCAACGGCCGTAGCCGCAGTCTCCGTAGCACGTCACGTATCCCCAGCGTCCGTCTCTTCATCACAGCATCACCTCCATCGCCTCCGCGAGCTCGTCCGAGCGGAACGGGAGCCCGCGGACGCGGTTGTAGCCGACCGCGTCGACGAGGAACTCGGCGCGGACGAGCTTGAGCAGCTGTCCGAGGTTCATCTCCGGGACGAGCACGCGGTCGTAGCTGCGCAGCACGTCGCCGAGGTTCCGCGGGAACGGGTTCAAGTGCGTGAGATGCGCGTGCGCGACCTTCTTGCCGTCGCGCCGCAAGCGCCGCGCCGCGGACTGGATCGGCCCGTACGTCCCGCCCCATCCCAGCACGAGCAAGGACGCGCCGTCGGGATCGTCCACGTCGAGCTGCGGGATGTCCGCTGCGATCCCCGCAACCTTCTGCGCGCGCAGGCGGACCATGTGGTCGTGGTTCTCCGGGTCGTACGAGACGTTCCCTGTCACATCCTCCTTCTCGAGCCCGCCGATCCGGTGCTCGAGGCCGGGCGTCCCGGGGATCGCCCACTCGCGCGCGAGCGTCTCCGGATCGCGCTGGTAGGGCATGAAGGAGCCGTCGACGTTCGGCTGCTCCGCGAACTCGACCGTGATCTCCGGCAGCGAATCGACGTCCGGGAGCAGCCACGGCTCGGAGCCGTTCGCGAGGTACGCGTCGGAGAGGACGAAGACGGGCGTGCGGTACTTGAGCGCGATCCGGGCACCCTCGATCGCCGCGTGGAAGCAGCCGCCCGGGGTAGACGCCGCGACGACCGGCACCGGCGCCTCCGCGTTCCGACCGAACATGACTGCAAGCAGGTCGGCCTGCTCGGGCTTGGTCGGCATCCCGGTCGACGGGCCCGCGCGCTGGATGTCGAGGATCACGAGCGGGAGCTCCAACGTCACCGCCAGCCCGATCGTCTCCTGCTTGAGGATCACGCCCGGCCCGCTCGAAGTGCAGACGCCGAGAGCGCCGCCGAAGCTGGCACCCAGAGCCGCTCCCACGGCCGCGATCTCGTCCTCGGCCTGGAAGGTGCGGACGCCGAAGTTCTTGTGCCGCGCGAGGTCGTGGAGGATGTCCGAGGCAGGAGTGATCGGATACGCGCTCAGGAAAAGCGGCAGCTTCGACTGCACGGTCGCGGCGACGAGCCCGAGCGCCAGCGCCTGGTTCCC
>DATBGG010000027.1:0-3685 GCA_036558065.1 Gaiellaceae bacterium | reverse complement strand
CGTCCTGGGACTCGCAGTCGACCTCGAAGGAGATCGCCTCGTTCGGCTTGAAGTCCGGGCCGCCGTTGAGCGCGATGAAGCGCTGCCCGTCGAGCTCGAAGAGCACCGTCATCACCGTGCCCTCGTCGCGCGGGCCGGCCGTGCCGTAGCGCGTCGTCTCGACGATCCTCGAGTTCGGAAAGATCGACGTGTAGAACTGCGCTGCCTCTTCGCCCTCAGTGTCGAACCACAGGCATGGAGTGATCTTCTGCATAGTCCGTCCTTTCCTTGGTCGGGTCATCAGGGTAGACCTGCCCGATCCTGAAAAGTCACCGGTGCGCCCTTAGGATCCCCCCGTGCGATTCGACGACTGGCTCCTCGCGCTCCACGTCCTGAGCGCGTTCTCGCTCGTCGCCGGGATGATCCTCTTCTGGGCGCTCATCGTGGCCGGGCGCAAGACGGACACGCCTGGCGCGACACTCGCCCTCAGCCCCATCGCAAAGGTCGGGAACGCGACGGTCGGGGCCGGCATGATGGGCACGATCGTCTTCGGCGTGTGGCTGGCCTTCTCAGTCGGGAACTACGACATCTGGGACGGGTGGATCATCGCTGCGCTCGTGCTCTGGTTCATCGGTGGTGGGCTCGGCCGCAAGACGGGCGAGGCGTTCCTCGAAGGCCCCAAGAAAGCGCAGGAGCTCGAGTCCGCCGGGCACACCGGGCCGAACGCGGAGCTCCTCGCACTCAACCGGACGTCGCGCGGCGTCATGTTCCACGCGCTGGCCTCGCTCGTCGTTCTGCTGATCCTCATCGACATGATCTGGAAACCGGGAGCATGAGCGTGCTCGCCGCAGTCCGGCCGGACAGCTGGAACTTCCCGCTCCTGGTGCACGTGTTCGGGGCGATGGTGCTGGTCGGCGGGCTGGTGACGGCCGTCAGCGTGCTCGCCTTCGCGAAGGGCGACGCCAAGCTGCTCCGGTTCGGCTACTGGTCGCTGCTCGCGATCGCGTTTCCGGGCTACCTCGTCATGCGGCTCGGAGCCCAGTGGATCTACTCGAAGGAGCACTGGGACGATGTCCCCGACAAGTTCGTGCCGAGCTGGCTCGGCATCGGGTTCGCCATAGCCGACCTCGGCGGCTTGCTCCTCGTCATCTCGCTGATCCTCGGCGGGATAGGCGTCCGCAAACTGCCCAGCGGCAGAAGCGTCGGCCTGCTCAAGGCGACCATGGGCTTCTCGATCGTGATCCTCGCCGCTGCGCTCGTGGCCGTCTGGGCCATGGCCGGCAAGCCGAACTAAGCGGCGCTCAGGTCGAGCTGCCGCGTTCCTGAATCGCCTGCATGCAACGCGGCTCGTGCTTTCCGGCGAGGCGCAGGAGAAGCCTGTGCAGCTCGGCACGTTCCTTCTCGCTCAGCGGCTCGAGAAAGTCGTTCTCGTTCTCATGCGCGAGAGCCCGTAGCTTGCGCAGCGCCTTCGTGCCCGCGGGCGTCATCCGCACGACGTGCCGGCGGCGGTCGTTCGGATCGCGCTTCCGCTCGATGAGCCCCTGGTCCTCGAGCTCGTCGAGCAGCCCCACGAGCTGACCGCGGTCGTACCCGAGCGCATCCGCGATCGAGCCCTGGGTCTCGCGCGAGCCTTCGTCGAGCACGAGCAAGATCGCGAAGTGGTACGGGTGCAGCCCGGACGCCTCGTACGCCTCGAGCGAGCGGTCCTTCGCGGCGAAGCCGAGCCGCTTGAGCAGGAACATCGACGAGTCGAGGAGCTCCGGCGGCATCCGCGGCGGAGCCTTGGGTGCGGTTTCGATCGACATTGCGAAATTAGTGTAGCGCGGCCAACGGTTGTTGTGCTATAACGTTGAGGTCATCAACGATTTGGGAGAGCAATTAGTGACATACTCCACGAAAAGTCATTCCCGTTGGGCGGCGCTCGCACTCATCGTCACCGCACAGTTCATGGTCGTACTCGATCTCGCGATCGTGAACGTGGCGCTGCCGGCGATCAAGACCGACCTCGACTTCTCCCAGACGAACCTGCAATGGGTGATCTCCGCGTACGCGATCCTCTTCGGAGGAGCGCTCCTGCTCGGCGGCCGCCTGGCCGACCTCCTGGGGCGCCGCAGGCTGTTCGTCGGAGGGCTCGCACTCTTCTCCGTCAGCTCGCTTCTTTGCGGGCTCGCGTGGTCGGAGGCATCGCTGATCGGCTTCCGGGCCCTGCAGGGGCTCGGCGGCGCGCTGCTCGTCCCCGCCGCGCTCTCGCTCTTGATGACCGCCTTCGAGGAAGGCCGTGAGCGGAACCTCGCGCTCGGGATCTACGCGGCCGCCTCCGGCAGCGGAGCGGCCGCCGGCGTGCTGCTCGGCGGGCTGATCACGTCGTATCTGAGCTGGTCTTGGATCTTCTTCATCAACGTCCCCGTGGGCGTGGCCGCGATCGCGATCACACCGCTCCTGCTGGCCGAGAGCCGCGCGGACCTCGCGCACCGGCACTTCGACCTGCCCGGCGCGGCGTCGGTGACAGCGGGACTGATGCTCGTTGTCTACGCGACCACGCGCGCGGCGAGCGACGGTTGGGGCGCCCTGTCGACGCTGGGACTGTTCGGCGCGGCCGCGGCGCTCTTGGCGGCGTTTGTCGTCATCGAGCTGCGCTCCCGCTCGCCCCTCCTTCCACTGCGGATCTTCCGCCTACGGACGCTGACGGCGTCCAACGCGGCGATGGCGATCGTCGGCGCGGTCGCGTTCTCCGAGTTCTTCATCCTCACGCTGTACGCGCAGGAGGTGCTGCACTACTCGGCCGTTCAGACGGGCCTCGCGTTCGTGGCCTTCGCGCTCACGGTCGTCGTCATCTCGAACGTCGCACAGGCGGTGGTGAGCCGGTTCGGCGTCCGTCCCACGCTCACGCTCGGCCTCGTCGCGTCGGCGATCTCCGTCGCGTGGCTCACGCGGCTGCCGGTCGAGGGCCACTACTTCTGGGACATCTTCCCGGCGTTCGTCCTCGGCGGCGCCGGAATGGGGCTCTCGTTCGTGCCGATCACGATCGGCGCACTGGCCGGCATCGGGCGCTCAGACGCGGGAGTTGCATCCGGGCTCATCAACACGAGCCGTCAGATCGGCGGCGCGATCGGGATCGCGGCGATCAGCGCGATCGCGGCCACCTCGACGAGGGGCTACGCGGACGCGCACGCCGCGGTCAGCGCGACGAGCCCGACGGCGATCGATCACGGGTTCCAGACTGCGCTCTACGTCCTCACGGGCATGCTCGTCGCCGGTGCGCTCATCGCGCTCACGCTCGTGAAGCCGGCTTCCGCCCCGGACGTCGAAGCCGCGCCGCTCGGCGACGAGGCGCTGGCTTTCGACGAAGCCGCCTAGCGCCTAGATCCTCCAGGCCCCGTCCTCCTGCACGACCTCCCCGTCGAGCAGGATCCGCCCACCCGGGCGCAGGTCCTTGACGATGTCCCAGTGGATCTCGCTGTGGTTCGTCCCGCCGACCTCGGGCAGGCCGTTTCCGAGCGCAAGGTGCACAGTGCCGTCGATCTTCTCGTCGAAGAGCGTGTCCTTCATGAAGCGGGTAATGCCTGGGTTGCACCCGATTCCGAGCTCGCCGAGCCGCCGCGCCCCCTCGTCGCGGTCGAGCACCGCGAGCAGGAACTCCTCCTGCGAATCGGCCGAGGCGTCGACGGCCTTCCCGCCTTCGAAGCGCAGGCGGATCCCGCTCACC
>DATBGG010000026.1:0-6297 GCA_036558065.1 Gaiellaceae bacterium | reverse complement strand
TCGAAGGTCTTCGACCGCGCCTTCGACGAGGCCGAGAAGCTGGAGGACGACTACGTGTCGACAGAGCACCTACTGCTCGCGCTCGACGTCGTACCGCGCGACCAGCTGCTGGCGAAGATCGCGGAGGTGCGCGGTGGCCAGCGCGTCACCTCGCAGGACCCCGAGGGCACGTACCAGGCGCTGGAGACGTTCGGCCGTGACCTGACCGCGCTCGCCGAGAGCGGGAAGCTCGACCCGGTGATCGGACGCGACGAGGAGATCCGCCGCGTGATCCAGGTGCTCTCCCGGCGGACGAAGAACAACCCGGTGCTGATCGGCGATCCCGGAGTGGGCAAGACCGCGATCGTCGAGGGACTTGCCCAGCGGATCGTCGCCGGCGACGTCCCCGAGGGGCTGAAGGGCAAGCGCGTCTGGGCGCTCGACATCGGCTCGCTCCTGGCCGGCTCGAAGTACCGCGGCGAGTTCGAGGAGCGGATCAAGGCCGTCCTCGCCGAGATCAAGAACGCGGAGGGCGAGATCGTCCTCTTCATCGACGAGCTGCACACGATCGTCGGCGCGGGCGCGGCCGAGGGCGCGGTCGACGCGGCGAACCTCTTGAAGCCGATGCTCGCCCGGGGCGAGCTGCGCGCGATCGGCGCGACGACACTCGACGAGTACCGCAAGCACATCGAGAAGGACGCCGCGCTCGAGCGGCGCTTCCAGCCGGTGTTCGTCGGCGAGCCGTCCGTCTCCGACACGATCGCGATCCTGCGCGGGCTCAAGGAGCGCTACGAGGCGCATCACGGCGTTCGCATCCGCGACGCGGCTCTCGTCGCGGCGGCGGTGCTGTCCGATCGGTACATCTCCGACCGCCAGCTTCCGGACAAGGCGATCGACCTCGTCGACGAGGCGGCGTCGCGGCTGCGCATGGAGATCGACTCGTCGCCGATCGAGCTCGACGAGGCGGAACGGCGCGTGCGCCAGCTCGAGATCGAGCTCGCCGCGATGGGCAAGGAGTCGAAGGAGCGCCGCGAGCCGGTCGAGCGTGAGCTGGCCGAGGCGAAGGGGCTCCGCGACGAGCTGGGCGCGCGCTGGTCGCGCGAGAAAGAGGCGCTCGACCGCGTGAGCGAGATCAAGCGGCGGATCGACGAGCTGCGCATGGAGGCCGAGCGGGCGGAGCGGCACGGCGAGCTCCAGCGCGTGGCCGAGATCCGCTACGGCGAGCTGCCGGAATTGGAGCGCGAGCTCGAGGAGCGCTCGGAGCCCGACGGCGAGCCGATGGTCAAGGAGGAGGTCGACGAGGACGACGTCGCGGCGGTCGTCGCCCGCTGGACGGGCGTCCCCGTCTCGCGGCTGCTCGAGGGCGAGACCGAGAAGCTGATCCACATGGAGGAGCGTCTGCACCAGCGTGTCGTGGGGCAGGACGAAGCGGTCGAGGCGGTCGCGAACGCGCTCCGCCGCGCGCGCTCCGGGCTCCAGGACCCGAACCGCCCGATCGGCTCGTTCGTCTTCCTCGGCCCGACGGGCGTCGGGAAGACCGAGCTCGCCCGAGCGCTCGCGGAGTTCATGTTCGACGACGAGCGCGCCCTGGTCCGCCTGGACATGTCCGAGTACCAGGAGAAGCACACGATCTCGAGGCTCGTGGGCGCGCCGCCGGGGTACGTCGGATACGACGAGGGCGGCCAGCTGACCGAGGCGGTTCGCCGTCGCCCCTACTCGGTCGTCCTGCTCGACGAGATCGAGAAAGCGCATCCCGAGGTGTTCAACATCCTGCTCCAGGTGCTCGACGACGGGCGGCTGACCGACGGCCAGGGCCGGACGGTCGACTTCCGGAACACCGTGCTGATCATGACCTCGAACGTGCCGTCCGAAGAGGCGATGCGGGAGGTCTTCCGGCCGGAGTTCCTGAACCGCATCGACGAGATCGTCGAGTTCCGGCCACTGACCCGTGAGCAGATCGGCGAGATCGTGGAGCTCCAGCTGGAGCGTCTCCGCGAGCGGCTCGCAGAGCGGGGCCTGTCCCTGGAGCTGACGGATGAGGCGAAGGAGCACCTGGCCGAAGCCGGCTGGGACCCGACCTACGGGGCGCGTCCGCTGAAGCGAGCGATCCAGCGCTTGGTCGAGAACCCGCTCGCGCTGCGTCTGCTCGAAGGCGAGTTCGAGGAAGGCGACACCGTGCGCGTCGACGTCTCCGGCGGCGAGCTGACGTTCGAGAAGGCGCCCGCCGCCGAGCCCGCCGCAGCCTAGTTCCGTTTGGCCACCTTGCGCCGGTCACGCACCACGAAGACGATTCTCGTGTGTGGCGGAGCCCGGAGCCCGTTCTCGATCAGGAGACCGTCGATGGCATCATTCGGATGCTGATGTTGATCGATTCCAAGCTCGACCGACTGCTTGGAGAAGAGGGTGACGATGCCTCGGAAGATGAATCCTGACGACCGCCGCCGCTACGAGGCTCAGAAGGTCGAATGGGCCCGGACGAGGCGGGATTTCGAGGCGAATTACGAACGGCTGAAGGCCCGCTGGCGGGCTGAAGACGATCGTCGTGAGCGCAGGCGCCGCATTCTTCGGCTTCCGCTGCGGATCGTCGGTCGTGCGTAATTCGTGAGCACGCTCACCGCGCCCGCAGAGGTCGAGGTCAATGAGCCTGCGATCGAGGAGGACTGGCAGGAGGAACGGCCGTGGGTCGTCATCGTCTGGAACGACCCGATCAACCTCATGTCGTACGTGACGCTCGTCTTCCAGAAGCTCTTCGGCTACAGCCTGCAGCAGGCGACGAAGCTGATGCTCCAGGTGCACAACGAGGGCAAGGCGGTGGTCTCGAGCGGCAACCGCGAGAAGTCAGAGCTCGACGTCTCGCGCCTGCACGCGCACGGGCTGTGGGCGACGATGCAGCAGGACTGATGCTCAACCGGCAGATCCGCAGTGGTCGCGAAGGAACGGTCCGGGTGAGCCTCACCTCGAACGAGCAGCTCCTCCTCCGCGACCTGCTCGACCAGCTCGAGCCGCTGCTCGCGGATCCGGACGACGCGGCCGTGCGCCGGCTCTTTCCCCCCGCGTATTCCGAAGACGAGAGCGACGAGCAGTACCGCTCGCTCGTCCGCGACCAGCTCGTCGGCGGCCGGGCGAAGTCGCTGGCGACGGTCCGCGACACGCTCGGCGAGGAGACCCTGAGCCCGGAGCAGGCCGACGACTGGCTGCGGGCGTTGAACGACCTGCGGCTGGTGCTCGGGACGCGCCTCGACGTGACCGAGGAGATCGACTACGAGTCGATCGACCTCGACACCCCGAGCGGGCGCGACCTGGCCGTCTACGGGTACCTCACGTGGCTGCAGGAGCAGCTCGTCGAGGCGCTTCAGCCGGCGTCCGGCAGGTAGTCGGCGCCGCCCTGCTCCGGGGGAGCGCCGACGATGAAGACGGCCATGTCCTCGGGACCGAGGTTCGCGACCTGGAGCGCCGTGCCCGGCTCGACGACGGCGACGGATCCACGCGGAAGCTCGACTTCCTCGGCCGGATCGCCGAGGTAGAGCGTCGCCGTCCCCTCGAGCACGACGAAGACCTCCTCTTGGACGTGCTCCGCATGACGCCGCCCGCGGGCTCCCGGCGGGTAGCGCCAGATGTTCGCGCGACTCTGCCGCAACGAATCCGAGAGTCGGAAGATGCTCCGGCTCAGATCGCCGCCGCTGGGCGCGCCAAACTCTTGCTCCCCCGCAGGGAACACCGCATACGCCATGGGGCAATCCTCGCACGGGATACGGTGCTCGCGCATGTCGGTCGCACCCGAGGACGTCTCGCCGGCCGAGCGCACGATCGGCCAGCTGATCGCGGACTCGATCCGGCTCTACGGCCGTGCGTTCTGGCGCGGGATTCTCATCTCGGTGCCGGCCACCGCGTTCACGGTCGGCGCGGCTTTTCTCGACGGCACGATCAGCATCGTCTACGGCGTCGTCGTCGGGCCGTTCGCGCTCGGCCTCAGCTATCTCTGGGCTTCGGTCGTGGCGACGAGGGGGAGAAACGCCCCGGGCCGTGCGCTGCTCGCGGGCGCGATCGCCTTCTTACCGCTCGCCGCCTCGCGTGTCGTCATTTTTCCGGGCATCTATTTCGCGACCCTCGCCTGGTTCGCGCTTTTCGCGCTGGCCGTGCCGGCCGTCCTGGTCGAAGACCTCCGCCTCGTCCCCGCGCTTCGTCGAGGCCTCGCGCTCGCGCGAGCCGACTTCGTGCACGCCCTCGGCACGGTTGCCGCGCTCGCGATCCTCGTCGTCGTCTCGATCTTCTCGCTCTCGCTGCTCCTCGCCGGGTTCGGCTCGCAGAGCATCGCCATCTCCGCCGTGCTCGCGGTCGTCGTCATGTCGCCGCTCTTCTTCCTCGGGACCGGACTCCTGTATCTCGACCAAACGGCGCGGTTAGAGTCGGGATCACCACGACGAAGGAGGCGCGATGCCCGTCTACATCATGCTGTCGAGCCTGACCGCGCAGGGCGTGCAGACGCTGAAGTCGAACCCGGACCGGCTGCGCGAGGTGAATAAGGACGTCGAGGAGCTCGGCGCCAAGGTCCTGCACCAGTGGGCCACGCTCGGGCCGTACGACTTCGTGAACGTCGTCGAGGCGCCGGACGCGGCGACGATCGCCCGCGTGTCGATCGCCCTCGGCGCGCGCGGGAGCGCGAAGCTCCAGACGCTGACCGCGCTCGAGATCGAGGAGTTCCTCGGCGCGGTGAGCTAGCTCGAATAGGCAACCGAGACCTCGGCGGCCAGCTGCGCGTTCGCGAGCACGAGCTCGCGGTTGGCCTCGAGCGTCCGGCCTCCGCTTCGCTCGTGGAGGAACGCGAGGACGAACGGCGTCACCGCCGGCCCGGACACGCCCTGCTCCTCGGCTTCGGCGAGCGCTTCCTCGATCAGCGGCTCGACGTCGTCGAGGCTCAGCGGTGGCACCTGTGCGAGGAGGAGGCCGGAGCGGCGCTTCAGCCCCCAGTGCGCCCGCGCCAGGGCCGCGGCTTCGTCGGCCGACTCGACCCGCGCGGGAACGGGCGGCCCGCCGCGCGCCGTGTAGAAAAGCGGCAGCTCGTCCGTTCTGAAGCCGAGGACCGGGATTCCGAGCGTCTCGAGCAGCTCCATCGTCGCGGGCACGTCGAGGAGCGACTTCACGCCCGAGGCGACGACGAGCGCTTCGGTCTGCGCAAGCTCGTGGAGGTCGGCCGATACGTCGGTTCGATCACCTCGGTGGACGCCTCCGATCCCGCCCGTGCCCATGAAGCCGATGCCGGCCGCGCGGCAGGCGGCGAGCGTCCCGCCGACGGTCGTCGCGCCGACCGCGGCCTGGACGACTGCCGCGGCCAGATCGCGCGGGCCCACCTTGCGGGCGTCCGGTGTGAAGCGCTCGAGCTCGTCGTCGCTGAGGCCCACGCGCACGGCTCCATCGAGGATCCCGACCGTCGCCGGGACAGCCCCGGCCTCGCGAACCCGCCGCGCCGACTCGGCTCCGACCGTCACGCCCTCGTTCTCCGGGAAGCCGTGTGCGACGAGCGTCGTCTCGAGCGCGACGACCGGCTCGCGCCGCCTGAGCGCGTCCTTGACCTCGCGCGAAAGCTCAATCACAGGAGAATCTTCTCGGAAGCGCGTTCCAGGCGCCTGACGACGCCTGCAAGGCGCTGGGGTCTCTACTTGACCGCCGCCGCCACCCGGGCAAACGGCACGAAGACGAGCGTGCCCTTCGTCGACCGGACATTGCCCGCGTAGACGACTCCCGCCGGCTCGATCTGGGCGAACACGCGGTCGTAGAAGAAGAACGCCCTCATGTGCCCGATCGCTCGGTCCTTCCCGGTCTTCAGGTTGACGACCCGGACGTCCGGCCACACGGTGTAGACGGCGAGGCCCGCCTCGACGTCGAGGTTCTGCGGCACGGCCCTGGCGGGGCCGCGAACCGGCAGCGTCCTCAGCAGCGAGCCTGTGTGCGAGTCGAAGACCTCGAGCTTCCGCTTCGACGTCAGCACGACGAGGTACTTCCCCTCGAGCGAGATCAGTGCGCCCCGAAACACAAACTCCTGCGTCTCGGGCGGCTTCACGGTCAGCAGAAACTTGCCGGCCGTCGAGTAGATCCCGATCGTCCCGTCAGCGCGCAAGACCGCAATCCGTGTCCCGTCGCTGGACTGGGCGACGATCGTCTCGGGGCCGGTTGCGATTCGCTTCAGACCGGACGTGGTGAGCAGGGCGAGCCTCGCGTTGCTCAGGTTGCCCTGGTCGTCGGCGTGCCACCGGTTGACGGCGAGCACGCTGCCGGAGCCCTCGAGGCCGCTGATCCAATCTCCGGGCGAGGAGGAGTCCG
>DATBGG010000025.1:0-12752 GCA_036558065.1 Gaiellaceae bacterium | reverse complement strand
CCGCGCCGCGGCAGCGCGGTGGCGACCGGGCTTTAGGTCAGACAGCGAACGCGTCTGCTTCGACGACGAGAGCCGTCATCCCACCGTCGGAGCCCGATTCGTGCTCCTCGCCCGGTTCCCACAGCACCGCCTCGCCCGCGGCGATCGGCTCACGCTCGCCCTCGCCGCCGCTGACCCAGCCCGAGCCGCGGACGACCGCGAAGAGCTGAGCCGCGACCGCAGGATGGCGGGCGACGACTCCTCCGGGCGCGATCTCGATCACGACGACGTGCGCCTCGCCGGCCGCCAATCGCCGTACGCGCGCCCCGATGCTCCCCGGCGCGGTCACCTCGCGCTCCCCGGTCAGCTCAACGCGCCTCACACCCGTTCGATCACAGCAGCGATCGCCTGCCCGAAGCCGATGCACATCGTGGCGATCCCATAGCGGGCCTCGCGGCGCTCCAGCTCGTTGATCAGCGTGGCCGTGATCCGCGCTCCGGTCGCGCCGAGCGGATGCCCGAGCGAGATGCCGCCGCCGTTCGGGTTCACGTCGTCCATGCGTTCCTCGAGACCCGAGTCCCGCACGAACTGGAGGACGACAGACGCAAACGCCTCGTTGACCTCGATCACCGAGATGTCGTCCCACGAGAGGCCTGCCTTGGCGAGCGCGCGGTCGCACGCCTGAGGATTCCCGTGCAGCATGCGGTACGGATCGACTCCCGCAAGGCCGAAGGAGACGAACCGGGCGCGTGGCTCGAGCCCGAGCTCGGACGCCTTCGCCTCGCTCGCGACGAGCACGCCCGCAGCTCCGTCGCAGATCTGGCTCGAATTCCCGGCGGTGATCTTGCCCTCCGGCAGGAAGGCCGGCGCGAGCCCCGCCAGTGCCTCGGCCGAGGTCTCGCGCCGCGGCGTCTCGTCCACCCCGAACATCGTTCCCACGTGCGGGTTCTGAACCTCGACCGGCACGATCTCGTTCTCGAACCGCCCCTCGTCGATCGCCGCGATCGCGCGACGGTGCGACTCGAGCGAGAACGAGTCCAGGTCCTCGCGCGAGAGCCCCCACTCCTCGGCGATCGCCTCGGCCGAGAGCCCCTGTGGCACGATCTGCCAGCGCTCGAGCAGCTTGTCCGAGAGGTCGCCGCCGTTCGAGCCCATCGGAACGCGCGACATCATCTCCACGCCCCCCGAGACGACGAGGTCGAGCTGTCCCGACCACACGGCCGCGGCCGCGTTGAAGTTCGTCTGCATCGAAGAGCCGCACTGGCGGTCGACGGTCGTCCCAGGGACGGTCTCCGGCCAGCCGGCGACCATCGGCACCATCCGGCCGATGTTCCAGCCCTGCTCGCCGATCTGCGTCACGCAACCGAGCTGGACATCCTCGATCTCGCCCGGGTCGACTTCGTTGCGCTCGAGCAGCGCGTTCAGCACCTGGGCGGCGAGCTCGTCGCCGCGGATCGAGGAGAGCGTCCCGTTCTTCTTGCCGATCGGAGAGCGAACGGCGTCGACGATCAGCGCGTCAGTCACTGACGACAGAGTAGAGGCGCCACTCTCCCGGCACGCCCTTGAGCTGGTGGGTGCCCCGATCCTCGAACCTGATGTCCGAGCCGGCGACGAGGTCCTTCGTCGTGCCGGACACGAGGACCTCGCCACCCCGGGCGAAGCCGGCGATCCGCGCGCCGATGGGAGCGCTGATCCCGGTCAGCTTGGCGTCGAGGCGCTCGAACTCACCGGTGTGCAGGCCCGCCCGCACCTCGAGCCCGAGGGCGTGCAGGTCACCGAGGATCGCCTGCGCGCACTTGATCGCGCGACCCGGCCCGTCGAACGCCGCGAAGAACCCGTCGCCGGCCGTGTCCAGCTCCTGACCGCGGAACTCGACCAGCCGCCTCCGGACAGCCGAGTGGTGCTGCTCGAGGAGCTCCCGCCACGCACGGTCGCCGAGCTCGGCGTTTCGCGAGGTCGACTCGACGATGTCCGTGAAGAGAACCGTCGCGAGCACACGGTCCGGCTCGGGCGGGGCACCGAGGCCCTCGACGAACGCCTGCGTCTCGTCCAGGAGCACCGCGTTGTGCTCCGGATCGGCCCAGCTGAACCAATCGTGCAGCCCTTCGACCTCGAGGCGCCGGGCTCCGCGAATGTTCTCGGCGACGTACTGGGCCTCGTCGCGCATCTCGGTGCGGTGCAGGACGAGCGTCGGAGCACGAACGGCCGGCAGGACCTCGCGGACGTCGCCCTCCATCGACATCCGGTGGAAGGCGACGGCCTCCGCCGGGCTCGCACTGCGCCGCATGTACCAGACGAACCAGTCGAGCCACTCCGCGTTCTCGGCCCCGTACGGGCTCAGCCGGCGGGCGCGCTCCTCGAGGTAGGCGCGGTCGCCCCAGCGCTCTCGAATCGTCCGCAGCTCGAGCGCCCACTCGTCCTCGGTTGTCGCCCATCGGTAGTCAGGCGCCCACAGGCCGCGAGCCGTGGGGTCGTAGAGGACGAGCGCGTTCGTGCGCTCCGGATAGGTCGCGGCGAAGAGAACCGCGATCCGCGTGCCTTCCTGGGCGGCCCAGAGCACCGCGCGCTCGGAGCCGGCCGCGTCCATGACCGCGCGGATGTCGTCCATCCTCGTCTCGAGCGTCGGGACCTGGCGCACGGGGTCGGAAAGGCCGCTGCCTCGCTTGTCGAAGAGCAGGACGCGGCCCGACTGGGCGAGGCGGTCGATGTGGTCGACGAAGAGCGGCATGTCCCAACCGGCCAGCAGGTCAGCCAGGGTCCCCCGGACGAAGAGGATGTCGTTCTCACCTTCGCCGACGACCTGATACGCGATCGCCACGTCGCCGCTCCGGGCGTACTGAACGTCCGGGATCTCGGTTGGCGACCTCGTCACGAGCGCAGTCTACGGCGGCCCGATTCGCTTGAGCACGTGGCGTAGATTTCGTCAGAAAAAGTCCTGAAATCTATTGAAATTTGACCCGAGAAAGGTAAGAATGGAGCGTCGGGGGGATGGGAGGCCGGTGGTTCTCCAGTTCCAACCACGAATCCCCTCGAGCGCGGGCACGCGGCTCGGGGCTGCGGCACCGACCTCTCCATGCCTCACCCGATGTAGCTGACGTCGGGAAACCCCCGCGGGCGTATCCTCCAATCGTGGCCGCGACGGCAATAGAGCGGAAGCTCCTCATCGGCGGCGAGTGGGTGGAGACGGGCGACTGGCAGGAGGTGCGCTCGCCCTACTCGGGGGACGTCGTCGGCCGCGTCGCGAAGGCTGGGGCCGCCGAGGCCAAGGCCGCGATCGATGCGGCCGAGAAGGCGATGGCCGACCCGCTTCCGGCGCACAAGCGTGCGGAGATCCTCGTCAAGGTCGTCGCGGGGATCGCACGCCGCCACGACGAGATCGCGGCGCAGATCGCGGCCGAGGCCGGCAAGCCGCTCAAGACCGCGAAGGTCGAGGCGAGCCGCGCAATGTCGACGTACACGTTCGCGGCGGTCGAGGCGCGCAAGCTCGCCGGCGAGGTCGTCCCGATGGACGCGGCCCAGGCCGGCGAGGGCAAGCTCGCGTTCACGCTCCGCGAGCCGATCGGGATCGTCGGCGCGATCAGCCCGTTCAACTTCCCGCTCAACCTCGTCGCGCACAAGATCGCTCCCGCGCTGGCGGCCGGCTGCGCGGTCGTGCTCAAGCCCGCGAGCCAGACACCGCTCTCGGCGCTGACCCTGGCCGAGCTCGAGCACGAGGCGGGACTGCCTCCCGGCTGGCTGAACGTCCTCGTCGGCCCGGCGAGCGAGATCGGCGACGTGCTCGTCGAGGACGAACGCGTGAAGGCGATCACGTTCACGGGGTCGTCAGAGGTCGGCTGGAAGCTCCGCGAGCGCGCCGCCCGCAAGAAGGTGTTGCTCGAGCTCGGCAACGCGACGCCGGTCATCGTCCACGGCGACGCGGACCTGGACGAGGCGGCCGAGAAGCTCGCCGCGACCGCGTTCTCGTTCGCAGGCCAGAGCTGCATCTCGGTCCAGCGGATCTACGTCCAGAAGTGGGTCTACGACGAGTTCGTGACGCGCTTCGTCCCGAAGGTCGAGGAGCTGAACATCGGCGATCCGGCCGAA
Organism: Gaiellaceae bacterium; assembly: GCA_036558065.1. Taxonomy (GTDB): domain Bacteria; phylum Actinomycetota; class Thermoleophilia; order Gaiellales; family Gaiellaceae; genus VAXT01. Next base: position 8,690 of record DATBGG010000025.1, on the reverse strand, counting down.
GCGGACACGGACGTAGGCCCGGTGATCGACGACGACGCCCGCGAGCGGATCCTGAGCTGGATCGAAGAGGCGAGGAAGGGCGGCGCCGAGCTGCTCACGGGCGGCGCCACCGAAGGCGACCTGATCCAGCCGACGGTGATCGCGAACGCGACGCTCGACATGAAGGTCTGCCGCGAGGAGGTCTTCGGGCCGGTCGTCGTCGTCAACACGTACGAGTCGCTGGACGAGGCGATCGCGCTCGCCAACGGCACGCGCTACGGGCTCCAGGCGGGGATCTTCACGGCGGACGTTCGCGCCGCGCTCAGGGCCGCGCGGGGCCTCGAGTTCGGCGGCGTCACGGTCAACGAGGCGCCCACGTTCCGTTCCGACCAGATGCCCTACGGCGGCGTCAAGGACTCGGGCAACACGCGCGAGGGCCCGGCCTACTCGGTGCACGAGCTGACCGAGCAGCGCGTCGTCGTGATTGATCTCTGACCAGACGGGAACACCGGAGCCATGATCGCCGCAGCAATCGCTCTGATCGTGATCGGGATCCTGTTCTTCTTCATCGTCCCCTTTGTCGGGATCGCGGCCGGAATCGTCGGTCTGATCCTCTTCGTACTCTTCCTCGCCGGGGTCGGTCGCAAGGTCGCTGAAGACAGCCCGTAAGGGCCACCGCCGGGTCCTATAGACTCGCGGCCGCCCGATGGCACGCCTCTCCCTGCCTGAGATATTCCGTCGGAAGCCTGCGGAGGGTGCTCCGGCACCCGAGCCCGAGAGCGGCCCGCCCACGCCTGCCCGGGCGAGGCGGCTTCCCTCTCCGGGAGCGCTCAGGCGAGAACGGCGAGCGCTCGTCCGCACGCGGGAGGAACGGATCCGCGACCTGGGCGGCCTGATGCTCGAGATGTACCGCCGCGACCAGTTCAAGCAGGAGCTTCTGATCGAGCAGTGCCTCGAGGTGATCTCGATCGAGGAGCGGCTCCGCGAGATCGACGAGCTGCTCGAGGCGTCTGCCGCGCAGCGGCGCGAAGGTGTCGGGGTGCGCTGCACCTGCGGCGCGCCGATCCAGTGGGGGACGCACTTCTGCGCCAACTGCGGACGCCCGGTCGGCGAAGAGCCGATCGTCTCGTGCTCCAACTGCGGTCACGCCCTGCCTGCCGACGCGCAGTTCTGCGCGAACTGCGGAACGCCTGCGCCCACCGCCGGCTCGGGCGACGGCGACGGCGAGGACGCGCAGACGATGTACGAACAGGCGGAGCGGTCGGGCGATCCCTGGGAGGGCTAACTGACCCTCCCTCCTGATCAGCCCCCCGACGAGCAGCCACCGCCGCCGCCACCGATCGGCGCGGAAGGCGGGGACTGTCCTCGCTGCGGGACGCCCTACGAGCCGTTCCAGGAGTACTGCCTCGAGTGCGGCCTCCGGCTTCCGGCCAACACCGGGATCATCCCGGTGCTCGCCACCGCGTGGCGCCGGCGAGTGCCGTGGTACCCGGGCGACTGGGTCTGGCCCGTGCTCGGAGCGCTGATCATCGCGGCGCTCGGCGCGGCGCTTGCCATCCTCGCGAACCAGGACAACGGCGAATCGGCGACCAAGACCCGCGCGGCTACGAATGCAACGGTGCCCGTGGGAACCGGGACCCTGCCCTCGAGCCCGCCGCCGGCTCCAACCTCGACGCTGCCGACGGCGCCCGAGCCGACGACCGCGGAGCCGCCACCGCCTCCGCCTCCGCCCTCGAACGAGCTCGTCGAGTGGCCTGCGGGCCAGAACGGCTGGACGATAGTTCTCGCGTCGATCCCGCAGAGCGCCGGGCGCGCCGGTGCGGCGAGCGAGGGGAGGAAGGCGATCAGCGCGGGGTTGACCGACGTCGGCGTTCTGAATTCCTCAGAGTTCTCCAGCCTGCACTCGGGGTACTTCGTGGTCTTCAGTGGGATCTACGACTCGCAGACCGAGGCGCGGGCGAACCTGGATACCGCGAAGGCGAGCTATCCCCAGGCGTACGCCCGCCAGATAGTTCAGTAGACGGCGCCTGCCAGAGCCGACTTGGAAGGGAGTGGCCATATGAGCGAGCCTCCGGCTTCGCGGAGGCCAGGTTGTTGCAGCTACTCGTTTAGGCGGCTTACCGAGGGAAAACGCATCGGATTGCGTAGGCCTCGACAGTGTCGGACCTGCTACCGCAGAGGTCTTAGGCGGCGACTTTGGAGCGTTCCAGGTGTTGGTGCGACGGGCAGTAGTCCCGCTCCGGCAAGGGCGTACGCTGGCACGGCTTGCCCTTGCGCGTCGTCGCGTGGCAGCGCGGAACGCCGCCGTCGAACGCGCCTGCCTCGATCTGCTCCTCGATGAACGCCACCGCGGCGGTGACGCCTTCGTTCACGGCCCAGGCGACCTGCGCCTGCGCCGTGATCGGGAAGTAGTTCCGGATGTCCTGGAAGAGCGCCCGTTCGGGACGCGCGAAGTACTGCGGATCGCGGGCCAGCCGCTCCATCGTCTGCTCGCATGCGTCGAGCACTGCTTTTCGCTGCTCTGCTTGCTCCTTCGTGGTCCCGTACGGATCGACCAGATCCTTGATGGAGCGATAAATGGCTCGCGAGTACTGATACATGCAGTGCTGGATGTGGAGGGCTCTGTCGTCCATTTCCAGTCTGCCTCTCGCCTTGTTAATCCCCCGCAAAGCTCTGTTAACCACGGATTAACCTTGTTCTCCGCCGCAGTCGGGGGCACTCTAACGGCTCTCGGTCGCTGTTACAAACTCCGGGCCTGTGTTTCCATCCCTGACAACTGGCGCGACCCTGAAAGAATAGGCCCGACGCATGTCGCACGACACCGACAAGCTGATTCGACAGCTCTCCCTCGTGGCGTTCCTGATGGCGGAGCGCAGGCCGCTGACCGCGCGCGACGTCAAGCAGAACGTCGAGGGCTACCAGGAGATGTCGGACGAGGCGTTCGCGCGCCGGTTCTATTCCGACCGCGCGGAGTTGCTCGCGCTGGGCGTCCCGCTCGACTCGCAGCGTGACGAGTTCACGGGCGAGGAGCTGTACCGGCTCAGCTCCGAGCGCTACTTCCTACCGCCGCTCGAGCTGACCGACGAGGAGCTCGCAGCGCTGCAGACGTGCCTCTACCTGCTCGAGGGCCAGTTCGCCTACGCCGAGCCGCTGCGGCTCGCGCTCCAGAACCTCGCCCTCGGCCGGCCGGGCTTCGACGAGGCGCCGACCGAGACCGCGCGTGCGGTCGAGCTCCACGACCCGGGCTACTCGCCGGAGCTCCCGGGGCGGCTCGCCAAGCTGGAAGGAGCGATCTCGAAGAACCGGACGCTGAAGTTCGAGTACTGGTCGATCATGCGCGACGAGCTCGGCGAGCGGACGATCAACCCGTACGCCCTGCTCTTCGACCGCGGCCAGTGGTACGTCGTCGGCCTCGACCTCGACGACGAGAAGGTGAAGACGTTCCGCGTCTCGCGGATCCGCGGCGACATCCGGCTCGCGACCCGCCGCGAGCGCGACTTCCGCATGGCCGATGGCTTCGACGCGGAGGAGTACCGCCAGGGGCCGCCGTGGCAAGTCGGCGAGACGCAGGGGGAGGCCGAGATCGAGGTCGGCGGCGACACCGCCTGGTGGGTCGACCGGCTGTTCGGCCGCCACGGGCGGATCGACGACGGCGTCTTCGTCACCGAGTATTCGGATCTCGGACAGCTCTCGTCGTGGATCCTGCGCCAGGACGGTCGCGCTGTCCCGCTCTCGCCGCCGGAGCTGCGCCGCCAGGTGCGCGCCGATCTCGACCTCGTCTACGAGCGCCACTCGGACAAGCCGCCGAGGATCGCCGCCGAAGCCGCGCAGGCCGCGGCCGAGGAAGAGGACGAGCGGCCCGCGAACGCGGTCCCGCCCGAGCGCTTCGGCCTGCTCCAGTCGCTTCTCGCCTACCTGCTCGATCGCTGCGGCGACAACACGCAGGCCGTGATCCCGGCCTCGGACGTCACGTCGCGCTTCAACATCCCGCCCGAGTCGCTCGAGGAGCATCTCCAGCTGCTGAACCTCGTCAACTTCGGCGGCGGCTGTTACGCCGTCTACACGGAGCTCCAGGGCGACCGTGTGCACGTGGAGAAGGAGCTCTTCGGCGACACGTTTCGCTCTCCCCCGCGCCTGACGCCCTTGGAGGCGCGTGCCATTCGGCTGGCGCTCGAGTTCGTCGGGCCGATGATCGCCGCCGACGCGCACACGCCGCTCGAGCGCGTGCGCACGAAGCTCGAGGAGACGTTCGGCCAGTTCGACCTCGGCCAGGCCGCGGAACCGCGCTCTGCCCGCGCCGAGGAGAAGCTGATCGGGACGCTGAGCGAGGGCATCCGCCAGCAGCGTGTCGTCGAGATCGAGTACCAGAAGGAGGGCGAGGACACGCTCTCGACCCGGCTCGTCGAGCCGCACGTGATCGACCGCCAGCTTCCGTTCTGGTACGTCCACACGTGGGACCGGACCAGGGACGCGCAGCGTTCGTTCCGCCTCGACCGGATGCGTAGCGCGCGGCTCCAGCGGGAGACGTTCGAGCCACGCGTGGGCTTCCGGCCGGACCGGCTGGGGAGCGCGGGGGTCGCGGCGAAGATCTGGTACTCGAAGAAGATCGCGCGCTGGAAGGCCGAGGAGGGTGCGCAGCTCCTCTCGGACGGCGCGGCGCTCGCGGACAAAGCCGTGGGCAGCGAGGAGTGGCTCCTGGGCGAGATCCTGGCCGACCGTGGCGAGGCCGTCCTGCTCGAGCCGGAGAACCTGCGCAAGCAGGTCGCGCGCCGCGCGAAGGCGCTCGCCCGCGAGCTGCGCGTCAGCCGCGTTGCCGCGAAGGCCTAGTAGCTCAGCGGCGCCCGCCGAACTGCCAGTCGTGAATCTCGAGGTCGGCGAGGCCGTCCGCTGCCGGCTGCGCCTCCGCGAGCAGCGCTCGGGCGGCGTCCCGGTCTCGTGCCTGAACGGCCAGCGCGACGCCGACGGGGTTGTCGTCGAGCGTGGTCAGCGTGCCGTAGAGGATCAGCCGCTCACGCAAGGCGGGCGGGAGACTCTCCGCCTGGTCGCCGGCCGAGCGAGCGATGATCAGGAACATCGGCTCGTCCGCTGCGGCGGAGAACTCCCACATCGTGCGCCCGAGCAGATTCTCGAAGCGGTAGACGAGATGCTCCGCGTACACCCCCGCGCGGTTGTTCGGCTCGCCTGCGACGAACTCACGCGCAGCGTCGTCGCTCGGCAGGCCGAGGACGTGCAGGCTGCCCGTCGCAGTCTCGCGGTCTGAGCCGAGCGTCGGGCCTCGGGCGACCATCGAGCCCGCGAACGCGTCCATGTACGACCAGTGCTCCTCGAGCAGCTCGTCGTCGTCCCGGAGGTGAGCCGTTCCGGGCGCGTCCCGGCTGTAGACGAAGAAGTCGGGCATCTAGACCGGTAGCGCGAGCCGGAAGACCACCCCGCTGCCCGGCCGCGAGTGCACGTCGAGCGACCCGCCGTGAGCTTCCGCGATCGAGCGCGCGATGAAGAGGCCGAGCCCAGTGCCCGGCTTCGACTGGTCGCCGCTCACCCGGCCGAACTTCTCGAAGATCAGCGCCTGATGCTCCGGCGAGACGCCCGGCCCGCGGTCGCGGACCTCGACGTTGATCCGCCCGTTCTCGGCCAGCGCCTCGACCTCCACCTCGCCGCCGGTCGGCGAGTACTTGACCGCGTTGTCGAGCAGGTTCGTCAGGACCTGGCGCAACCGCTCGCGGTCTCCGCGGACGAGCGGCAGCGGCCGGTGCACGCTGGAGTTGATCCGCACCTCGTCCTGGCCCGTCTGCGCTGCGGCCGCCGACTCCAGGACGAGCTCGGCGAGGTCGACGTCCGCGAACGAGTAGCTGAAGCTGCCGGCCTCGATCCGAGACGTGTCGAGGACATCCGACACGAGCTCTGCGAGCCGCTGCGTCTCGTGCTCGATGAGCGCGAGAAACGACTCACGCTGGTCGGGCGAGAGCTCGCGCCAGCGCTCGTTCAGCGTCTTCGCCGAGCCGATGACGGCAGCCATCGGGCTCCGGAGCTCGTGCGACACGAGCGAGACGAAGTCGGCGCGCAGAGCCGACAGCCGCCTGAGCTCCTCGACGGTCGCGTGCTCGGCCTCGTACGCGCGGATGTTCTGCACGGTGCTTCCGAGGAAGCGTCCGAGGAGCGCGACGAACTCGACCTCGCTCTCGGTGAACGAATTCGGCTCGGCGCGGACGAGCGAGATCATCCCGACGCTCCTCGGGCCGACGAAGAGCGGCGCCGCGAGCCGGCACCGGAGCCCGAGCGAGACGAAGTCGGCCTCCTCCGGGTACTCCTGCTCGGTCATGTCCTTCCGGTACACGACCTGGCCCTTCTTCGTCACCTCGAAGAGCAGGGACCCGGCGGTTGGGCGGCGCGTCCCAGGTGGGAAAACCGTCTCGGCGGCCGCCCCGGCCGTCGCGATCACGCGGGCGACGCCGTCGTCTGCGAGCACGATTGCCGTCCGGTCGAACGGGATCAGGCCGCGCAGCTCGCGGATGAACGCGCGGAACGCCTCCTCGATCACGAGCGACGAATTGAGCGCTCGGGCACAGCGGTTCGCGGCGTCGAGCAGGTCGGCCCGGTGGCCGAGCCGGTCGCGGAGCACCTCTGCCTCGGTGGCGCGCTCCTGCGCAAGGACGGTCTCCTGCGCGAGCCGGTTGACGAGCCAGCCGATGACCGCGCCCATCACGAGTTGAAGGCCGAGCGGGAACGTGACGTGGTCGGCCGTGAAGCCCGGCGGCGGGAAGCGGTCGCTCCGCCACCACTCGGTCAGGACGAGCACCGGCACGAGCGCCAGAGGCAGCGCGAGCCCGCCTCGCAGCCCGTAGCGCAGGGCGGCTTCGACGACCGGGAAGAACAGGAGCTGGCGGGTCGGCGTCCCGGCCTCGAACGTGAAGACGAGCGCGAAGGCCGAGACGACGATCGTGTCGAAGACGAGGCCGGCGAAGCAGATCGCCGGCTGCAGGCGCTCGGGCGCTCCTCTCCGCCCGACGGCGTAGAACCCGATCGCGCCCACGGCAAGCGCCGCGGTCACGATCCAGGCCGCTGCCTCGTAGCCGCCCGAGGGGTAGTCGCTGAAGAACGCAACCTCGGCGACCGCCCAGGGCAGAGCGATCAGCCGGACGAGGGAGATCCAGCGTTCGAGCTGCCAGCGGCGACGCCGTTCCTGCTCGGTCACGACGCCTCGTTCAGGCGTGCCAGGGCCCACTCCGCGTGCTCGCGCAGGAGCGGGTCGTCGCTCTCGGCGTGCGCCTCGACTGCGGGGCGAAGCTCGTCGGTTGAAAGGTTTCCGGCCGCAACGAGCGCGTTTCGCCGCAGGTAGCGCGGGTCCTTGCGCGGGAAGTAGAGCCGCTCGTAGCGGTCGCGCAGCTCGTCGTCTTCGGCCTCGAGCCACTCGACGAGCGAGACGTGCGGCTCGGCGCCAGGCGGCGGAGCCTGTCGCTCGCGCCGCTTCTCGATCCCGCGGTTCCACGGGCAGACGTCCTGGCAGATGTCGCAGCCGTAGACCTGGGTGCCGAGCTCAGGGCGGTACTCCTCGGGGACCGAGCCGGGCGCCTGGCTCCAGTAGGACAGGCAGCGCGTCGAGTCGAGCGTCCCCGGCTCGTCGAGCGCGCCCGTGGGACAGGCTTCGATGCAGAGCGTGCAGGAGCCGCAGTCGAGCGCCAGCGGCTCGGAGCGCTCGATCTCGGCTTCGGTCACGAGTGTGCCGAGGACGACCCAGGATCCGTGGCGTCGAGTGATCAACATCGTGTTCTTGCCGTAGAAGCCGACTCCGGCCCGGACGGCGCCCTCCCGGTCGACGTGGTCGTTCTCGTCTACGAGGACGCGATAGGCGCCCCCGATCCTGCGGCCTAGCTCGTCGAGCTTCTCCCGGAGCTCCGAGTACGCGTGGAACCACGTGTAGCGCGGAAGCCGTCCTGTTCCGGGCTTCTGTTCCGGCTCGTTTGCGTAGTAGCAGAGCGCCGCCGAGACGACCGTGCGCGCGTCCGGGAGCAGCTCCTCCGGGTGACACGAGACCTCCGGGCGCGCCATCGTGAAGCGCATGTCCGCGAACAGGCCGCGCGTGCGGCGCTCGCGGATGTGCGTCTCCGTCTGCGTGTACGGCTCCGCGGGAGCCGCTCCGACGACGTCGATCCCGAGCTCCTGGGCGAGCTTCTCGAGCTCTGCGAGCTTCACGAACCGCATTGTTGCCTAGGATCGTCCGATGAAAGCGGTGCGGATCCACGAGGACGGCGGGCCGGAGGTGCTGCGCTACGAGGACGCGCCCGATCCCGAGCCCGGGCCCGGCGAGGTGCTCGTCGAGCTGCGTGCCGCCTCGCTCAACCATCTCGACCTCTGGATCAGAAAGGGCCTGCCGTCGGTGCCCAAGCCCCGGATCCTCGGCGCGGACGGCGCGGGGCTCGTGGACGGCGAGCGCGTCGTGATCAACCCCGGGATCGAGCACGGGGACAAGATCACGGTCGTCGGCGAGCACATGGACGGCACGCACGCGGAGCTGATCGCGGTTCCCGAGACGAACGTCTACCCGATCCCGGACGGGATGAGCTTCGAGGAGGCGGCCTCGTTCCCGCTCGTCTTCGAGACCGCGTACCGGATGCTCGTCACGCGGGCCGGCTTACACGAGGGCGAGTGTGTGCTCGTCTGGGGAGTCGGCGGCGGGCTCGGGAGCGCGGCGAACGCGATCGCCAAGGCGCTCG
>DATBGG010000024.1:0-6741 GCA_036558065.1 Gaiellaceae bacterium | reverse complement strand
ACACGCTCCGGGTCGTCCGCCGCAGCCTCGGCCAGCTCGGCCACGCTCAGCGGCTGCGACGCGACCACGAGCAGCGCCTCGAGCGTGCGCGCGAGCGAGTCGAGCGGGTTGGCCTCGATCAGGCGGAGCGGGCGCTCCACGCGTCCACCTCCTCCTGCTGACGCACTCCACGCGACACGCGAATCGGCGCGAACGGCGCGGCCTGCTCCAACGAGATCTCACCGGCGCGCCGCAGCTCGAGGAGCGCGAGGAACGCCACAGCCTGCTCCACACGCGACAAGCCGACGACCTCCTGGTCGAAGTCGAACCGCGACCTCCGTCCGAGCAACGCCCGGAACTGCTCGAGAAACCGCGAGACCGGCGGGAACCGGAGCTCGAGATGCGCGAGAGAAACCTCGGGCGGCTCAGCCGCCAAGGCGTGCAGCAGCACGACCAGGCCCTGCGGATCCTGCTGCGCCAGCCGGCGCTCGCCGCGCGGCGCCAGCGGCGCGGGCCCGAGCCGGAAGAACCGGTCGCGCTCCGACACCAGCCGCTCGCCGAGCCACTCCGCAGCGCCCTTGATTCGCCGATACTCCTCCAGCCGCCGAGCCAGCTCCTCCGCGGCCTCGGACGGCTCGAGATCCTCGAGCTCCGCCTCGCCGGCGAACAGCCCGCGCGCCTTCAGCTCCAACAGGGCTGCCACGAGCACGAGGAACTCCCCGCACGCGTCGAGGTCGAGCTCCTCCCGCTCGGCCAGCCGCTCGACGAACGCGAGCACGATCCCCGCCACGTCCACCTCGCGCAACGGCAGCTCCTCCCGCAGGACCAGGGTCAGGAGCAGGTCGAACGGGCCCTCGAACGCGTCGAGGTCGAGCTCGAGCTCACGGACGCTCACCGGCACAACGCTAGTTCCCGGGTCGGACGCGTCCTCAGCCCCGCGTCTTGGGAATCGCCATCTTCGGGCGGTCGGGCTCGTCCTCGGACGACGGCTTCCGCCGCCACGACTTGAACTGGCCGCCGAAGAACTGCCACCAGACGAAGAATGCGGTCGAGAGCACGAACAGGATCACCGATACCCACGCGTTCAGTCGCAGCCCCGCGATCTCGTGCGCCGGGTCGATCCGCAGCAGCTCCTCGAAGAAGCGTCCGAACGTGTAGAAGGACACGTAGAGCGCAAACAGCGCAGGTGCGCGGATCCGGAACCGCCAATCGATCAAGAGCAGCACGCCGACCATTCCGAGGTCGTAGATCAGCTCGTAGAGGAAGGTCGGATGGAAGGTCGAGTACTGCTCGTACCCGGTCACCCGGTGCTGGATGTCGATCTCGAGGCCCCACGGCCGGTCGGTCGGCTTGCCGTACAGCTCCTGGTTGAACCAGTTGCCGATCCGGCCGATGCCCTGCGCCAGCAGCAGCCCGGGCGCAGCGGCATCCATCAGCTGCGTGATGCTGCGGCCGGCCCGCTTCGTCACGATCGCACCCACGACGCAGCCGAGGAAGATCCCGCCCCACACCCCGAGGCCGCCCTTCCAGACTTCGAAGACGCCCTTCCACTTCGGATCGGGCACCTCGCTCCAGCTGGTCAGGTCGTGGTAAAGCCGCGCGCCGACGATCCCGCCCGCGACACCCCAGACCGCGATCCGCAGCACGAAGTCCCAGTCGCCCCCGCGCCGCACGTACCGGAAGCCCGTCAGCGCGACGCACGCCGCGATCGCGAGCAGCAGCATCAGCCCGTACATGTGGATCACGAACGGACCGATGTCGATCGTGCCGGTGTGCGGCGAAGGGATCGAGGCGACCACGGGCAGTGATTCTGCCGCGACGCCTGGATGCCTGCCTAGCTATAGGAGGATTCGAAGTGCGAGATCTGAGGGGCAACCACGCTCGAGCAGGTCGATCGCGGTGTGGAGGTCAACGTCATGCCTCACCGCAAGTCGACCGGCCGCACGTGGCTCGTACCCCGCGCGCTCGAGCTCTTCTGCACGCCAACGCTCGATGCGCTCCATCTCGGTCGAATCGACCAAGGTGATGTCAGTTGCCGCCACGCTGTCCTTTCTCGCCGATTGCCCTCATTGTTCGGTCAGACGTCGAAACCGGCTCTCCCCATAGGGGGTGATTTCCAGGATTCACAAAAGTTTTACGAGCGCTTTTAGCCGACGGTCCGGGCTATACGAAGGGACTGTTCCTTCGTCAGGTCGCCTTCCAGACGCAGAGTGAGCCCGCCCAGCTGCCAGACGAGGGTGCTGGCTGCGAGGCGGCTCCGTGTGTCGTGGAACACGCCGTTGCGGTCGCTGAACATGACGACGTGCTGGCCCCGGAACCAGACCCCCGCGTCGCCGACGTCGACCGGCTCGACGTTCGTGTCGCCCAGGACGACCTTCTGGATGTAGGCGCGCCCGGTCGTCTCGGTGAGCAGGAGGCGCGGGCCCGATGCCGCGCCCCAGAGCAGGGTCACGCGCCCGCCCGGGACCGAGTCGTCGACGTAGAAAGCGTCCGGCTTGTCGTCCGGGACGAGGAGCCAGGGAGCGCGGCGCCTCGCATCGGCCGGGGTGACCCGCTCGCCCAGGTCGAGTCGTCCGAGGGGACGCGCGCCTGGGAGCTCCGGGACGCGGACGACGCTGACGTTCCGCAGGCCGAGCCAGTCGAGGATCGCGGTGCGCGCGGGGGGCACGAGCAGCGCGGCGCCGATCGCGACCAGTGCGACGGCGATCGCAACGAGCACCGGCCTTCTCCACGAGCGCGGCCGCTCGAGGCGTGGGCGGATTGCGGCGGCGATGTCCGGAGTCGCCGGGAGCTCCACCTCGCGGCCGAGCTGCCGGAGGGCGGTCTCGAGCTCAGGCATACGCCTCCTTCAGGTGCTCGAGCGCCCGCGACGTCCTCGACTTGACGGTGCCGACCCGGATGTCGAGCGCCGCTGCAGTCTCGGCCTCGGTGAGCTCGAGGAAGAAACGGCATGCGATCACGAGCCGCTCCTCATCACGGAGCGAGTTGACCGCGGCCAGCAACCGCTCGCGGTCCTCGCCGGCGAGCTGAACGCCCTCGGGGGACGGAGCCGCGTCCCCCGAGGATTCTTCGGCCGCCGCCCGCAAAGCGAGCGCCGCTCGGCGCCCGGTCGACCGCCGACGGTTCCGCGCCTCGTTGGCCACGATCTGAAGAAGCCAGGGCCGAAAGGGCGATCCCGCGCGGAAGCGTCCCAGCGCGCGGTAGGCCTTGACGAACCCGTCCTGGGCCGCCTCCTCCGCGTCGCTCGCATTGCCGGCGAGGAGGTAGGCGGTGCGGAACGCGATCCCCTGATGTGCACGCACGAGCTCCTCATAGGCCTGTTCGTCGCCGCGTCGCGCCCGCTCGACGAGCGCGCTCTCGTCTTGTGGTCGGCTCACCACGTTTTGTGGCTATACACCGGGATCTCGCTTAGGGTTCCGGGCATGTTCGCCAGAGTTGCACGCTACGAGGTGGAAGCCGACAGGACGCAGGAGGCGATCGACGCGTTCCAGGAGGCCGTGACCCAACTCGAGGGCACCGAGGGGCTCACGGGTGGTTACGTGTGCGTGGACTACGAGAACGGCGGGGTCGTGACCGTGACGCTGTGGGAGAACCGCGGTGCGCTGGACGAGAGCGAGCGGACGGCCGGAGCGCTGCGGCAGGAGGCGGCCGCGCGGGTCGATGGCGAAGTCATCTCGGTGCAGTCGCTCCACGTCGCGATCGAGATCGCCTCCGCGGTTCCGAGCTAGCCGAGCTGGACGCTCAAGCGTTCGTGTAGTCGAACTGCGAGAAGACGCAGTGTCGTTCGTGCAGGTCCCAGCTCATCTCGGGCAGGTCGACCTGGAACTTCTCGCTCTCCGCGATCTCGCCGTCGCGCCAGATGAAGCCCGTCGTCTTGACGATGCGGACGTCGTTCTCGTCGCCGGTGACTGGGTTCGTGAGCGGAGTCATCCGGTTTTCGGTGACGCCGTCCACGCTCACGCTGGAGCGCTTGCCGTCGACGGTGATGTCGACCGTCGCCCGCTCGACCGCGGTCTTCTCGTCGAGAGTGGAGTTGAAGATCTCGAAGAGCCCGTAGCCCTCCTCCCCGCGCCAGATCGGGGCGAGCGCCTCGTACTGCTCGTCGGTCCCGTCGATGTATGCATGGCCTCTACCGCCCTTGTCGTGGATCGCGCCCGGCCACCAGAGCGCCCACGAGACCTTCGCGCCCGCGAGGTCGAGCCCGTCACGGCTTCCGTCCTCGATCACGTGGCTGATCACGGCCTGGCAGTTGCCCTCGGGCGAGGTCGGAAGCCCACGGAAGTTGCACCCGCAGCCGGGGTCGCAGTTGCAGAATTCGAGGTACGTCCCTGCGATCCGCCACTCGGCCATCCCAGGCAGTATCTCGTAGAGCCGGGCGCAACGGGAGAAGCTGCGGTGACGAAACGCCAAGTGCGGGTCGCCGTCACCAGGATGCGATCGTGGTCCCGCCCCATTCCTCGGGCTCGACGTCGCGGACTGTCTGGGTCAGCTCCCAACGGTGGCCTCCCACGTCCTCCAGGACGCCTGAGCGCTCGCCGTACTCCCAGGTTCTGACGTCCTCGACGACGCGCGCGCCTCGATCACAGGCGCGGGCGAATGCCGCATCGACGTCCGGCACGCGGACCTTGATCAGGTGTGTCTCGCCGCGACCGTCAGGAGCGACGCGATCCCCGCCGACGTCCGCGATGACGACGGCCCCGTCACTGCCAACGCGCATCTGGGCCCTGTGCGTGTCACCGATCCGCACGCGCTCCTCGAAGCCGAACGCGGCCTCCAGCCATGCCACTGCCGCCCGCACATCCGGATAGACGAGCACCGGCGTGACGGTGGCAGGTGGAGCCGAACGGTTCCTGAGCACGGCCAGACACTACTGGCGTGGCGCGAAATGCACGTTCCTACTCGAGCGACCAGACGAGGAGCATGAATGCGATCGCGAGCAGTGCGATCGTGCCCGGCATGAACCCGAACGAGTACGCGAACCTGCGTACCCCGAGGCCCAGCTCGAACTGCTCCTCGTTTCCGCGGCTCGCCACGATCCGATCGTCAATCACGATCGGAAGGAGCGCCACCTCACACGACTGCGGCTTCGCCCAGGAGCGACTTCACCTCGGCGAAGAAGTCCGGCTCCGGCTTGACCCGGTAGTCGGGCCCGAGCGCGAGCGTCGTCTCGCCCTGCGACGTCGAGATCGCGACGAGCACCGGCGTCTCGCCCGGAAACTCCTTGACGACGGACGCGAGGTCGCGCACGAGCCCGGCCGGCGCGCGTGCCGCGTCCACCTTCAGCACCACCTGCCGCCGCTCCGGGGTCGCCTCGAACGCCGTGATCTCCATCGCGAGCAGCTTCGTCTCGCCCTCCTGCTTGTGGTCGACGCGGCCCTTGACGACGAGCACCTCGTCCACCTCGAGCAGATCCCGCGAGGCGCCGTAGACCGAGTTGAAGACGACGATCTCGGTCGAGCCCGTCAGGTCGTCGAGGCGCATGAAGACCATCGGCTCGCCCTTCTTCGTCGTCAGCTGCTTGATCGCGCCCACGATGCCTCCGACGGTCACGATCTCGCCGTCACGCCGGCGCTCGACCTCGGCCAGCGGCGCGTCGGTCTTGCGGCGCAGCTGCTCGCGGATCGCCTGCAGCGGGTGCTCCGAGACGTAGACGCCCAAGGTCTCCTTCTCGAGGCGCAGCAGCTCGTTCTTCTCGTACTCGTCGCCGCGGATCGGAGGATGCTCGACCTCGAACATCGACTCCTGGCCGAACATCAGCGCCTCCTGCCGCGCGGCCCCCGACCCGAGCGCCTGCTCGAGCGCGTCGAACATCCCTTTGCGCGAGTCGCCGGTCGAGTCGAACGCCCCGCACTTGACGAGCGCTTCCAAAGCCCGCTTGTTCACGACCTGCGGATCGACCCGCTCCGTGAAGTCCCAGAGCGACGTGAACGGCGCCGACTTGCGCGCCTCGACGATCCTTCGCGCCGCCGAGTCGCCCACGTTCTTGACCGCGTTCAGCCCGAACCGGATCTTGCCCTCGACGACGGCGAAGTCGCATTCCGACTCGTTCACGTCCGGCGGCTCGACCTCGATCCCCAGCTCGTGGCACGCGCTCACGTAGAACGGCACCCGGTCCTTCGTGTTCATCACGGACGAGATCAGCGCGGCCATGTACTCGCGCGGATGGTTCGCGCGCAGCCACGCTGTGCGGTAGGCGATCAGCGCGTACGCGGCCGCGTGCGCCTTGTTGAACGAGTAGTCCTGCGACGACTCCATGTCCTTCCACAGCTGGTTGGCGACGGCCGGCGTCGTCCCGCTCTGCGCGCAGCCCTCGAGGAACTTCTCCTTGAGCGACGCCATCAGCGCGTGGATCTTCTTGCCGATCGCCTTGCGCAGATCGTCGGCCTCGGCGGGCGTGAACCCGGCGATCTGCTTCGCGATCTCCATGGACTGCTCCTGGTAGATCGAGATCCCGTACGTCCCGCTGAGGATCGGCTTCAGCCGCGGATCGAGGAAGGTCACGGGCTCCTTGCCGTGCTTGCGGTTCGCGTAGTTCGGGATGTACTGCATCGGCCCCGGCCGGTACAGCGCGACGAGCGCGATCAGGTCCTCGAACTCGGTCGGCTTGACCTGGCGCAGTGCCTCCCGCATCCCCGACGACTCGAACTGGAAGACGCCGACCGAATCCCCACGGGCGAGCATCTCGTAGGTCTTGCGGTCGTCGACCGGGAGCTTGGCGATGTCGAGGTCGCCGACGAGGGCGCAGGCCTTGTCGATCACGTC
>DATBGG010000023.1:0-10756 GCA_036558065.1 Gaiellaceae bacterium | reverse complement strand
CCGTGAAGCGAGCGAAGCGACGCGCTACGCGGCGTCGATGTCGACGTCGTCGTCTTTGCCCAGCTGCTTGCTCCACCACTCGCTCTCGCGGCGCTGGAGCGCGCCCTGGGCCTGCGCGACGTACGCGGCGAGCTGGTTCTCCTTCGTGCCGAGCTTCTCCTCGAGCTCGGCCAGAGCCTTCTCCCGCGCCTCGAGCTTGTCCATCCGGATCTCGTAGTCGGTCTCGTAGCGAGCCTCGCGCCGCTCGAGCTCGTCCTCGCGGTCGTCGAGCTCGCGAATCCGCTCGCGGAGGTTCGCCTCGGTCTGGCCGAGCCGCTTCTCACGCTTGTCGACCCGGGAGCGGGCGGTCTCGGCGAGCTCGCCCTCTTCGCTGAGGGCCGACTCGCGATCGGCCAGAGCCTTCTCGCGCGCCTCGAGCTGCTCCGTCCACTGGTCGAGGTCGCGACCGCGCATGCGATCCGTCTCGCTCCGCGTCAGCTCGGCCTCACGGCGGTTGAGCTCGGCCTCGCGCGCGATGAGCTCCTCTTCGCGGCCCTCGACCTCGGCCAGCCGGGCCTGAATCTGCTGGACCTCGGCGCCTGACGAGGCGAGCTGCCTCTCGAGCTGCTCGGTCTCGGCGCGAACCGAGTCGTGCCGCTCGTGAACTTCGCTCTCGCGCCGGCGGAGAGCCGCATCCTCTGCGGCAATGCGGGCGCCTTCCTTCGCGAGACGCTGCTCGGCGTCGGTGAGCCGGCCCTCGCGACCGCCGAGATCCTTCTCGCGGCGCTTCAGCTCGTTCTCGCGCGCCTTCCACTGGCCCTCGCGCGTCGAGAGGTCGTTCTCGAGCTTCTTGACCTTCTCCTCGCGCGCGGCCAGCGCGGAGTTGCGCTGTGCGAGCTCTGAGGAGCTCCTGCCCGCGAGTCGCTCGGCCTCCGTCAGCTCGGCGTCGCGTGCCTGGAGCTCCTCCTGGAGCTCGGCGGCAGCAGACTGGGCTGCTGCAACCTCGTCCTGGAGCGTCGACAGCCGTTGCCGCTCGGCGATCAGCTCCTGCCGCTCGGCGGTCAGGCGCTGCTCGCGCTCCCGAATCTGATTCTCCGTCGTGCTCAGCTTCGCGCTGAGGTCCTCGAGCTTCGTCTGCTCGCGCGAGACCTCGTATTCCTCGGTCAGCTTCCGCTCGTACGCCTCGACCTGCTCGGCGAATGCGGCGCGGAGCTCACGTTCGCGCTTCTGCGCTTGCTGAAGCTCCTTGCGAACCGCCTCGACCTCGGCGTTCGGCTCGGCAGAGGCGACCTCGACCGGCGCCTGAGCATCGAGGCTGACCGCGACGAGCGGCGGCTCAGGAGCTTGCTCGACCGGCGCGGGCGCCGGAGCGACCGCTACCGGCTCGGGCTCGGCGGTCTTGCGCTTCGCGAGCTGGGCGCGGAGCCCCGTGCCAAATCCGCCCTCGGTCGCTTCACCTTCGGGCTCCTCGTTCTCGTCCGGCTTCTTGTCGTCGGCGACAGACATGGAGGCGAGCTCCTATCCGAACAGCTCTTGGATGTTGAGGATTGCCGGCCCGAGGATGACCAGGAACATGGCCGGGAAGATGAAGAGAACGGTCGGGAACAGCATCTTGATCGGCGCCTTCATCGCCCGCTCCTCGGCGGCCGCCTGCCGGCGCAACCGGGCGTCGGCGGCCTGGACGCGGAGGATTCGACCGAGCGAGGTTCCGAGCTGGTCGGCCTGGATGATCGCGCGGGTGAAGGCCGAGAGCTCAGGCGCGTCGACGCGGTCGGACATGCGCTTCAATGCGTCCTGCCGGCCTTCGCCGATCCGCATCTCCGAGAGAGTCAGCCCGAACTCCTCGGCGAGCGGCCCTTCCATGTGCTCGTTGAGCTTGGCGAGCGACGCGTCGAAGCCGAGGCCGGCCTCGACGCTCACCGCCAGCAGGTCGAGGGCGTCGGGAAGCTCCGCGCGGATCTTCTCCTTGCGGCCTCGCGCCTTGAGCGTGATCGCGTAGTCCGGCCCGAGGAACCCGAGCGCGCCGCACATCAGCGCGCCCATCACAACACCGGCGCCGCCGCGGCTCGCGCCGATCAGCGAGCCGACGAAGATGCCGACCAGCGCGAGGAAGCCCTTCAGGCCGAGGTAGCCCGTCGGCGTGATGCGCAGCCCGAGCCCGGCGGCCATGAGCCGCTTCGACACCGTGTCCGTGCTCGAGCGCGGATTCAGCCGGAGCGCCCAGCGCGCGAGCCAGTCGCCGACCGGCGTGACCAGCCGTTCGCGGATGCCCTCCTCAGGCGTTCCGGAGGGGATCTCCCTGCGGCCGTAGGTGGCCGCGCGCCTCACGGAGACGAACCGCTGGCGGGCCGGGGCGGTGACGATCTCGCCGAGGAGGAAGGCGGCGCCGGCGAGGCAGAAGACAGCGAGGACGAGAAGCATTGTCATGACGGAGGAATCACCCCTTGAAGGAGACGATCTTCTTGAGGAGCAGGGAGCCGAAGGCCATCATCGCGAGGCCCGTGTAAATGAGCATGTGACCCGTGCTCGTGTGGTAGAGCGGGGTCATGTAGGTGGGGTTGACGACCGTGATCGCGCCCGCGATGAAGAACGGCAGCCCGACGAGGACGTAGGCGCCGGCGCGGCCCATCGCGGTCAGTCCCTTGACCTTCCGGATGAACTGCTGCCGCTGGCGGACCGTGTCGGCGACCATGTCGATCAGCCCGGCGAGGCTGCCGCCGACCTGCTGCTGGATCTTGACGGCGGTGATGACGAAGTCGAAGTTCTTCGAGCCGAGCCGCTCAGACATGTCTGCGAGAGCCAACTCGACCGGTCGGCCGAGGCGTGCCTCGGTGAGCACGCGGTTGAACTCCTTGCTCGCCGGCGGGTTGCCCTCGTCGACGATCGTCTGCAGGCCCTGCTTGAAGCTGTGCCCGGCCTTCAGCGCTGCGGCCAGCGTGATCAGCACGTCGGGGAGCTGGTTCTCGAACGCCTTCAGCCGTCGCGCCGCCTTGATTGCGACGACCCCCACCGGGGCCATCGCGCCCCCGGCGAGCAGCCCGAGCGTGACCACCGTCGGCTGGCCGCTGAGCGTGGCCAGGGTGGCCAGGAAGAGGCCGATGCCGACCATCATGTAGACGAGCTCGACCGTGCGGAGCGGCATGTCGCTGCGCTCGACCAACCGCTCGAGCCGCTTCCAGAACTTCCAGTTCTCGAGCGCGTTCTCCGTGGCGCGGAAGAGCCCGGCCGCGGCCTGGAGGCGCTCTCGCTCATGCTGCTTGCGCTTGCGTGCGTCGATGCTCGTCGCGAGATGCGGTGCGATTTTCTTCTTCAGGCGCGAGCCCTTGACCGTCGTCAGTGCGAGGGAGGCGCCGATGAGGACGATGAAGAACGACACGATCGCCATCACCTGGGTCCCGAGCACGGTCTCGTAGAAGACGTCCGGCAGGAGGCCCGACGGCTTCGCGTCGTTGCTTCCGAGGCCGAGGCTCGTCGGCGGCGAGAACTGGATCGGGCTCGACTTCTGCCCGTTCCACACGGCCTCGAGCTCCGCGTGGTCGCCGGGCCTGGTCGCCGTCGCGTACTCGAGCCGCCAGGTCCGCTTCAGCTCGGAGGCGATCGCGGCGTACTCGCTGCCGAGCGTGGCGCCGGAGGCGGTGCCGTGGTACGCGCCGCCCGTGTCCTGCGCCAGCCGGCGCAGCGGCTCGGGATTGAACTTGGGGCTCTCGATGGCGACGACGTAGATCGCCGCGCGCGCCTTGCGAGCGGCTGCGATCGCCTGGGTGAGAGAGGCGGAGCTCCGCGTCTCGTTGCCGTCGGTGACCACGATGATCACGCGCGCCTCGAGCGGCTCCTCGGACAGGGTGTTCGAGGCCTGGACGATCTCGTCGTACAGCGTCGTCCCCTGCACCGGATCGACCTCGATCGAACGAAGCGCGCCGTCCGAATCCGCGCCCTTGGTCGAGAACTCGGTGAGCATCTGAGGCTTCGTCGCGAAGGTCGCAACCGCCAGGCGGTCGTCCGCCGGCTTCGAGGCCAGGAAGCTGCGGGCAGCCGCGACCGCGTGGGCGAGAGGCCCGCCGCGCATCGACTGGGAGCGGTCGATCGCGAGGACGACCGACTTGGCCCGGCCCAGGTTCTCCGCCCTGGCGATCCAGACCGGCTGGCCGTTCTCACGCAGGCCCGGATGGCTCGCGCTCGGCTCCGAGGTGACCACGCTCACGCGCACGAGCGGGAACGACCCCGAGTCGATGCCCTTGACCGCGACGCCGGCGCTCGCCGTGGACGCGGTCAGGCACATCGCCCCCGCAACGGCGATTGCGAGGAGACGGCGCTTGCTCATGAGAACCCGCCGAAGCTGGTCGAAGCCAACGTCGAGCGGTAGCCGGAGTCGTCCTCCTCGAAGAAGTTCGGCTGGAGCGCAACACCGTGCGCGGCCATCTTCTCGAGGAAGTGCGGCTTGAGCCCGCTGCAGGCAAGCGGCGAGAGGAGTCTCACCGTCTGCTCGGCCGAGGTTTCGTCGGGGGGCTTCGCGATGAAGATGTCCTGGAGCGTGATCATGTCCGATTCCATGCGGAGCACCTCGGTCACGTGCGAGATGCGGCGCGAGCCGTCCACGAGCCGGGTGATCTGAACGAGCAGGTCGAAGGCGCTCGAGATCTGCTCCCGGATCGCCCGCAGCGGCAGGTCGACACCGGCCGTGAGGACGAGCGTCTCGAGCCTGGACAGGGCGTCGCGCGGGGAGTTCGCGTGGATGGTGGTCAGAGAGCCTTCGTGGCCCGTGTTCATCGCCTGGAGCATGTCCAGGGTCTCGGGGCCGCGGACCTCGCCGACGATGATCCGGTCCGGGCGCATACGCAGGGCGTTGCGGACGAGCTCGCGGATGCGGACCTCGCCCTGGCCCTCGATGTTCGGCGGGCGCGCCTCGAGCGTGATCACGTGCTCCTGCTGGAGCTGGAGCTCGGCCGCGTCTTCGATCGTGACGATGCGCTCGTCGCCGGGGACGAAGGCGGAGATCGCGTTCAGGGTCGTCGTCTTACCGGTGCCGGTACCGCCGGAGATGAGCACGTTCAGCTTCCCGCGGCAGCACGCCGCGAGGAACTGCGCGGCTTTCGGCGTCAGCGAGCCGAAGCTGATCAGGTCGTCCATCGTGTACGGGTCGCGCGAGAACTTTCGGATCGTGAGCGTCGGCCCGCGGAGCGAGAGCGGCGGGATGATCGCGTTGACACGGCTCCCGTCCGGGAGTCGCGCGTCGACCATCGGCGACGACTCGTCGATGCGGCGACCGACCTGCGAGACGATCTTGTCGATGATCCGCAAGAGGTGCGCGTTGTCGGCGAACGTGGTCGTGGTCTTCTCGATCTTGCCCTCGCGCTCGATGAAGATCCGGTCGAAGTTGTTGACCATGACCTCAGTGATGGTGTCGTCGCGGAGCAGTGGCTCCAGCGGCCCGTAGCCGAGGATGTCGTCGGTGATCTCGCGGACGATGCGGCGCCGTTCCTCACGCGTCAGCGGGGTGCGGTCGAGCGTCAGCTGCTCGGTCACCTCGCGCAGGACGCGCTCGTTCAGGTTCTCGCTCGTCTCGGTCGTGAACAGCTGCGGGCCGAGCTTGGCGATGCACGCGTGGTGCACCCTCGTCTTCAGCTCCGCGTAGGGATCGGCCGGCTGGTCCGACTTCGGCGCCTCGCCGATGGCCGGGTTCGACGCGAGCGCGATCGGCTGCTCGTCCTGCGCCGCGGCCTCGTCGCCGCTCTTGATGCGGTCGTGAAGGCCCATGGCT
This sequence comes from Gaiellaceae bacterium, assembly GCA_036558065.1. Classification (GTDB taxonomy): domain Bacteria; phylum Actinomycetota; class Thermoleophilia; order Gaiellales; family Gaiellaceae; genus VAXT01. The sequence goes on along the minus strand of DATBGG010000023.1, from coordinate 5,019 downwards.
AGCTGCTACCGCCCTTCCCCAGGAAGCGGCGCTTCCCGTTCGCGGAGGCCTGAGCCGGCAGCACGCTCTTCGCCATCTCGCGCAGCGCCCGGCCGAAGTCCGACTTCGGGTCGGAGAGCACCGCCGGGTTCGAGCGATTGACGGCGAGCGGAACGACACGGTCGCTCGGGACTTCGAAGCGGATCTTCGACTCGAGCGCCGCCTCGACCTCGCCCTTCTTCATCCCGACGTTCGTGTTAGCCCTGTTCAGAACGAGGCGCACGCGCTCCGGCGGGAAGGAGAGGAGCTGCAGGGTCTGGAGGCTCAGCCGGACGTTCTTGATCGTCGGCACGTCGAGCCCGCAGAGGAGCAGCAGGTCGTCGGTCTGGTCGAGCGTGGCCAGCATCGGGCCGTGGAAGAACGGCGAGGTGTCGACGACGATCACGTCGTACGACTCCTTGGCGACCTCGATCAGCCGCGCGAGCTTCGCCTCGGTGACGAGCTCGGCGTCCTCGGGCCGGATCGGCGCCGGTAGGACGTCGACGCCGGACGAGTGGCGGCTCGTGTAGCCCGCCAGCTTCTCGGGGTCGAGCTCTCCCGGAGCGGTGACGAGATCCTGAATCGTCTTCTCCGGCTCGATTCCGAGCATGATCGCGGCGTCTCCGAACTGGAGATCGAGGTCGAGCAAAAGCGTGCGCTTGTTCCCGTGCTTGGCGAGAGCCGCGGACAGGTTCGTGGCCATCACGGTCTTCCCGGTCCCGCCCTTCGGGGCGAAGACGGTGATCACGCGGCCCTTGCCGCGGGGGCGGCCGTCCGTTGAGCGGCGGCCCGAGTGGCTCGCCTTCCGGATCGCGAAGACGACGTTCTCGGTCAGCTGCGGAAGCAGCAGGACGTCCGCCACGTCCGCCTCGAGCGCCTCTTCGAGCAGGGCGGAGGCCTCACCCGAGGCGAGCAGGACGATCGGCGCCTGCGTGTACTCGCGGATCGCGGCGATGTCGTCGGCCGGCAGCGCGGAGCTGCGCGTCGCGTGGAGCACGACCTGTAGGTGGCCGCCGGTGAGGGGGCCTGCGCCTTCGCGGACGGCGTCGGAGCGGCCGACGAGCTCGAGCTCCGTGTGGCGCCCGAGGGCGTCACTGAGATCTGCGAGCCCCTCGCAATTGCCGGTGATGAAGACGCGTGTCTTCTCGCGGGTCTGGGTCTCGACCGTCATTACTGGCCTCCCCCGGCATCCAGGGCGCGGTGGCGCTGGCGGGCGTTGACGCCGTCGAGCGTGTTCGTCTTGGCGTTGTTGACTTCCTCCGGGCTGTCGGACGGATCGCTGACCGGCCGCAGCTGGAGCGTCCACTCGGCGTTCTTCGCGACCCACCAGAGCTTCGTCGCCTGGGAGTCGGTCATGGCGAGCATGGCGGTGAACCCTTCGTTCGGGTTGCCGCTCAGCTTGCTCGCGACCGTGTTGGTCTGCGGAGCGCGGAGGACGAGAAGGTTGCGCAGGACGACGCGGCTGACGTGGTTCTGGCTCGACTCCGGCATCAGCCAGGTGCCGACCATGTCGACCCGGTCGCCGTCCTTCAGCGTGCCGTTGAGGAGCTGCGACGCGTCTCCTGGCAGCTCGATCGCCCGCAGGTTGCCCTTGAGCTGGGCGCGAATGCCCTGCTCCTGAGGCGTGCGGAACCTGCGCGTCGAGACCTGCTCGCCGGCGTAGATGGGCTCCACGGCGACGAGCTTGTCGACCTGGCTCGGCTGCGAGATCGCACCCGGGACGACGCTGCGGCGCGGGACCTGCTCGACGCGCAGCAGGTTTCCGCCGGAGATCTCGGAGCCCGGCATTCCGAGTGGAATGTCATGTGCGGCGACATAGACCGGGACCTTCTGCTCGCCGTGCTGGACCGAGCGCTTGTAGTTCGTGACGTAGAACGTGGTCAGCAGGGCGGCGACGACCGCGAGTGCGACCGCGATCCCGATGTTGCGGATTCTGTACGTCATTTACCTCAGCTCTTTCTCTTCTCGGAGGACTTGGTGATGCGGGAGGTCGGTTACTCGACTCGCTCTATGGTCGTGCTGTGCATGCGCCCTGACTTGACCACGAGGCCAAGCAGGCTGATCTTGTACGGGTAGTCGGCAGTCACCGTGGCTTCGGCGCCGGCCTGCCAACCCGGGGCCGCGGTCACGTTCACGTTCAGGTCCGACTGCCGGAGATCGGTGGCGGCGTTGCGCGTCGCGTCGATCGCTGCCTGGCGCGGATCCGGCAGGCGCCGCGAAACGGCTGCCTTCCGCGCGCCGGCGCGTACGGCGTCGGTCAGCGTGATGTAGTTGTTGAAGGCGATACCGAACTGGATCACCGCGAACAGCAGGAATGCCAGGATCGGAAGGACCATGGCGAACTCGGTCATCGACTGGCCCCGCTGGTCTCTCAGTGAAATTCTCTTGTTCATTCTGTCGCTCTGTGTGGTTGTGTCTGTGAAATCCCTTGTGAAGATCCGGGGTGGGCTATTCACGAGGAAGAGCCCACCCCTTCTCGTGCCATCGGTCTAGGTGAAGTACCCAGCGACCGTGTTAATGGCGGTGACGATGTTGCCGGAGAGGAGCGCGAGTGCACCGAAGACGGCGATCGTGATCACAGCGAGGACGACTGCGTACTCAGCCATCGTCTGCCCCTCTTCGCGCTTGATAGCGTCGAAAAGCCTCAGCACCTGATTCACCTCCCTTCGTCGACTCGGGCGAGCCTTTCGGCGCGCGGAACCGTTGCGCCTCAGGAGTGAGGCAAATGTGAGTGGGGAGCCTTGAAAAACGGGGGCGATTCGAGGAGCCAAGCCGTGCAACCTCCAGATACGTCTCGGCGTGGCCGCGCCGCCTCGTTAGCTCAATGGCCCGTTCATCGCCCTGGGACGCACCACCGCGTATCCCTCGCTTTGGGGATCCGCTGGACCGATCCCCCTTTTTGGGGACTGGCGTGGTGCCGAGCGGCCGATAGTCGTGACGATTCCGTCGCGGCAGCGGATGTCAGAGCAAATGAGATCCGCGTCGAAGTGGCGGCCTCGGCGCCAAGACGAACGGAGCAAAGGCAATGCCACAACGGACACATTCGAAGAGCCTCTTGCACACGCTCTTCCTCGCGGCTGCCCTGTCGCTTCTGAGCGCCGTCGTGCGACGGGAGCGGAAGCAGCTGCTGAAGGTCGCCCGCGATCGCAGGAAGAAGATTCGCGTCGCCCCGAGGCGCATCGCCGCGAGCGTCGCGTTCGCGACGCTGTTCTTCGCGGGCGCGGCATTCTCGGCCGGCGCAGGCAACACGGTCGTCGCGCTGATCGACGGCGAGTCGTCCGCGGCGGAGACGACCACGACGACCACGACCACGGCGGCCGAAGCGGACCAGGCCCCTGACGCGGGGTTGTCTGAATCTGCTACTGCAGCGGCACTCGCCGCCGGGTCGCAGTCCGGCTCCGCCTCCGCCTCTGAGTCCACCTCCGCCTCGGCCGAGCTCAGCGCTCAAAGCCGAGTGGTCGGACAGGCTGTCGCAGCCGATCGCTCGAACCGAGCCCAGGCGCAGCCGGAGTCCAGCTCTCGCGTGGGCGCGAGCTTCGCAGAGTCCGTGGCGCAGGGCTCAGGCTCGAGCAAGCGCCACGTGGGCGGCAAGACAGCGGCCAAGACCGCGGTCGAGACCGCGCGCGCGGTACGGCTGCAGGGCCCGCCGGTGATCAAGGCGCAGCCCCGGCCTCTGCGCCAGCCGGTCGACCGCGAGCCCGAGGCCGACGAGCCGAACGTCGCCGCGACGGTCTGGCTCTACCGCCAGCTGCCCGACCCGACGCCGCCGTCTCGCCGGCTGAAGTCGGGCTTCGCAAAGCAGCTCGTGCGGATCTCGAAGCGCAACCACGTCGACTGGGCGCTCGCCCTTGCCGTGCTCCGTGCAGAGGGTGAGCGAGGTGCCGTGCCGGCCTCGAAGCAGCGGCTGGCCGATCTCACGAAGCAGCTTGCGCGCCGCCACTCGCGGCACGAGGCATGGGCGTCGGTCCTGTCCCTCAAGGGGCAGACGACCTTCGCCGACCGCACGATCGCCCTCCGCAATCTCTACACCGCGGTCGGCGTGAAGGCCCTCGTCAAGGGCTTCGACTGGGCCCAGCCGCACCTCGAGAAGCAGATCCTCGACGACAAGCGGATCTCGATCTACCCCGGCGGCCGCTCCGACATCGAGCGGCACCGTGTGAACGTCCGCGTGCTGGCGATGATCGCCTACCTCGCGGAGGCCCACGGTCAGGTCACCGTGTCCTGCCTGATCAGCGGGCATCGGCTGTACGCGCGGCCCGGCGTCGTCTCGGCGCACATCTACGGGCTCGCCGCGGACATCTCGATGCTCGGAGGAGTCTCGATCCTCGGCCACCAGCAGCCGGACAACTCGATCACCGAGAAGGCGGTCCGGAACATCCTGCTGCTCCCGGCGGAGCTGCAGCCGAGGCAGGTCATCTCGCTGCTCGGCATGGGCGGGCCGTCGTTCCCGCTCGCCAATCACTACGACCACATCCACGTCGGGTACTAGTTGCAGGAGCTCACTCTCACGCGGAGTGACGGGTCAGTCGTCTGCGAGCGGGTCTCGCTGGCCGACTCGCCCGTCACCCGCATGAGAGGTCTCCTCGGACGCGACGGGCTGGAGCAGGGCGAAGGGCTTCTGCTCCGGCCCGCCTCGTCGATCCACACCTTCTTCATGCGCTTCCCCATCGACGCCGTCTTTCTCGACCGCTCGCTCGTCGTCGTCGGGATCCACGACGCGATCGACCCGTGGCGCGCCGCTTCGCAACGCGGAGCGAAGGCCGTCCTCGAGCTTCCGGCGGGCGAGAGCTCGCGGCGGGGTCTCGCGGTCGGCGACCGGCTCACGCTCGCCGCGTAGGTTCCTTCAGATTTGCACCCGTAGCTAGGTTCCACTAGCTTCGACGTCGTGACGGAGACGCACGTCAGCGAGGAGCAGCAGGTCGAGGCCGGCGGCGCTGACGGCGCGGTCGTCAGCGCGCACGAGATCACACGCCGCTACGGCGAGGGCGACACAGCCGTCGA
>DATBGG010000022.1:0-2063 GCA_036558065.1 Gaiellaceae bacterium | reverse complement strand
TACAATTTCAGCGTGAAGCGAATTGCGGTCCTGGGCGCCACCGGGTCGATCGGGCGCCAGGCACTCGACATCATCGATGGGAGCCCGGAGCTGGACGTATGTGCGCTCGCGTCCGGCTCGAACGAGCTTGACGCGCTCGCGAATGAGCGCGGAGTCGAGCATGCGCAGGTCGGCGGCGACCTGACGGCTCTGCTGGACGAGTCCGAGCCGGACATCGTCCTGAACGCCGTCGTCGGCTTCGCCGGGCTGCCCGCGACGCTCTGGGCGCTCGAGCACGGCGTGACGCTCGCGCTCGCGAACAAGGAGAGCCTCGTCGCCGCAGGCGATCTGGCGCTCGCCGCCCGGGAGCGGGGTGGAGGACTGCTGCTGCCCGTCGACAGCGAGCATTCCGCGGTCTTCCAGTGCCTGGAGGGACGCGCGCTCGAGACGGTCGACTCGATCGTCCTCACCGCGTCAGGGGGGCCGTTCCGCGGCCGTACGCGCGAGGAGCTCGCAAACGTCACTCGTGCAGACGCGCTCGCACATCCGACCTGGCAGATGGGCCCGAAGATCACGATCGACTCGGCCTCGCTCGCGAACAAGGGGCTCGAGCTGATCGAGGCGCACTTCCTGTTCGGGGTTCCCTACGAGCGGATCGAGGTCGTCGTCCACCCGACGTCGCTCGTGCACGCGATCGTGCGCTTCCGCGACGGCGCCTCGCTGGCGCATCTCGGCTACCCGGACATGCGCGTGCCGATCTCATACGCACTGACGTACCCGGACCGGGCCGAGACTCCGGTCGCCGGGCTCGATTTCGGCGACGGGTTGGCGCTCGAGTTCGAGCCTCCCGATGTCGAAACGTTCCCCATGCTCGCGCTTGCCCGCCACGCCGGAGAGTCCGGCGGCACCAATCCGTGTGCCTACAACGCCGCGAATGAAGTGGCAGTGGGAGCATTCCTCGCCGGTCGCCTGCCCTTCCTCGGGATCGCCAATGTGGTCGGCGACGTCCTCGAGGCAGTCGACGGCGCGCCCGCCTCGGATCTCACAGAGCTCGTCGAGGCAGACGGACAGGCCAGGCGCCTCGCCGAAGAAGCGGTTGGAGCGCCGGTCTCGTGAACGTCTTCGTCGCGATCCTGGGGCTCGGGCTGCTCGTCTTCGTCCACGAGGCGGGCCACTTCTTCACGGCGCGCGCGGTCGGGATGAGCCCGCGGCGCTTCTACATCGGTTTCCCGCCGGCGATCGTCAAGGTCAGGCGCCAGGGGATCGAGTACGGGCTCGGCGCGATCCCGCTCGGCGGCTACGTGAAGATCCCCGGGATGCATCGTCCGGCTCCGTCGGACCTGGACACGTTCTTCGGGCCCGCGCGCGACGAGGCGCCGGAGCTCCATGGCCCGATCGAGCACGTGAAGCGGAAGCTCGACGAAGGAGACATGGAAGGCGCGCGCTCCGAGCTCGACGAGCTCGAGAAAACGCTCCAGAACGTCGAGATCGGCGCGATGGCGCGCAAGGGCGCGGCGAAGGGGCTCGCGGAGCTGCGCGACGGTCTCGGCTCGGACGCCTACTGGCGTCAGCGCACGTGGAAGAAGGTCAGCGTCATCTTCGCCGGGCCCGGGACGAACCTCCTGTTCGCGATCGTGCTCTTCGCGACGCTGTTCGTGATCGGGAGCGGGGGCTACCGGCTCGGGTTCTCGATGGAGTCCGACGCGCCGGTCGTGCACGACGTCCGCTCCGACCACCCCGCCGCGCGGATCGGGCTCCAGCCCGGTGACCGGATCGTCGCGGTCAACGGAGAGGGGGTGCACGAGCTCGGTGACGTGCCGGCGCTGATCGAGAAGTCGAAGGGCGGTCCCGTCACGCTCACGATCCGCCGCGGCCGAGAGACGATGAACCTCGGGCCGGCGCGGCCCCGGAAAGAGGCGCAGCTCTCGGTTCCACGCGCGACGTGGGAGTCGGTCCGGCTCACCGGCGTGATCACGAAGGAGATCGGAGAATCGCTCTCCAGGCTCGTCCGCGGGAGCCGCAAGGAGGTCTCGAGCCCCGTGGGGATCGTGGAAGGCTCGTCCGAGGCGCTCAGCCAGGGCGTG
>DATBGG010000021.1:0-4724 GCA_036558065.1 Gaiellaceae bacterium | reverse complement strand
GAGAGGCCGAACGACGAGATGCCGTAGACGATCCCGAAGTTGATCATCTTCGCCACCGAGCGCTGGCCCGAGGTCAGCTCCGCCGGCTCCACGCCCAGCACCTCGACGGCCGTCGCCGTGTGGATGTCGTCGCCGCGCTCGAACGCCTCGCGCAGCTTCGGCTCGCCAGAGACGTGCGCGAGGATCCGAAGCTCGATCTGCGAGTAGTCAGCGGAGAGCAGCTTGTGGCCCGGCTCGGCGACGAACGCGGAGCGGATCTCGCGGCCGAGCTCGGTGCGGATCGGGATCGCCTGCAGGTTCGGGCTCGTGGTCGACAGGCGCCCGGTTGCGGCCACGGCCTGGTTGATGGTCGTGTGCAGCCGGCCGTCTTCTGCGATCAGGGCCGGGAGCGGCCCGAGGTAGGTGTTGAGGAGCTTGGAGTACTCGCGCCACTCCTCGATCACGCCGACGATCTCGTGCTCGCCGCGGATCGAGCGCAGGACACGCGTGTCGGTCGAGTAGCCGGTCTTGCCCTTGCGGCCGGGCGTGAGGCCGAGCTTCTCGAACAGGATCCGTCCGACCTGCTGGGTCGAGCCGAGCATGAACTCCTCGCCGGCGAGCTCGTAGGCGCGCGACTCGAGCTCCTCGACCATCTCGCGCAGGCGGGCGGTGATCTCGCCCATCCGGTACTCGTCGATCTTCACCCCTGCGCGCTCCATCTCCGCGAGAACCGGGGAGAGCGGAAGCTCCACGTTTCTGTACAGCGGCTCCATGCCGCGCTCGCGGACGCGTTCCAGGAGGACGTCGCGCAGCCTGTGGGTGGCCGCGGCGTTGCGCACGAGCGCGGTCGTCTCTTCGTCAGTCGCCGGCTCGGGCTCGAGCTCGAGCCCGTACTCCGCCTCGAGGTCCTCCAGCGGGTACTCGGGCCGCGACGGCTCGATCAGGTACGCGAGGAGCAGCGTGTCGTCAATCGCCTCGACCTGCTGCGCCTTGGCGTCATGGACGATCACGGGCCGCCCGACGTTCTCGGTCGGCGAGACGACGACCCGGTCGGAGTCGGCCACCGCGACCCGCCCCTCGTCCCGGGCGACCGCCACCTCCGAGGTGCCTTGCAACAGCGTGTTGCTGAGCTCTTCGCTCCAGGGGACCGCGGTCTTCTCGAGCTGCATCGGCGCGGCCGGAATGGCCACGTCCAGCTCGTCCACCCGGTGCAGGAGGTTGCGGAACTCGAACTTCCGGAACATCTCCTTCAGCTGCGAGCGGTCCGGCGGCGCGAGGACGAGCTGCGTCACGTCGCAGTCGAGCTCGAGGTCGCGCCGCATCGTCGCCAGCTCCTTCGACTGCCGCGCCTGGTCCGCGTGCTCGATGACGTTCCGCTTGCGGGCCGGCGAGAGCTCCTCCGCATGCTCGATCACCTCCTCGAGCGAGCCGTACTGCGCGATCAGCTGGCCGGCGGTCTTGTCGCCGATCCCCGGGATGCCCGGGATGTTGTCCGAGGTGTCGCCCTTGAGCCCGATGAAGTCCGGGATCTGGTCCGGCCGGATCCCGTAGCGCGCCTCGACGCGGTCCGGCGTATAGACGTTGACGTCCGAGACGCCGCGCGGGGTCATCATCAGCGCGACGTTCTCCGAGACGAGCTGGAACGCGTCGCGGTCGGTCGAGACAACGGTCGTCTTGATCCCCGCCTCGTCGGCCTGCGTCGCCAGCGTCGCGATCACGTCGTCCGCCTCCCAGCCCTCGAACTCGAGGTTCCGGTAGCCGAACGCCTCGACGATCGGCCGGAAGTGCGGGAACTGCTCGCGCAGCAGGTCGGGCATCGGGCGGCGCTCCGACTTGTAGTCCTCGGAGACCGCGGCGCGATGCACGGGACGGGTGTCCCAGGCAACCGCCACGCCCTTCGGCTTGTAGTCGGCCAGGAGCTTGAAGAGCATGTTCGTGAAGCCGAGCAGCGCGTTCGTGGAGAAGCCTTCGCTCGTGGCCAGCTCCTCGGGCAGCGCGAAGAACGCGCGGTACGCAAGGTTGTTCCCGTCGACGAGGAAAAGCTCGGAGTCGCGGACCGGGCCGTCGTCGAGCTGCAGCTCCGCGCCCGTGAGGGTCTTCGGCATAGAGCAACGGTATCGTCCTGCGGCGATGCCGGAGCTGACAGTTCAGCCCTTTTCCGAGGAGCACCTCGACGACGCCGCGACACTTCTGACGGAGCGTCACGAGCGCCACCGAGAGGCCGAGCCCGCACTTCCCGCGAACGTCGACTACCGCGCGGAGATCGAGACGCTGTGGAACGCGAAGGAGCGCTCCGGCGCAGTGGCGCTACGCGGCGGCGAGCTCGTCGGGTACCTGCTCGGGTCCCACCGCGAGGACGAGGTCTGGGGCGCCAACGTCTGGGTCGAGCACGCGGGGCATGCGGTGCGCGAGCCGGAGCTCGTGCGCGACCTGTACGCGGCGTCGGCCACCGAGTGGCTGGAGCGAGGCTTCAGCCGCCACTACGCGATGGTGCCCGCGAGCGACGAGGAGCTGGTCGATGCCTGGTTCCGTCTTTCCTTCGGCGCGCAGCACGCCTCCGGGCTCCAGGAGACACCCGAGAGCACAGGCCCCGCTCCCGACGGCGTGGTCGTCCGGCGCGCGACCGCGGACGATGCCGACGCGATCGTCCAGCTCGACTTCACCCTCCCCCGCCACCAGGAGCTCTCGCCGGTCTTCGCACCGGGGCCGCGCTACACGGAGGAGGAGTCGCGCGCGGACTTTCTCGAGGAGGTCGAGGACCGGGGACGCGCCATCCTCGTCGCCGAGGTCGACGGGCGCGTCGTGTCCGGCCTCGTGATGGTCGACGTGAAGGAATCGAGCCTGCACAGCGGTCTCGGCCGGCCCGACAAGGCGGCGTTCCTGGGCTTCGCGGCGACGCTCCCGGAGGCTCGGGGGACGGGTGCCGGCCTCGCCCTGACGAACGCAGGCCTCGACTGGGCGCGCGAGAACGGCTACCCGATCACGGTCGTCGACTGGCGCGAGACGAACCTGCTCGCATCACGGTTCTGGCCGCGCCGGGGCTTCCGCCGGACGTTTCTCCGCCTCTACCGCTCGATTCCTTGACCCGCCTCCCGCTGGCGTACGGCTCGCGGCTCGCCGTCGTCGACACGGGCGAGAACTCCGTCGTGCTCGCACCTCCGCCCCCGCTCGATCCGATCGCGGACGTCGCAGCGGCGGTCCGCGACGCGCTGCGCTTCCCGCTCTCGGGCCAGCCGCTCGAGGCGCTCGTGTCGAGAGGCGCTCGAGCCACGATCGTCGTCGAGCCGCCGGCACTCCCGATTCCCGGCTCCCCGAGCGATCCTCGCCGGACCGCGATCGCGGCCACCATGCTCGAGCTCGAACGAGCGGGCGCACCCTCCGAACGACAGACGCTCCTGGTCGCCGGAGGCCTCGCACGCCGAGCGGCGCACCGCGAGCTCGAGCTGCTCGTCCCGCCGGAGCTCGCGCGCCGGTTTCGAGGCCGCGTGGTGGTGCACGACGTAGAGAGCGACGAGCTCGTGGAGATCTCCGACGGCGAGCCCCCGGTCCGGGTCAATCCGGCTCTGGCGGAGACGGACATCGTCGTGCCCGTGACGGCCGCCGAGACCGTGATCCACGGCGGCGCCGGCGCCCTCCTCGCCGCGTCCGATCGCTCGTCTCTGCGCGCCGCCAACGCCTACTCGCTGCTCGAGACCTCGGCCTCGGGCGGCTGGAAACGGGCCCTCGAGCTCGAGCGCGCGCTTGCCCGGCGCGTCGGGCTGATCGGCGTCTCGCTCACGCTCAACACGCCCACGCTCGGCGGGATGCTCCACGGCTACCCGCACGACCGGGAGACGGTGGACCGGATCGCCGGCTTCAGGCTGCGCGGCCTCTTCGGCCTGCTGCCGAGCCCGGTCCGCGTCGGTGTCCTTCGGCACCTGCCCAGCGAGCTGTCCTCGGTCGCGGTGTTCGCCGGCCCGCCCTCGGTCGCCCACTCCGAGGCGCTCCTGCGCGGCGTCGAGTCGAAAGCGGCCCAGATCGACGAGCCGCTCGACGCCATCTGCATCGGGGTCCCCCACACGACTCCGAACCTCCCACGAGAGGCCCCGAACCCGCTGGCTTCCGCCTACCTCGGCCTGGGGCTCGCCCTCCGCCTCTGGCGCGACGACTTCCCGGTCACAGACGGCGGCACGGCGATCCTGCTCAGCCGCTTCAAGCGGCGCTTTCCGCACCCGACCCAGCAGCCGTACCGTGCGCTCTTCCAGGCCCTGCGTTCGAGCGGCGCGCGCGACCCCGGCGATCTCGCCGGAGACGAGGAGCGGGCCGTCTCGGAAGCGCGCGCAATCGACGAGTATCGAGCGGGCCGTTCGTGCCACCCGCTGCTTCCGTTCGCCCAGTGGGAGGCGTGTCAGCCGGCGATCCAGCGGCTGGGACGAGTACTCGTCGCGGGCTGCCGCGACTCAGCGTCGGCGCGCCAGCTCGGGTTCGTCCCGACCCACGGCGTCGGCGCCGCGTTGGCGATGACGCACGGCTGGTCCGATCGTCCGCCGCGGATCGGATTCCTCCTATCGCCTCCGTACTTCCCGCTCCGCGTCGGCGCCGGCTAGTCAGTCGACCCCGAGGTACGTCTTCTTGACCTGCTCGTTCTCGCGGAGCGCCTTGGCGTCGTCGGCGAGCGCGATCGTCCCGGTCTCCATCACGTACCCGCGCTGCGCGACGTCGAGCGCCATCAGCGCGTTCTGCTCGACGAGCAGGATCGGAGTCCC
>DATBGG010000020.1:0-13503 GCA_036558065.1 Gaiellaceae bacterium | reverse complement strand
CATGGCCGGAATCGTAGAATCACGGCGATGAGCCGCCCGGGGATCTTCCGACCGCCGCCGCCGCGGAACGAGCCCGTGCTCGACTACGCGCCCGGCTCGCGCGAGCGCGAGGAGGTCCGGGTGCGCCTCGAGCAGATGAAGGGCGAGACGCTCGAGATCCCGTGCATCGTCGGCGGCGAGGAGATCAGGACCGGCGACACCTTCGACGCGGTCATGCCGCACGACAAGGACCACGTCCTCGCCGACGTGCACATGGCCGGCACCGCCGAGGTCGAGCGCGCGATCGAGGCCTCTGCCGAGGCGTGGGAGGACTGGCACCGGCTGCCGTGGGAGGAGCGTGCCGCCGTCTACCTGCGCGCCGCCGAGCTGCTCTCCGGCCCGTGGCGCTCGACGCTCGTCGCGGCGACGATGCTGAACCAGTCGAAGACGTCGCACCAGGCCGAGATCGACGCCGCGTGCGAGGTGATCGACTTCTACCGCTTCAACGTCGAGTTCATGACCCGGATCTACGAGGAGCAGCCGGTCTCGAGCCAGGGCGTCTGGAACCGCATGGAGTACCGGCCGCTCGAGGGCTTCGTCTTCGCCGTCTCGCCCTTCAACTTCACGGCGATCGGCGCCAACCTGCCCGCGAGCGCCGCGCTGATGGGCAACACCGTGCTCTGGAAGCCGGCCGGCACCGCCGCCTACTCGGCGCACTTCCTGATGAAGCTGCTCGAGGAAGCCGGGCTCCCGCCGGGCGTGATCAACCTCGTCTACGGCCCGGGCGCGACGATCGGCGACCTCGCGCTCGCCAGCGAGCACCTCGCGGGCGTCCACTTCACCGGATCGACCGGCGTCTTCAACTCGATGTGGAAGACGGTCGGCGAGAACATCGCCTCGAGCACGTACCGCAACTACCCGCGGATCGTCGGCGAGACCGGCGGCAAGGACTTCATCGTCGCCCACCCGACCGCGGACGTGGACGCCGTCGCGACGGCGATCGTCCGCGGCTCGTTCGAGTACCAGGGCCAGAAGTGCTCGGCTGCCTCACGCGTGTACGCGCCCGCGAACCTCTGGCCGGAGCTGCGCGAGCGCCTCGCCGAGCAGGTCGCCCAGATCAAGATGGGCGACGTCGCCGACTTCGAGAACTTCATGGGCGCGGTGATCGACGCGAAATCGCTCGAGACGCAGCGAGAGGCGATCGACGAGGCGCGCTCGCACGAGCAGACCGAGGTGCTCGTCGGCGGAGGCGTCCGTGACGAGGAAGGCTTCTTCGTCGAGCCGACCGTGATCGAGACCCGCGACCCCGACTTCCGGCTCCTGCGCGACGAGCTCTTCGGGCCCGTCGTCACCGCCTACGTCTACCCCGAGGGCAAGTGGAGCGACACGCTCGACCTCGTCGACCGCACGGCGCCGTACGGGCTGACCGGCGCCGTCTTCGTCGACGACCGCCGCGCCCTGCTCGAGGCCGCCGACAAGCTCCGCTACGCGGCCGGCAACTTCTACGTGAACGACAAGCCGACCGGCGCCGTCGTCGGCCAGCAGCCGTTCGGCGGCGGGCGCGCGTCGGGCACGAACGACAAGGCGGGCTCGATGTGGAACCTCATCCGCTGGGTCAGCCCGCGGACGATCAAGGAGACGTTCGTCCCGCCGACCGACTACCGCTATCCGTTCATGGCGCCCGACGGCGACGGAAGCGGCCCCGGCTCTAGCTGACCGACGCGATCTGGAACGCGACGCAGGTCTTCCGGGACCATCTCGGAGACCTCGGCTGGGGCGCGCTCGCGGCCGGCATCGGCTTCCACGTGCTGCGCCTGATCGCGCTCAGCCGCGCCTGGCGGAACATCATCCAGGCCTCGTATCCGCAGGCACGCGTGCCGGGTCGCTCGATCCTCGGGGCGATCTTCGCCGGCGCGGGCGTGAACGCGATCATCCCGGCCCGCGGCGGTGACGCCGTCCGGGTCGTGCTCGCCAAGCGCAGCGTCGAGGGCAGCTCGTACGCGACGGTCGCCTCGACGGTCGTCCTGCTCAGCCTGTTCGACTTCGTGATCGCGACGAGCCTCGTCGGCTGGGCGGCCGTGACGGGTCAGCTCCCGCACGTGCTCGGGCCGTCGTTCGACTTCGGCTGGGCGTTCCACAACCCGCGGACGTTCCTGAAGGTGATCGGGGTCGTGCTCGCGGTCGCGGTCGTCGCGCTGCTCTGGTTCGCCGAGCAGATCGGGGACTTCCGCAAGCGCCTCGCGCAAGGCTTCGCCATCCTCAAGGATCGCCGCGCCTACCTCCGCAAGGTCGCGCTCTGGCAGGGCATCGACTGGGCCTGCCGACTCACCGCCGTGCTCTTCTTCCTGAGCGCCTTCGGGCTGCCCGTGACGCTGCACAACGCGCTGCTCGTCCAGGTCTCGGCCGGGCTCGCCTCGCTGCTCCCGATCAGCCCGTCCGGGATCGGGACCGAGCAGGCGTTCCTCCTCTACCTGCTGCGCGACCAGGCTTCGAGGACCGCGCTCCTCGCGTTCAGCGTCGGGATGCGGATCACGCTGATCGTCACCAACCTCGTGCTCGGCTTCGGGACGCTGCTCATCTGGTTCCGGAGCACGGACTGGCGCGCGCACGCCACTCAGGAATCGGCCAGGTAGTCGCGCAGCGCGGCCGACAGCGGCTCGAGTCGCCCCAGGTCCGCGCTGTAGAGGACGTAGTAGCCCTCGCGCCTGGTCGCCACCAGGCCGGCCGCGGCGAGCTTCTGCAGGTGCTTGGACATGCCCGCCTGGGTCAGGCCGACGAGCTTGGCGAGCTCCTGGGTCGAGCGCGGGCGCTCGGCCGTCAGCTTGAGCGTGCGCAAACGCGTCGCGTTGCCGAGCGCGTCGAGCACATCGACGAGATCGGCCGAGGGGATGCGCGGTCGCGCCGCCTCGATCACGAACGGCGCCGGGTAGACGAGCGACAGCGGCCACGGCTCGTCGCAGTTGACCCGGACGTGGGGCCAGACGAAGGCGCTCGGCACGAGCACGAGCTTCCGTTCCTCGGTTACGTCGACGCGGTGCTCGTGCGGGAGGTCGAGGCCGAACTGCTCGAGCTCCGGCTCGACGCGCAGCCGAGGCGAGAGCCCTCGGACGAATGCGTACAGGCCGTCGACGGCGATCTCACGGCCGGCCTGCGAGACGGCCTCGGTCAGCCTCGGCTCCACGCGCGCCCACTCGTCGGCGAACGCGGCCTCCCAGTAGTCGGTCAGGAGCTCGGCGAAGCGGCGGCCGAGCTCGCCGGGGTCGTCGAAGACGAGCGCGACCAGCTCGGGGCTCGCGCCGTGCCGCTCGCATTGGCCGAGTGCGTGCTCACGGACCGCGGCGTCCTCGAGGAGCGCCGGGTCGCGGCTGCCTCCGTGGTCGAAGAGCGGGCGCAGGAAGTCGAAGGCGAGTGACTCTGCGTCCTGCGCGGCGAGAGCGCGGAGGTCCTGCTCGAAGTCGGTGAACTCGTCCTCCGGCGAAGCGCTCACGAAGTCGGGCATCGTCCAGCGATAGGCGAACCCGAGCTCGGAGATGCGCCGCTTGAGCGCCGCCGGCAGCTTGCGCATCTCGCGCACCCAGTCGTGCTGCAGCGCGTGGTGCTTCGGCGCCACGAGCACGTGCAGGCTGAGCACGGCCTCCTGTAGCGGCGAGTAGGCGAACGCGATCCGGTCGGGCGCGTCGTCGGCGGGGACGGCGAAACGGATTCCCGGCACTGATTTCCTTTCGGGCGAAGAAGTTGACCGGATCATCGATGGGCAGGCAGCCTTGGTCAAGTGCTGCGTATCGCCTTTGTCACCGCCCTGCTCGTCCTCGCTCCCGGGGCGGCCGCGCACACGACCGCGAACCCGATCCTGCTCGCGACCGTGGGGACGAACGACGGCTTCGACATCGATCTCGCCGACGCGAACGGCGTCCACGTGTCGCGACTCCTTCCCGGCACGTACGACGTCGTCGTCCGTGACCGCTCGACTTTGCACAACTTCCATCTTGCTAGTAATGAGGACTCGACCGTCGACTTCAAGACCGAGCTCGAGTTCGTCGGCGAGCAGACGTTCACGGTCACGTTCCGCGACGACACGACGTACGCGTACGCGTGCGAGCCGCACTGGCGGATCATGAACGGCTCCTTCCTCGTCACCTCGAGGCCCGCCGACCCTCCCCCACCCACCGAGCCGCCTCCGACCGTCCTCAAGGCCGGCGTGACGAGCAAGGGCCGCCCGTTCGTCGCGAAGCGCACCCTTCGCGCCGGCCGCTACCGCGTGCTCGTGCAGGACGCGTCGCGCCGGGCCAACTTCCACCTCAAGGGCAGCGGCGTGAACCGCCGCACCGCCCGGAAGTTCAAGGGACGGAAGACCTGGACGGTGCGGCTGGAGAGCGGGCGCTACCGCTTCGGAAGCGATCCGCGGCTGACCGGCACGCTGACCGTTCGCTGAGCGGCGCTGCGGAAGGCGATCGCGAGGGCGACGACGAGCGCGGGCAGGGCGAGAACGACACCCGCGACGCGGACCCCCGCGGCCGAGGCGATCGCGCCGTCGATCAGGCTCGCGAACGGCCGGACGCCGAGGAAGGCGATGCCCCAGAGCGCCATGATGCGGCCACGCTGGATCTCGCTCACCTCGAGCTGGAGGCGGGCGGTCGCGGACGTGTTCGACGCGAGATAGCCGAAGCCGGCTGCGAACAGGAAGCCGAGCGCGACAGGCAGCCAGGGTGTCAGCGAGAACAGGATCATCCCGCCGCTGAGCAGGCCGAGCGTCGCGACCATGCGCCGGCCCGAGCCGGCCGTTCGGCCCGCGACGACGAACGCCGCGGTCACCGCCCCGGCGCCGAAGATCCCGAGCAGGAACCCGCCGACGGTCGCCGAGTGGCCGAACTCGTGGGCGAAGGCCGGGGCCAGCGCGTTGACGGGATCGGACGCGAACCCGACGACGGCCACGATCAGCAGGTAGGCGGCCAGCCTCGGCTCGCGGCGGATCAGGGCGAAGCTCTCACGCAGGCGCGTTGAGCCGGCGCGCTCCTGCGGGCGCGGACGGACGACCAGCACCGCCGCCGCCAGCACGAGATACGAGACCGAGTTGATGGCGAACGCGATCGACACGCCGAACGCAGCGATCACGATCGCCGCCAGGCTCGGCCCGACCGCGCGCGCGACGTTGTACGTCATCGAGTTCAGCGCGACCGCCGAGGGCAGGTCATCTCGATCGACGAGCGAGGCGAGCAGCGCCTGCTGCGCGGGGAGGGCGAGCGCTGTGAGGATCCCGAGCGCGAACGAGAAGCCGAGCACGACCTCCTCGCCGGCCAACCCCGCGAACGCGAGCGCCGCCAGCCCTCCGGTCAGCGCCGTCTGCGCGGCCTGAGTCGTGAGCAGCAGCCGCCGGCGGTCGAAGCGGTCGGCGGCCGCGCCGGTCCAGGGCGCGAGCAGCAGGATCGGCCCGAACTGTGCGAACTGCAGCACGCCGAGCAGCACGGCCGAGTGCGTGAGCCGGTAGATGAGGACGGCAGAGGCGAGGTTCTGGAACCAGGCGCCGCTCGCCGAGCAGGCATTGCCGACGAAGTAGGGCCCGAAGTTCCTGTGCCGCAGGAGGCGACCGACCGCCCCTGGCCCACGCCTCGCCGGGGTCAGACCCCGCTCCAAGAGTGCGCCGGCTTCGTCACAGCTTCGTCCTGCCCAGGGAGGCCTTTGGCTTGAACACGCTCATTCGCCGCACGCTCCTGTGGACAAATTGTTTCGGGGTCTGACCCCTGGGGTCGACCCCGGGGTCAGGCGGGCCCCCGGGGGTCAGGCGCGGCCTGCCTTGTGCAGCTGCGCGTAGATCGAGCGAGCCGTCTTCTGCGGCATCCCGGGCACGCCCTCGAGCTCCTCCTGGCTCGCCGCCAGGAAGCGCTCCGCCGACCCGAAGTGCCGCAGGAGCGCACGGCGCCTCGCAGGTCCCACACCCTGGATCGTGTCGAAGATCGACTCCTTCGCCTTCGAGTCGCGCCGCTGCCGGTGGAAGCCGAGCGCGAAGCGGTGCGCCTCGTCCCGGATCCGCTGCAGAAGCTGGAGGCCGGCCGAGTGGCGGTCGAGCACGATCGGGTCAGGGCGGTCGGGGACGAAGACCTCTTCCTCACGCTTCGCCAGCGAGATCACGGCGACGCGCGGCAGGTCGAACCCCTGCATCGCCGCGAGCACCGCCGACAGCTGTCCCTTGCCTCCGTCCACGACCACCAGGTTCGGTGTTGCCGCGAACGACTCGTCGTACTCCTCGTCCGCCACGTCGCGCATCCGGGCGAACCGCCGCGTGACGACCTCGGCCAGAGCCGCGAAGTCGTCCTGCCCCTCGCCGCCCTTGATCCCGAACTTCCGGTAGTGCGCCTTCTTGGCGACCGCGTCCTGGAAGACGACCATCGAGCCGACGGCCGAGTCCTCCTGGATGTTCGAGATGTCGTAGCACTCGATCCTGAGCGGGAGCGCCTCGAGGTTGAGCGCCTCGCGCAGCTCCTCGAGCGCCTCGACGCGCCGCAGCCGCTTCTGCTCGGCCGCGACCGCCTCGGAGGCGAGCGCGACCCGCGCGTTCTGGGTCGCCAGCTCCTGCAGCCGGCGCTTCTCTCCGCGCTCGGGTGCCCGCACCTCGACCCGCGACCCGCGCCGCTCGGTGAGGAACTCCGCCAGCGCCTCGGTCTCCCCCACGCCGCGCGGGACGACGATCTGCGGCGGGACGCTCGGCGCCGAGCCGTAGTACTCGAGGACGAACGCCTCGAGCATCGTCGGGACGTCCTGGCCCTCGACGTTCTCGAGGTGGAAGCTGTAGCGGTCGATCAGCTTCCCGTCCCGGAGCGGAAAGACCTGCACCGCCGCGCGGTCGTCCTCGGCCGCGATCCCGATCACGTCGATCGTCCCGACGGCGCGCTTGTCCGCGGCCTGCCGCTCGGCCAGGTGGCGAACCGAGAACAGCCGGTTCCGGTAGCGGGCCGCCTCCTCGAAGCGCTCGTCCTCGGCCGCCGCCTTCATCTTCTCCTCCAGCTCACGCAGGATCGGCCGCGTCTCGCCGGACAGGAACTCGATCACGCCGTCGATCACGCGCCGGTAGTCGTCCTTCGACACGTAGCCCACGCACGGGGCCAGACAGCGCTCGATGTGGTAGTCGAGGCACGGAATACCGGAGTGCCGGCCCGGCTGCGGACCTTCGCAGGGGCGATACGGGAAGACGCGGTTCAAGACGTCGAGCGTCTCGCGCACCTTTTTCGCGTTCGCGTACGGCCCGAAGTAGACGACTCCGCGCCGGTGCCGCTCGCGCGTGAACATGACGCGCGGGTACTCGTCCTCGACGGTCACCGCGATGTACGGGAACGACTTGTCGTCGCGCAGGCGCACGTTGAACGGGGGCCGGTGGCGCTTGACGAGGTTCTGCTCGAGGTGCAGCGCCTCGACCTCCGTGTCGGTGACGATCACCTCGAGGTCGGCGACGCGTTGCGGGAGCTGGGCGATCGTCGTGCGCGTTCCCGCGCCCGCCTGGAAGTAGCTCCGCACCCGCGGCCGGAGCGACTTCGCCTTCCCGATGTAGAGGACGTCGCCCCGCTCGTCGCGGAAGAGGTAGACGCCGGGCTTCGCCGGAAGCGCCTTCAGTTTGTCCTCGAGTTTCGAGACCTGCCTTGCCATGGAATCTAGGGTAGTGCCCTTGATGAAGCTGCTGCTCGCCGCCGGAGTCGTCCTCGCGCTCGTCGCGGGCGCCTGGGCGCTCTTCCTGCGCTCGAGCGACGACCACGGCCACAAGCTGACGATCGGAGCGCTCGAGGACGGCGTGAAGTTCGCCGACCCGACGGTGGCCGAGCAGCGCGTCGCGTTCACCGGGCGGGCAGGCTTCAGCGCGCTCGACATCACGACGCTCTGGGCGCCGGGCCAGACGGAGCCCGACCCCGCCGAGCTCACGGTGCTGAGCACCGTCGCGGACGCCGCGCGGAAGCAGGGCCTGCAGCTCCTGATCACGGTCTACGCCGGCCGCCCCCGCTTCGCTCCGATGACGAGCGACCTGCAGGACCAGTACGCGGAGTTCATGGCGAATCTCGCGCGCTCGCTCCCGTCCGTCGACGGCTTCGCCGTCTGGAACGAGCCGAACCTGAACGGCTTCTGGCTCTACCAGTTCGACGACAGCGGGGCCGACATCGCCGCGACCGCCTACCAGGAGCTGCTCGCGCGCACGTACGACGCCCTCAAGGCGGTCAGGCCGAAGCTGAAGGTCTACGGCGGCAACCTGGCCCCGCGCGGTTTCGACGACGCGGAGTCGCCGCGCCCGACGCATTCGCCGACGACGTTCATCCGCGACCTGGGCCAGGCCTATCGCGACAGCGGACGGACGAAGCCGATCATGGACGTCTTCGCGCTCCACCCGTACCAGACCCGCTCGTCGATCCCGCCCGGCCAGCCGCACACGGGCACGTCGCTCGGGTTCGGCGACTACGACAAGCTGGTCGCGCTGCTCGGCGAGGCGTTCGACGGCACCGCGCAGCCCGGCTCGAAGCTGGCGATCGCGTACACCGAGTTCGGCGTGCAGTCGATCATCCCGCCGAGCGCACAGGGGCCGTACACGAACCTTCAGTCGCCGCTCGGGAAGGACGCCGTGCCCGAGGCGACCCAGGCCGACTACTACGAGCAGGCCTTCGAGCTCGCGGCCTGCCAGCCGACCGTGATCGCCGTCTACATCTTCCACCTGTTCGACGAGGCCGATCTCAACCGCTGGCAGTCCGGGCCGTACTACGCGGACACGAACGCGAAGTCGAGCCTGCGCCCGATCGGGGACGCGGCGAAGAAGGTCCGCGAGGGGAAGCTCGGCGACTGTTCGTAAGATTGAATGCGTGGAAGGCCAGTACGTCGCCTATCCGTTCTTCCGGGTCGACCCGGCCTGGCGGCGCCTGCCCGTCGAGGAACGCATGGCCGGAAAGGACGCGTTCGCCGAAGTGGTCGAGGACTGGGCGGGGCGCATGTCCTCGCTCCGGGCGTACACGATCACGGGGGTGCGGCCGGACAGCGACTTCTTCCTCTGGACGATCACCGAGCGCTATGAGGATCTCGGCGAGCTCGGCGCCGCGCTGAACGGCACTCCGCTGGCGGGCTGGCTCGAGACGCCGTACTCGTATCTGGCGACCACGAAGGCCTCGCAGTACACGGCCGCTCGCAAGCCGCGCAAGATCGTGCCGCGCGGCCAGCCGTACCTCGTCGTCTACCCGTTCGTGAAGGTGCGGCCCTGGTACGCGTTGTCCGAGGAGCAGCGGCAGGAGGCGATGGACGAGCACATCCGCATCGGCCGCGAGGAGTTCCCGGGGATCACGAACCACACGACGTACTCCTTCGGGATCGACGACCAGGAGTTCATGACGGCCTTCGAGTGCGACGAGCCGGCGGACTTCATGCACCTCATGCTGCGCCTGCGCGACACCGAGGCGAGCTCGTACACGGAGCGTGACACGCCGATCTTCGTCGGCCAGCACGTCCCGATCCGCGCCGCGCTGGACGCGCTCGACGGTGCTTCCTCGCGCGTCGAGGCCTAACAGGAGAGTTTGGCCGTAAAACGAGGCCGCAGCGCCTAACGTAGCCTTGCCCGCAAGTCCCTCAGGCGAGGTCTTGAACACGCCGCGTCGCTTGTCGATGTCGTGTGCGTGGCTAGCCCACAGAGCGCAAGTCCTGCCGTGATCGTCGACGCGACAAACGCCAGCAATCCGAGAGCAACCCAGGCGCTGGTTTTTGGCTTGCTGGCATTCATGTTCCCGCCGTCCGCAGCGTTGACGGCGTCGTTCGCGATTGCCTGCGGGATTTCGGGCAGGGCAAAGGCACGCGCAGGCGCTCCGAACGGTCGCGCGGCGACAATCGGCCTACTCCTCGGAGTGCTCGCATTCGTGCTTTTCGGGGTGCTCTTGGCCGCCCTCGTCTTGTTCGGATAGCTCGCTACGTCGTCAGGCTGGCTCTGCTAGCTGTACGTATGCTGATCGCGCCAGGTCCGCCACATGGCGAAGCCTGAGAGCCCGACCGTGGCCAGGAACGCGATCGCCGCATAGCCGGCCGGCCGGTCGACGATGAAGGCGCCGATCGCGACCACGATCAGCAGCGCGCCGCCGTAGAACGCGAACTTCGCTCTCGTCGACCACGTGTCGATGTCCTGTCGCCGCTCGCGCCAGAGCAGGTAGATGAAGAACGCGATCGCGAGGAAGAACGCGATCTGCGCGATGACGAACAGCGAGGCGAGCGCGACGTAGAGGTTGAGGAAGATGATGACGAGCGCGATCGCCGCGATGATCAGGAAGCCTCGGAGCGTCGGGTTGATGCGCGAGAACATCAGGCGGTCGTGTAGGCGCGGACGGCGAGGGCTGCGGCGACCGCGGTCGCTCCGGAGAACCAGGCCAGGCGCTTGCGCGGATCCTTGGGCGCGTAGAACCATGGGCTGAGCACGGCCAGCAGCGCGAACGTCCCGTATGCGTAATGGAGCTCGTGCGGGGCGCGGTAGTCGTCGGAAAGCAGCAGCAGCCCGAGCCCGACCTGCGCGACGATCAGCGTCTGGGCGAGCGCAAGCAGATGCTGGAGGGTCGCGCCCGCGTTCCGCCTCCGGAAGTAGGCGATCCCGCCCCAGATGGCAGAGGCCAAGGTCACGCCCAGGACGAGGAACGCAACCGTGTGGTGGGCCGTTAGCATCAGACCGAAACTCTACGGGGGAGCACAGATGATCGAAGAGGGCAAGCCGGCTCCGGACTTCGAGCTGGCGACGGACACGGGCGAGCGAGTCAAGCTCTCGGATTACCGCGGGCAGCCGGTGGTCCTCTACTTCTATCCCAAGGACGACACGCCCGGCTGCACCGTCGAGGCCAGCGGCTTCCGCGACTCCTACGGCGACTTCGAGAAGCGCGGCGCGGTCGTGCTCGGCGTGAGCCCGGACGACGAGGCCTCGCACGCGAAGTTCAAGAGCAAGTACTCGCTGCCGTTCACGTTGCTCGCCGACCCGGATCACGAGGTGGCCGAGCGGTACGGCGTCTGGGGCGAGAAGAAGTACGCGGGCAAGACGTACTGGGGCGTCAACCGGACCACGTTCGTGATCGACGCGGACGGGAACATCGCCAAGGTGATGAAGAACGTGAAGCCGGACGGCCATCCGGAGCAGGTGCTCACAGCGCTTCCTTCGTGACCGACTTCTCCAGACGGAGGTTCCTGACCAAGGGCGTCGCGCTGAGCGCCGCGCCGCTGGTCGGGCTCGCGCACGTCGAGGACGCGGTGGCCGCTCCGCCGCCGACCGTCTACGACGTGGCGGCGTTCGGCGCGCAGGGCGACGGATCCACGGACGACACGAACGCGATCCAGGCCGCGATCGACTCGGCCAACACGCGCGGCGGCGGGACCGTCGTCTTCCCCGCAGGCACGTTCCGGATCACCCGCGCGCTGACGATCTACTCGCAGATCGTGTTCCGCGGCGCAGGGATGCGGGCGACCGTCATCCGCAAGTCGCCGGGCGGCACGTACCCCGTCCTGAAGAGCCCCGGCTACGACCCGCCGACAGGTGAGCCCGCGCCGATCTTCAGCTGGTCGCTGCAGAACCTCACGCTCGACGGAAACCGCGACGCGGGCGCCCTCGGAAACGGCGTCCAGGTCTACTCGGCCGGCTACAGCCTGTTCAACGTCTCGATCGCGAACTGCTCTGGCCGCGGCTTCTGGGGCGAGTTCCACGTCGACGACCCGCCTCCGGGCGAGCTCCTCGAGGCGCAGCTCGTCAACGTCTGGGTGCACCACTGCACCGGCGGCGGCATCTACTGGAACGGGCCGAAGGACTCGCAGTGGGTCAACGTCGTCGTCTACCTCTGCGGGCCGCCGACCGGCAACTCGACGACGCGCGGCGTCGAGGTGCAGAGCCACAGCCACGGGTTACGCGTCTCGAACGGACATGTCTGGGGCCTGAACCACCTGATCGCGTGGTACGTCAGCTGCGACGGGCCGAGCCTCGTCAACTGCACGGGCGAGGGCGCGCAGCGGGCGCAGCTCGTCGTCGTGGGCAACGACTCGATCGTCGTCGGCGGCAAGTACTTCTCGGCGCGTGCGGACTTCCAGAACGGCGGGATCGAGATCGGCGACGCCGCCGCGCCGAGCCCGACCGCGGGCACGTTCGTCAACACGAAGCTGATCAACTGCGAGCAGGGCTCGCTGAAGTTCGTGAACGACGCGGGCGTCGGCCGCTACACGGTCAGCATCTGGCAGATGGCCGGGAAGGCGATCGTCGTCGCCCCCGGGCAGCGGATGAAGCCGAGCAACCGGCTCGACGTCCAGCTCGCCGGCGGTGCCGCGTACGGAGACCTCGGCCCGCTGAAACCGGTGACGCTCCAGGAAGACGCGCTCGCGCGGCAAAGCCTCACGGTGCAGGGCAAGGTCGGCTTCTACGGGACGCCGGCGACGTCGCAGAGCGCGGGCTGGGACGTGACCGGGATCCCGGACGCACGGTCGCTGAACGCAAGCTCCGATCCGGCGCAGGTGCGCGCCGTCCTGGCCACGCTCCTCCGCGAGCTGCGCCGGTACGGGCTGCTCGAGGCGCCGGTTCCGGGACCAGCGAAAGATGCGGATGAGAGGACTTGAACCTCCACGGGGTCTCCCCCACACGGACCTGAACCGTGCGCGTCTACCAATTCCGCCACATCCGCGTAGCTGACTAATCCTAGCCGCGGTCGTCTCCCTCTCTACCATGTCCAGCCTGAAGCGCGTCGCCCTCCTTGCTTCGCTTGCGCTGCTCGTGCTGCCGACTGCCGGCGCCGGCACGTCTGCCCCTGCGCGCGGTGAGCTGGTCGAGGTCGTCGTCACGCTCGACTCGCCTGCGGTGGCGCGCGGCGGGCACTTGCGGACGCTGAGCGCCGTCCAGGGCTCGGTCGAGTCGCGGCTCGCGGCTCGCGTGCCCGAGGCGGACGTCCAGCACCGCTACTCGTTCGTGCTGGACGGCCTCGCGATCAAGGTCCCCTCGAGCGAGCTCGGGCGCCTGAAGGACGTGGCCGGCGTGACCGGCGTCTACCCGAGCGTCACGTACCACTCCCTCCGCGCGACGACGCCGGGCTTCATCGGCGCGACCGCGCTCTGGGGGCCGACGCTGAAGACGTCGGGGCAGGGCGTGAAGATCGCGATCCTCGACGACGGGGTCAACCAGACGCATCCCTACTTCAGCAAGAAGGGCTACCGGATGCCGCGCGGCTTCCCGAAGGGCCAGAAGCGCTTCACGACGAGCAAGGTGATCGTGGCCCGCGCGTTCGCGCCACGCTCACCGAAGTGGAAGTTCGCCGCCGTTCCTTTCGACCCGCAGAACTCGGAGCACGCGACCCACGTCGCCGGCATCGCCGCGGGTGACTACCGGACCAAAGTGCCGGGCGGCGCGCGTATCTCGGGCGTGGCGCCCAGGGCGTACATCGGCAACTACAAGGTGCTCTCCGTCCCCGACGACGGGTTCGGCCTGAACGGGAACTCCCCGGAGATCGTGGCCGGGATCGAGGCCGCGGTGCGCGACGGGATGGACGTGATCAACCTCTCACTCGGCGAGGC
>DATBGG010000019.1:0-26796 GCA_036558065.1 Gaiellaceae bacterium | reverse complement strand
GTCGAGGCGGCGGTCACGGCCTCGACGGCGCGCTCGAAGGCGTCCTCGTTCGCCTGCGACGGCTTGGTGAAGCCGCTGATCTTGCGGACGTACTGGAGCGCGGCGTCGTGCACCTCTTCCCGCGTGGCCGGAGGCTCGAAGTTGTAGAGCGTGCGGATGTTTCGACACATGCGGGACAGCCTAGCGCCGGCGCCCTTGCCCGCTCCGGCGCCCGAGCTACGCTCAGATGAGTGAGAGCGCGGCGCAAGCCGAAGATCGAGACAGCCGTCGTGCTGCTGAACGCCGCCCGGGAGCTGGGCGAGACGCTCGAGCCCGATCGCGTCTACGTCCGCTTCCACGAGCTGCTCGCAGACGTGATCCCGCACGACGCGCTCGTCGTCTCCTCCTACGACCCGCGGGATGACCTCATCCGCTGCGAGTACGGCTGGAACGAGGGAACCGTGCTCGATCCGTCGACCCTGCCGCCGCTGAAGCTGAACCGCGAGGGCGGCATGCAGAGCCAGGTGATCGTCAGCGGCGAGCCGCTGGCGTTCAACGACGTCGCCGAACGAGTCGAGGAGCCCGACGGCGTCTACTACAAGGTCGACCGCGAGGGGAAAGTCGAGAAGCTGCCGGAATCGGGCCCGGCCGGAACGAGCGCGGCGATGATGGTGCCCGTCAAGCACGAGGGCGTCGTCGTCGGGGTCGTCCAGCTGATGAGCGACCACGGCTTCTACACGGAGGAGCAGCTCGAGCTGTTCGAGGGGCTCGTGTCGCAGATGGCCGCCGCGGTGCGGAACGCCCGCCTCCAGCAGGAACGCATTCGCCTCGAGGCCGCGGAGGCAGCCGCCCTGGCCGTGGCCGCGGAGCGCGAGCGCGCCGCGGACGTCCTCGAGGCGGTCGGGGACGGGATCTTCCTCGTCGACGATCAGGGCGTCGTCCAGCTCTGGAACCGCTCCGCCTTCCTGATCACCGGCCTGCGCGGCGAGGACAAGACGCTGCCCGACCTGATCCCAGAATGGCCCGCGCTCGCGGAACGGATCCCGGTCGCGGAGACCGGCTCGACCGCCGAGCCCGTGACGCTTCCGGTCGAGGTGCGCGGAGCGGACCTCTGGCTCTCGTTCGTTGCCGTCCGGAGCCCCCAGGGCGTGATCTACGCATTCCGGGACGTCACGGCGAAGAGCCGGCTGGACGAGGAGCGCAGCGACTTCGTGGCCACGATCTCGCACGAGATCCGGACTCCGATGTCGGCGGTCTACGGCGCGGCGCTCACGCTACTGCGCGACGACGTCGAGTTCCCCGAGGACCGGCGGCGCGAGCTGCTGCGCATGATCGCCGAGCAGGCGACGCGGCTCACCCGGATCACCGAGGAGATCCTGATCACGAGCAAGCTCGACCGCGGCGAGCTGACGGTGGAGCAGGAGCCGGTCGACGTGGCGGAAGTGATCCAGGCCACGGTCGAGGCGGTGCAGGCGCAGGTCGAGGAGCCGCCGCCGATCGAGACCGAGGTCCCGTCCGAGGTCGGAGCCGCCTCGGGCGATCGCAACCGAATCCAGCAGGTTCTCGTCAACCTCCTCGACAACGCGGTCAAGTACGGCGCGGCGCCGATCGTCGTCGGGGCCTCCCGCCCGAACGGGCTCGTGCGCATCACCGTCTCCGACAAGGGCCCGGGCATCACGCCCGCCGACCAGATTCGCGTGTTCGAGAAGTTCTTCCGCGCCGACCCGCAGCTCGTGCACGCGCCGAGCGGCACCGGCCTCGGCCTCTACATCTCGCGCGAGCTCGCGAACCGGATGGGCGGCCGCCTGGACGTCAGCTCGGAGCCGGGCACGGGCGCGACCTTCATCTTCGACCTGCTGCAGGCTTAGCGCCGGAGGGCCGGGATCAGCTCGAGCAGGGACGCCAGCTCGCGCCGGTGGGTCTCGCTCGAGAAGAGGTGCGCCGGATGCTCGGGCAGCGCGTGCTCGACGAGGCGCCCGCCCACCCGGACATACGCGGCCGGATAGATCCGTCCCTCGGGATCCATCTCGACCGTGACCGCGACGGCGTCTCCGCCCCCTTCGTCGACGAAGTGCTCGAGCGGGACGATGCCCTCGTCGCGGATCGCCCCGTTGCAGGCGAGCACGCGGGCGAGGTAGCCCTTCTGCACCCAGAGCTCGGGCGCGTGTGCCAGCTCGGCGAGCAGGTACGGCAGCACCTCGTCGCGATCGAGCGCCGGCCGCTCGGCGCGGATCCCGAACCTCGACTCGGCGAGGTGCCGCGCCAGGACGCGGGCGTTGTAACGGAAGCCGTTGACCGACGTCGAGTTGCCGGCGAGACCCTGCTTGCGCAGGCCGGGTGAGCCCTGCGAAGCGTTGCCCGCGAAGTACACGCCCGGGAAGGAGACGCTCTCGAAGAACGGGGTGAGCGCGGGTATCCGGCCGTCGGAGACGGTGGCCAGGCCGAGCTCGGGCAGGTCGAGCAGCGGCGTCCGAAAGCCGGTCGCCACGAGCACGTGATCCGCCTCGAACATCAGCTCGCCGGGCCACGTCGTCCCACGCGCCGCGATGTGGAACCCGTCGCCGCGCCGCTCGATGCGCTCGATCGCGGCGTCCACGACGAGGGCGCCGGCGCCGCCGCGCGAGTACTCGTCGAGCGGATTCAGATACCGCGTGCGGACCGGGGAGCGGCCGATCCGCGCGGTCTCGACCGGGCGCGGAGACGCGAGCACGACCTCCGAAGCCCAGGCGAGCAGCCCGCTCGCGACTTCGAAGCCCGAGTTGCGCTTGCCGACGATGAACACACGCCCGCCCCGGTACTGCTCCGCGGCGCCCGTGTCGACGTAGTGGCGCGCGTCCTCGATCCCGGGGATCGGCGCCATCCAAGGCTCCGTCACCCCGATCGCGAACACCGCGGCGCGGCACCGATACTCGCCGTCGGAGGTGACGAGCACGAGCCCGTCCTCCTCGCGGCGGGTCGACTCCCAGCGGCAGCCGTAGCGGATCTCGAGCTCGGTCCGCTCGGCGAAGGCGACGAGCCCCGCCTCCATCTCCTGCCTCGAGGGGACGTCGTACCTGCGCTCCATCAGCTGCGGGACGAGCGCACGCGACTCCTGCTCCTCGGCGAGCAGGCTGTTGTGGTCGTACCACTCGTACTCGCGCGTCCCGTGCTCGAAGGGCGCGTCCTGCTTCGTCCACGTGATCAGCCGCTCGAAGACCGGGAAGCGCCGGAACATCCCGGCGGGCTCCTCGTCCGCCGAGAGCACGGCGTGGCGCACCCCGAGGGCGCGCAGCTCGTAGCTCGTCTGCAGCCCGCCCGGCCCGCTTCCGACCACGACGACGTCGTAGTCCCCCGGCGGGAAGGGCTTCTCTACGACCGCCATTCGATCGCGTTTCGTAAGCGGTGCGCCTCGGCCTGGAGCAGCCGGTACATGAACCGCGGCCGCGCGACGAGGAACCCTTCCAGCTCGGGGCCGGGCACGACCGCGCACCGCAGCAGGGTTGTCGCGATCACGTCCGCGGTCGGCGAGTCGCCCGTCAGCACCGAGGTCTCGCCGAAGAAGTCTCCGGGGCCGAGCGTGAAGCGTTGCTCGCCGTCGACCGAGATCTTCGCCTGCCCCTCGAGAATCACGAAGAAGCCGCTCCCGCTGAGCCCCTGGCGGAGCACGCGCTGACCCTCGGCGAAGACCTCCTCGTCGACCGTGTGCGCGACCGCCTCGAGCTCGGGCCGCGTGAAGTCGGCGAAGAGCGTGAGCCTGCCGAGGATGTCCACGAGATCGGAACGGCCGTCCATCGGGCATGACCGTACTAGGCTCGCCCTTCCACGAGTGAAAGGACAGGACATGAAAGGACGTCTTCCGACCATCCTCTCCGCGACGGCTCTCCTCGTCGCGGTTGCCGCGGTCACGCCGATCGGCCAGGCCGCGCGCGACAAGATCACCCCGAGGGCGCGCTTCGCGCTCAACTCGGATCGCGTCGACGGGATCCACGCGTCGCGCCTGCCGAAGGCCGGGCGCCTGCTCGCGCTCGGGAGCACGAAGAAGTTCCCGGCGTCCGTCTTCTCGGGCCTGAGCGGCCTCGAGATCGTCCCGGTCGTCACCGCACAGGACTCGTCGAGCCCGAAGGTCGCAGTGGTCAACTGCCCCGCAGGGAAGAGGGTCGTCGGCGCGGCGTACCGCCTCACCGGAACGGCGGCCAACAACGGGGACGTCGAGATCACCGAGATGTACCCGAGCACCGCAAGCCAGCTCACGGTCCGTGCGATCGAGCAGGATGCGGTCGGGACGTCGTGGATGCTGACTGCGCAGGCGTTCTGCGTGGCGGGGACGTAAGCCAGGGCGGGGTGCCTATGCTCTGAGCGAGGCGCTCCCAAACGTGAATCCGGCGCTACCCATGCGGGGCTTGGCCCGCCGTATCGCGGCTCTGGTCGTGAGCATCGGCGCGCTCGCGCTCGTGACGGGGGCCATCTTCGCCCTCGACTCGTTCGCTCCGGTCCTCAGCCTCGGGGTCCTCTACGTCTTCGCGGTCTTGCCCGTCGCGGTGCTGTTCGGGCTCGCGTGGGCGCTTCCGGTCTCGATCGCGAGCATGCTGGCCTTCAACTGGTTCTTCCTGCCGCCGAAGCACACGTTCACGCTCAGCGACTCGGAGAACTGGGTCGCGCTCGCGGTGTACCTCTTCACAGCCGTCGTCGTCAGCGGACTGGCGGCCAGGGGCCGCCGGCGTGCCCAGGAGTCCGCGCTGCTCGCGGAGATCGCAGCGTCGCTCCTCGAGCGAGAGCAGGTGCGAGGCGAGCTCGACCGCATCGCCGAAGAGGCGGCTCGTGCGCTGCAGGTCGAGAGCGCACGCATCGAGCTCGGCAGCCAACGCACCGGGGACGACAGCTATCCGCTCGAGGCGGGCGGGCGCCGCGTCGGGACGATCCATCTGGAGCGCCCGCGAGCCGGAACGGCCGCCAGCCGGCGCCATCTCCTCCCCGCGCTCGCGTCCTTGCTGGGAATCGCCATCGACCGGGAGCGGCTGGCCCGCGAAGCGCTGGAAGCGGAGGCACTGCGCCGAAGCGACGCGATGAAGACCGCGGTCCTCCGCGCAGTCAGCCACGACCTGCGAACGCCGCTGATGGCGATCCTCACCTCGGCGAGCGCCCTCGCCCGCGAGGACCTCGAGCTCGGGCGCGACGATCGAGGACAGCTTGCGGAAACGATCCTCGCCGAGGCGGAGCGGCTCGACCGGCTGGTCGGGAACCTGCTCGACCTCTCCCGCCTGCAGGCGGGAGCCGTGCGCCCTGCTCCGGACGTGTGGACTGTCGATGACCTCGTCGTCCAGGCGCTCGACGCACTCGGAGACGCGGGCGGGCGCGTGCACGTCTCGCTTCCCGAGGAGACCGCAGCCGTACGCGTCGACGCTCACCAGGTGCAGAGCGCCCTCGTCAACCTCGTCGACAACGCTCTCAAGTACTCGTCCGACACCGTCGGCCTGCACGTGACGACGACGCCGTCCGAGGTGCTCGTCCGCATCGTCGATCGCGGAGAGGGCGTGCCCCTCGGCGACCTGGAGCGGATCTTCGAGCCGTTCCAGCGTGGCACGAACGGGGTCCGAGGCGGAGCGGGCCTCGGGCTCGCCATCGCGCGTGGCTTCGCGGAGGCGAACGACGGACGCGTGTGGGCGGAGTCGCGTCCGGGACAGGGCGCGACCTTCGTGCTCGCGCTCCCGATCGTGACGCAGGCGGCGGAGTGAGCGGCTCGCGCGTCCTCGTCGTCGACGACGAGCAGCAGATCCTCCGCGCGCTCCAGACGAGCCTGCGCGGAGCAGGCTACGAGGTCGAGACCGCGGATACGGCTGAGGGCGCCCTCGCCGCAGCGGCCATGCGGCCGCCCGAGGCGGTCGTGCTCGACTTGATCCTCCCGGACGGGACCGGCGCTGACGTCCTTCGGGAGCTTCGCAAGTGGAGCTCCGCTCCCGTGATCGTCCTCTCGGCCGTCGACGACGAGCAGGAGAAGGTGGCTGCACTCGACGCGGGCGCCGACGACTACGTCACGAAGCCGGTCGGAATCGACGAGCTTCTGGCGCGGGTGAGGGCGGTGCTGCGGCGCACTGCCCCGTCGGGAGAACCGGTGATCGAGATCGGCGACCTCCTCGTCGACCTGCAGAAGCAATTCGTCAGCTTCAGCGGCGAGCCCGTCCACCTCACCCCACACGAGTTCGACCTGCTGCGCGTCTTCGCCCAGAACGAGGGCAAGCTGCTCACGCACCGCACGCTCCTACGCGAGGTCTGGGGGCCCGGCTACGACGGCGCCTCGAACCTCCTGCACGTGAACGTCTCCCAGCTGCGGCGGAAGATCGAGCCCGACCGCGCGCGCCCCCGATACCTGCTGACGGAGCCGGGGGCCGGCTACCGGCTCGTAGACCCGACAGCTCGCGCGTAGGCGAAACGCCCTCTCCGTCGAACAAGCACAGCGCATGATCGACTGCGCGCACTACTCACGCGGCGAGCGGCAGCCATGCGGCGAGGTGACCCTCGAGGAGGCAGCGGCCTTCCGGCGCGGCGGCAACAACTTCGTCTGGATCGAGCTCCACGAGCCTGACCGGGAGCTGATGACCGAGGTGCGCGACCGCTTCGGCCTCCACGAGCTGGCTGTCGAGGACGCGTTCCAGGCCCACCAGCGCCCGAAGGTCGAGCCCTACGACGACTTCTACTTCATCGTCTACAAGTCCGCGCGCTACGACGCGCCGACGAACCGCGTGATCTTCAGCGAGCTCGATCTCTTCCTCGGGGCCGGGTTCGTGATCGCGGTCCGCCACGGCGAGCGCGGAGACCCCGAGCGTGCGCGCAGACACCTCGAGCAGCACCCGCACCTCCTGAAGAGCGGACCGGCGGCCGCGATCTGGGCGATCCTCGACACCGTGGTCGACGACTACGGCCCCGTCCTCGACGGCCTCGAGGAGGACATCGACCAGATGGAGCATGCGATGTTCGCGGGCCAGGAGAGCCTGACCGAGCAGATCTACGTCCTCAAGACCGAGATCAACGACGTCTACCGGGCGGTCCACCCGCTGCTCGCGCCGCTGGACGCGCTCGAGCGCGGAGCGTTTCAGCCGGTCGACCCCGCGCTCCTGCGCTACTTCCGGGACATCACGGACCACGTTCACCGCATCCAGGAGGAAGTCGTCGCGCAGCGCGACCAGCTGATCAGCGTGCTCGAGGCCCACCTCTCGCTGATCGGCGTGCGCCAGAGCGAGATCGCTGCCGACCAGAACCGCGTGGTCAACCGTCTGACGATCGTCGCCACGGTCTTTCTCCCGCTCACCTTCATCACCGGCTTCTTCGGACAGAACTTCGGCTGGATGGTCGACCATGTCGACACGGCGGCGGCGTTCGTCGTGCTCGGGATCGGCGGGCTGCTCCTGCCGCTCACCCTGCTCATCCTCTGGCTGAGGCGCGGCGTCCTCAGGATTTCCTCAGGCTAACTACCGAAACCTTCAGGCCTCGCTCAGCAGAACCGGGCTAGCGTCGAGGGCATGTTCGACCTTGCAGCGCTCGCGATCGCCGCCGCGTGCTTCGCGTTCTCGTTCCTCCTCCTCTGGGTGTTCGGGAAGGTGTGATGTCGGCCGGCGACCTGATCGGGCTCGTCATCTCGCTGCTCGTCCTCGCGTACCTCGTGTACGCCCTGTTCCGGGCGGAGGAGCTGTGAGCGGCCAGGGCATCTCGCAGATCGTCGTCTACTCGATCGTTCTCGTGGCGCTCGGCTACCCGCTCGGGCTTTGGATGGCGCGCGTGTACGGATCGTGGCGCGGGCCACGCTGGCTCGAGGCGATCGAGAACGGGTTCTACCGCGTCGTCCGCACGGATCCGAGCAAGGAGCAGGCCTGGCAGGCGTACGGGGTCACCGTGCTCGTGTTCAGCGTCTGCTTCACGCTGCTCCTGTACGCGATCCTGCGCCTCCAGCACGGGCTCTTCCTGAACCCGGACAACCTGGCCGCCGTGCAGCCGCACATCGCGATCAACACGACCGCGAGCTTCGTCACGAACACGAACTGGCAGTACTACGGCGGCGAGTTCACGATGTCGTACCTCTCGCAGATGGCGGGGCTCGCCGTCCAGAACTTCGTTTCCGCTGGAGTCGGGATGGCGGTGCTGGCCGCGGTCGTGCGCGGCATCTCGCGCCGCTCCGCGAGCACGCTCGGCAACTTCTGGCGCGACCTCTACCGCTCGGTCGTCTACATCCTGCTCCCGCTCTCGATCGTCCTCGCGGTGATCCTCATCTCGCAGGGCGTCGTCCAGACCTTCGCCGGGCACGCGACCGCGACCACGGTCGAGGGCGCGCAGCAGGCGATCGCGCGCGGCCCCGCCGCTTCGCAGATCGCGATCAAGCAGCTCGGGACGAACGGCGGCGGCTTCTTCAACTCGAACTCGTCCGTGCCCTTCGAGAACGCGACCGGGCTCTCCAACTTCTTCGAAATGCTGGCCATCCTGCTCATCCCTGCAGCGCAGGTCTTCATGTTCGGGCGGATGGTGCTCGCGCGGCGGCACGCGTGGATGGTCTTCATCGCGATGTTCGCGATGTTCGCGATCGGAGTCGCGGTCAACCTCCCCTCCGAGCAGCACGGCTCGCAGGTGCTGCGCGACTCGGGCGTCAACCTCACCCAGGGACACGGCTCGAGCGGTGGGAACATGTCCGACAAGGAGGTCCGCTTCGGCCTGGCCAACTCCACGACTTGGACCGTGGCTACGAGCGACGCCTCGAACGGCTCGGTCAACAACGGGTTCGACGCGCAGACCCCCGCCGGCGGGGCCGTGCCGCTCGTCAACCTGTTCGTCGGGGAGGTGATCTTCGGCGGGGTCGGCTCCGGCCTGTACGGGATGTTCTTCTACATCATCATCGCGGTCTTCGTGGCCGGGCTGATGGTGGGTCGCACACCCGAGTGGCTCGGGAAGAAGATCGAGTCGCGCGAGATCAAGATCGCAGCGATCGGAGCGCTGTTCGTGCCGACGATGGTGTTGACGCTGACCGCCCTCGCCGTCGTCCTCCCCGACGGGCTCGCGTCGATCTACAACAGCGGCGTCCACGGCTTCACGGAGTCCCTGTACGCCTATGACTCGCAGTCGAACAACAACGGCAGCGCCTTCGCCGGGTACGGCGCAACGAACTTCTCGGCCGAGATGGGCGTGCTCGCGCTCTACCTCGGCCGCTTCGTGCCGCTGATCGCGGCGCTCGCGCTGGGCAGCACACTCGGCGCCAAGAAGACCGTCCCGGCCTCCGCGGGGACGTTCCGCACCGACGGCCCCACCTTCGTCGTCCTGCTCGTCGGCGTGATCGCACTGACGGCGGGCCTGATGATCTTCCCCGCGCTGACGCTGGGGCCGATCGTCGAGGGGTTGATGGGCTGATGCGCTCCGTCGTCTCATCCGTGATCGCGGTCGTCGTCTTCACGCTCGTGCTCGGCCTCGGCTACCCGGCCGTGATGACCGGCTTCGCCGCGGTCGCCTTCCCGGACAAGGCGAAGGGGAGCCTGATCGAGCGCGACGGAAAAGTCGTCGGCTCGAGCCTCGTCGCGCAGGAGTTCAAGAGCCCCCGCTACTTCCACACGCGCCCATCGGGCACGTCACCGGCCTACAACGCGGCCGCGACGACGTTCGCCAACCTCGGACCGACCAACCCCGACCTCGCGAAGAACGTCAAGGCCGCCGCGAACGCGATCCTCGAGCTCGAAGGCCCCTACAACCCGGGCCTGACGATCGGCGACATCCCTGTCGACGCCGTCACGACCTCGGCCTCGGGTATCGACCCTCACATCTCACCGGCGTACGCCGAGCTCCAGGCGCCCCGCATCGCCTCGGTCCGAGAGATCCCGCTCGACCAAGTCCACCAGCTGATCGACGACAACACCGACGGCCGCTCGCTCGGGTTCTTCGGCGAGCCCGGCGTGAACGTCCTCGAGCTCAACCTCGCACTCGACAAGGAGACCTCGTAGTGGCCGCCCGCACGCAGAGCATCTTCTCCCGCGAGATCGTGGTCCAGGCCATCCTGGACGCGTTCCCGAAGCTCGACCCGCGTGCCCAGTTCAAGAACCCGGTCATGTTCATCGTCGAGCTCGGAAGCGTGATCACGACGGTGATCTTCTTCCTCGAGCTCTTCCGCGGGAACTACGACGGCCTCTGGTTCGTCGCCGCGATCTCGTTCTGGCTCTGGCTGACGGTCCTGTTCGCCAACTTCGCCGAGGCAGTCGCCGAAGGGCGCGGCAAGGCGCAGGCGAACGCGCTTCGCGCGACGCGGACGACGACGATCGCGCACCGTCGGCGCGACGGCGGCGGCCTCGAGGAGATTCCCGCACCAGAGCTTCAGAAGGGCGACGTGGTCGTTGTCCAGGCGGGAGAGGTGATCCCGGCCGACGGCGAGGTGATCGAGGGCGTCGGCTCTGTCGACGAGTCGGCGATCACGGGCGAGTCCGCCCCCGTCATCCGGGAGGCCGGCGGCGACCGCTCGGCCGTGACCGGCGGCACGAAGCTCCTCTCCGACCAGCTCGTCGTCCTGGTCACGCAGGAGCCCGGCAAGTCGTTCCTCGACCGCATGATCGCCCTCGTCGAGGGCGCAGAGCGCCGCAAGACGCCCAACGAGATCGCGCTCAACATCTTGCTCGCCGGCCTCACGATCACCTTCCTCGCGGCCACGGTGACGCTGAAGCCGTACGCCGTCTACGCGGGCACCCCGGTCTCCCAGACCGTCCTCATCGCCCTGCTCGTCGCGCTGATCCCGACCACGATCGGCGCCCTGCTCAGCGCGATCGGCATCGCCGGCATGGACCGGCTCGTCCAGCGGAACGTGCTCGCGATGTCGGGCCGCGCCGTCGAGGCCTCCGGGGACGTCGACGTGCTGCTCCTCGACAAGACGGGCACGATCACGCTCGGCAACCGGCAGGCCTCCGAGTTCGTCCCCGTGGACGGGATCTCACCCCAGGAGCTCGCGGAGGCCGCGCAGCTCTCGTCGCTTTCCGACGAGACGCCCGAAGGCCGCTCGATCGTCATCCTCGCGAAGGAGCAGTACGGGCTCCGCGGGCGCGAGCTCGGACCGACCGAGGCGACCTTCATCCCATTTTCGGCGACGACCCGGATGAGCGGCGTCGACCTCAACGGGAAGAAGCTCCGCAAGGGAGCGGCCGACGCAGTCAAGCGCTTCGTCGAGGACCAGGGCGGCCGTATTCCCGAGCGACTCGACAACGAAGTGGACAGGATCGCCCGCGCCGGGGGCACGCCGCTCGTCGTGGCCCAGAACAACTTCGTCCTGGGCGTGATCTACCTCAAGGACGTCGTCAAGGGCGGGATGAACGAGCGCTTCGACGAGCTGCGCGCGATGGGAATCCGCACGGTGATGATCACGGGCGACAACAAGGTCACCGCCTCCGTCATCGCCCAAGAGGCCGGGGTCGACGACTTCCTCGCCGAGGCGACGCCCGAGGCCAAGATGGCCCTGATCAAGGAGGAGCAGGCCCAGGGCCGGATGGTCGCGATGACGGGCGACGGCACGAACGACGCGCCCGCGCTCGCCCAGGCCGACGTGGGCGTCGCCATGAACGCGGGCACCTCGGCCGCCAAGGAGGCCGGGAACATGGTCGACCTCGACAACAACCCGACGAAGCTGATCGAGGTGGTCGAGGTCGGCAAGCAGCTCCTGATCACCCGCGGCGCGCTGACGACGTTCTCGATCGCGAACGACGTCGCCAAGTACTTCGCGATCCTGCCGGCGATGTTCGCGTTCACCTATGCCGACCGGCCGGGCGCGCGCGGGCCTCTCGACACCCTCAACGTCATGCAGCTCGGGACGCCGAAGAGCGCGATCCTCTCCGCGGTCATCTTCAACGCACTGGTCATCCCGGCGCTTGTCCCCCTCGCGCTCCGCGGCGTCAGGTACCGGGCGATCGGCGCGACGGCGCTCCTCCGCCGAAACCTCCTGATCTACGGCCTGGGCGGGATGATCCTCCCGTTCATCGGGATCAAGATCATCGATCTCGTCGTCCACAACCTCCTGGGAGCATGAATGGCTCGCGGGCACTACCGGATCCTCCTCGGCATGGCAGCCGGAGTCGGCAAGACCTACCGGATGCTGCTCGAAGGGCGTCAGGCTCAGGACGCCGGTCGTGACGTCGTCGTCGGGTATCTGGAGCCGCACGACCGACCCGAGACGGTGGCTCTCGCCGACGGGCTGGAGACGGTACCCCGCCTCCACGTGCTGCACGCGGGCCTCGAGCTCGAGGACATGGACGTCGACACCGTGATCGAACGAGCCCCGGAGCTCGCGCTCGTGGACGAGCTCGCCCACACGAACGCCGCGGGCATGCGCAACGAGAAGCGCTACCAGGACATCGACGAGATCCTCGGAGCCGGCATCGACGTCGTCTCGACCGTGAACGTCCAGCACCTCGAGAGCCTCAACGACTCGGTGTTCGAGCTGACGAGCGTGCGCGTGCGCGAAACGTTCCCGGACCGGATCCTCGACGAGGCGGACGAGGTCGTGCTCGTCGACCTCTCGCCCGAGGAGTTGCGCGACCGGCTGAGCGCCGGGAAGATCTATCCCCGAGAGCGGGCGCAGATGGCGCTCGAGAACTTCTTCAAGTACGAGAATCTCGCGGCTCTGCGCGAGGTCGCCCTGCGCGAGGTGGCCGAGGACGTCCAGGCGCGGCGGGAGCCCGCCTCACTCGAGCCGTTGAGCCAGCAGGCGGTGGCGGAGCGGGTGCTGGCGCTCGTCGAGCCGCAGCCGAAGTCACAGCGGATCATGCGCCGGGCCTGGCGCTCGGCCCAGCGACTGGGAGCGGATATGGACGCAGTCTGGGTGCGCCCGGCGGGACATCGGTCCTCGGAGGACGAGCAGGTCCAGCTGGCGGCTCTGAGGCGGCTGGCCTCGATCCTCGGAGTCAGCTTCCTCGAGATCGACGGCGACGATCTCGTCGACGCCGTCCGCCGCCTCGCTACCGACCGCGGCTCGACCTACGTCATCGTCGGCACGCCCGACGAGTCTCGCCGGCGCGAAGTCCTCAAGGGATCGTTGCTGTCGAGGCTCGTGCGCGAGCTGCCCGGGATCGACATCAGGGTCGTTGCCGACCGCGCTCTCAGGGAGGAGGGCCGGGAATGATCGCCTTCGACGTCCTGGTCGGGCTGGTCGTCGCCGTCGCGGCGATGCTCGTTTTCTCGTTCGTCCGTCGTTCGCAGGCGAAGCCGGGCGACAAGCGCGTGCTCGTCCCGTTCACGAACGGAGAGCTCGATCCCACGGTGCTCGCCGCGGCCATCCGGATCTCGCGCGCAGAGCACGCGACCATGGTCCCGGCCTACCTGATCGTGACGCCGTTCGAGTACACCCTCGAGGCGCCGATGAGGAATCAGGTCGAGCTCGCGATGCCCCTCCTGGAGGCCGTCGAGCACGCTTCCCTGCGCGCGGGCGTCCCGGTCGACGCACGTGTCGAGAGCGGCCGCAGCGCGACCCACGCGCTGCGCAGGCTCTGGGAAGCCGAGCGCTTCGACCGGATCGTCGCGCCGGCGCCCGTCAACGGAGCCGGATTCACGCCGAAGCAACTGCAATGGCTGCTGACGCATGCACCGACGGAGACGCTGATCCTGCGTCCCGACCCGGTGACTCCTCACTGAATCGATAGCGTCCTGGGCCGTGGAGGCCTCCGGCTCCGAGCGCGTCGAGCGGGTCACGCCGCTCGAGCTCTTCTTCGACCTCGTCTTCGTCTTCGCGATCACGCAGGTCACGAGCCTGCTCTCGGCGGACCCGACCTGGGGCGGCCTCCTGCGCGGGCTCGTCGTCCTCGCCGCGCTCTGGTGGGCGTGGGCGGCCTACGCCTGGCTGACCAACACGCTCGACCCCGAGGAGGGCCTCGTCCGGATCGCGATGTTCGTCGTCATGGCGGCGATGCTGATCGTCG
Organism: Gaiellaceae bacterium; assembly: GCA_036558065.1. Taxonomy (GTDB): domain Bacteria; phylum Actinomycetota; class Thermoleophilia; order Gaiellales; family Gaiellaceae; genus VAXT01. The sequence continues at coordinate 12,925 of DATBGG010000019.1, read as the reverse complement.
CGCTCGCGGTTCCGGAGGCGTTCGACGAGCACGGAGTCGTCTTCGGCATCGCGTACCTGGTCGTGCGCTCGATGCACATCGCGCTCTACGCACTCGCCGCGCGCGGCGATCCGGACCTCCTCGGCGCCGTGCTGCGGATGACGCCGTCCTCGACGATCAGCGGCTTTCTCATCCTCGCCGCCGGGTTCATGGAGGGGAACGAGCGCTCAGCGCTCTGGATCGTCGCGCTTGCGATCGACTACTTCGGCGTTCTGATCGGGCGCGGCCAGGGCTGGCGGCTCTCGCCCGGGCATTTCGCCGAGCGGCATGGGCTGGTCGTGATGATCGCCCTCGGAGAGTCGGTCGTTGCGCTCGGAGTCGCCGCGAACGGAACTCCGCTCACCACGGGCGTGGTCACGACCGCGCTCGTGGGGATGACCGTCGCCGCCGCGCTCTGGTGGACGTACTTCGACTGGTTTTCGATCGTCGTCGAGCACCGGCTGCGTCAGGCGACCGGCGCGGCCCAGGCCACGCTCGCGCGGGACGCGTACAGCTACCTGCACTTCGTGATGGTGGCCGGGATCGTGCTGTTCGCGATGAGCTTGAAGAAGACGCTCGCACACTTCGATCAGCACCTCGCGGTCGTCCCGGCGACGGCCCTCTGCGCGGGGCTGGGCGCCTACCTGCTCGGGCACGTGCTGCTCCGACTGCGGATCTCGGGAACGATCGGCCACGGGCGGCCGGTCGCGCTCGTCGCGCTGATGGTGCTCTGGCCGTTCGCCGACGACATGCCCGCTTTGGCGGCCCTGTCGGTCGCGGCCGCGATCTTCGTCCTGCTCGTCGCCTACGAGGCGATTCGCTACCGCGAGCCGCGCTCGTTCATCCGCCGCGGCGCGGTGCCGACCGCGGAGCTCCTCGTCGGCCGGCGAGCTCCGACGAGCTGACCGCCAGCTCCTCGTCGATCGCCTCCCTCAGCTCGACGAGACCCGCTCTGATCGCCTTCGTCCTCCCCGTGCCGAGCCGCGCCTCGACCGCCTCGGCGTAGTGTCGGAACCGTGGGCGCGCCTTGCCCAGCAGGCGGCGACCCTCCGGAGTCAGCCGGAGCAGGAACGATCGGCCGTCGTCCGGGTTCGCGACGCGCTCCGCGTGCCCACGGCGCTCCAGCCGGCGGGCCCGGAAGATGACCGTCGAGAGCGGCATGTCGAGCAGCTCGGCCATCCGGGTCGGGGTCAGCGGGCCGTCGGCGCCGATCGTGACGTAGAACGGATAGTCCTCCGGCGGCAGGTCGACCCCGGCGAGAGCGACCTCGATCAGACGCTTGCGCTTCTGCTGCGTCCAGAAGACCTCGAAGAGGATCGTGGGTGGGCCGGTGGCTGCCAATTTAGTGCAAGGTTGCTCTAGATTTGCTACAAGATTGTAGTAGATGCTTCGGCTGCTCACTCTGGCGGGCCTCGTCCTGGCTGCAACGGCGTCGGCCGCGCCGCAGCCCGTGGCCAAGGTCCGCGTCGGAGCCTCCTCCGGCCTCGTGCTCCCAGCAGCGGGCTCCGTCTGGACAACGGATCTGATCGTGGGCCGAGTCGTGCGGATCGACCCGGGGTCGACGGCGGTCACCGCGAGGATCAGGGCAGGACAGAGGCCGTTCGGCCTCGCCTACGGAGCGAAGAGCCTGTGGACGTCCGACCGCACCCAGAACCGGCTGACCCGGATCAACCCGCGGACGAAGAAAGTCCAGGCGCGGATCAAGATCGGCTTCAACTCGTACGGTCTCGCCTTCGGCGCCGGGAGCGTCTGGGTGACGAGCGAGTACGACGGCACCGTCCGCCGGATCAACCCGAAGAAGAACCGCGTCTCGGCCAAGATCAAGGCCGGATCGCAGCCGAACGGCGTCGTCTACGCCTTCGGCGCGATTTGGGTCGCCGACCTGGCCGGCGGGCGCGTGCTGAAGATCGACGTGCGGCGCAACAAGGTCGTCGCGCGCTACGCCGTCCCGCAGGCGGACTGGATCACGCCGTCGACCGACTCGCTCTGGGTCTCGGGCGAGTCGAACAACGTCGTGCGGCTCGATCCGGCAAACGGCGCCGTCCGGGCGCGGATCCCGGTCGGCCACAACCCGCTCGCCTCCGCCTGGATCGACGGCCGGCTGTGGGTCCCGAACATCGACGACGGCACGATCTCGGTGATCGATCCGGCGACGAACAGCGTGGTCACGACGTTCCCGGCCGGCAACGGGACGCTCGCCGTCGCCGCGGCCGCCGGCGACGCCTGGGTCTCGAGCTCGAACGACGGCGAGCTCTGGCGCATCCACCCCTAGCGCCAACCGTCCCTGGAGATTGGCCCCTGTTCGCCGCCGAGGCCTGAAGCCGCGGCCCTTAGTCCCAGGTGTCCAGAATCGGATAGGCCGCCGACGCGGCGATGCAGCCCGCGGCGAAGAGCGCGACTCCGACGTCTCCCGTCCAGAGCGAGTAGCGCCCCGTGCCGCGCCGCTCGACCTGCCCCAGCGCGTGCATCGCGAAGCGGCGGGCGCGCTCGAGCCAGACCTCGTCGCCCGTGCGCTCGAAGACCTTCAGGAACGCGAAGCCGTTTCCGGACGTCCCGTGGCAGATCCCCGAGCCCTTCTCCATGCTCGACGGGCCGGCGAGCCAGATCAGCTCGGCCGCTGCGAGGACAAGCTCCTCGTCCAGGTAGTCGACCGCGGCGACCACGATCCCGGGAGCGCCGTAGCACCACTGCAGGTGCCCGGGCTCGCCGCCTTCGCGCGCGGGCCAGTTCGCGACGCCGTCCTGCTCGACGGCGAGGCGGGCCAGTGTGGCAGCGGTCTCACGCTCCAGCGACTCGCGCCGGTCCGGGAGCGCAGGTCGCAGGACGTGGACGTTCCCGACGAGACCGTGGGGTGGCGTGAGGCTGCGGAACGTCTCGCCGTAGAGGCGGTTCGTCCAGAGCCCGTCCGGCTCGCGCATCGCCCAGACCGATTCAGCGCTCTCGAGCCAGGCCTCGCGCCAGGGCTCGTCGCCGGTCCACTCGAACATTGCCTTCGCGGCGAGCGCCGTGCCCGGCGCGCCCCACATCACCTCGACCGCCTCGTTCCCCAGGTTCTCGCGCACGCGCGCGTGGAGATCGTCGGCGAGCTGGGCGCTCGGCGCGAGCCGCCACGCGACGATCAGCGGCCCGCTCTCGCCGATCAAGAGCGCCGGCGCGGGAGTCGCAGGCACGTCTTTCCACTCGGCGTAGTCGGGCAGCTCGCGCCAGAGCTCGAGGGTGCGAAGAGCCGCCTGCCCGAGATCGGTCTCGCTCTCGGCCAGGCCTCGGCGGCGAAGGGCGTCGAGCGCCCAGATCACACCCGACGCGCCGACGTAGAGATCTTTCATCGGCGCGGTCGCCTGCCAGACGTCCCACTCGGCAGCGGGCCAGAGCCGCTCGGCGTCGTACGCCCGGTCCGCGTCGGCCACGATCTCCCGGATCCGCCTGCGCGCTTGCTCCGCGTCCCACGCCTCGTCGGTCAGCGGCTCGTGGTTCGCGCGGTCGTACAGCACGCGCCGATCTTGGCACGCCCCGCGCGGAGCCGCCGGGCCCCGCGCGGAACGTGTTTTCCCTAGAGCTCGCGGTCGCCCGCGTGGACTTCGCCGCGCCAGGCGCCCGTTTCGGAGCCCATCGTCTCGACGAGCGCCTTGAAGCGCTCGAGGTCCTCCTTGACCTGGCGCGTATCGAGGCCGATCTTCGCCCCGAGCTGTTCCTTGAGCCCGTCGGGCTCGTAGGACATCTCTACGGTGACCAGCGTCGTGGATTCTCCGAGCGGCTCGAACGTGACGAGCCCGTTCGGACCGTTGACGTCCACGGCACGCCAGGCGATCCGCTGGTCCGGCGCCTGCTCGACGATCTCCGCCTGCCAGTCGCGGGTCTCCCCGCTCACTTCGGCGACCCAGCGCAGGTGCGTGTCGTCGAGCTGCTCGACGGACTTGACGCCCTCCATGAACTTCGGGAAGTCCTCGAACTGCGTCCATTGGTTGTACGCCGTGCTCACGGGCACGCTGACTTCGATCGTTTCCTTGATCGTCTCCATGGGACCCCTCTCTCGTTTTGCTTGAAGTAGGTGCGTTCCCGCGGGACTAGGCGCTAAACGCGACCAACGTGGCCCCGCCTCACCTCGGCGGGTGAGGCGCAGCCGCAGAGGGCGAGCGCGAGGGCGATCTCCTCGCGGAGGAGCTCGAGCACCCGTTGGACGCCGTCCGCTCCGTCGACGGCGAGCCCCCAAAGCGGCGCGCGGCCGGCGAGCACGGCCTGGGCTCCGAGCGCGAGCGCCTTGACGACGTCCGTCCCGCGCCGGACGCCGCTGTCCATGAGAACGACGGCTCGATCGCCGACCGCCTCGACCACCTCCGGCAGCGCGTCCAGCGCGGCGGCCACTCCGTCCAGCTGGCGACCGCCGTGGTTCGAGACGACGACGCCCTCCGCACCAGCCTCGACAGCGAGCAGCGCGTCCTCGGCGGTGAGGATCCCCTTGACGACGAGCGGCAATGACGTCACAGAGCGCAGCCACTCGAGATCGCGCCACGTGAGCGACTTGTCGACCGCCCAGTTGATGTCTGTCGGCGAGACCGCTCCCACGCTCTCGGCCAGCGCGAGGAAGATCGGGACCGGGATCTCCTCGGGAATCTCGAAGCCGGTACGCAAGTCCCGCTCGCGGCGACCGAGCTCCGGGAGGTCGACGGTCAGGAGGAGCGCCGAGTAGCCCGTCGCGGCAGCCCGGTCGAGCAGGTCCGTGACGACGCCGCGGTCGGTCGACCAGTAGAGCTGGAACCAGCGAGCCCCGTCCCCGGAGGCCTCCGCGACCTCCTCGATCGTGGCGGTCGCGAGCGTCGATAGGCACATCACGGTCCCGGCAGCGGCCGCCCCGCGCGCCGTCGCAAGCTCGCCCTCGGGATGGGCCATCCGCTGGAACGCGGTCGGCGCGACGAGGAGCGGCATCGACGTGTCGGTCCCGAGCACCGTCGTCGCGGTCGTCACCTCGGAGACGTCGACGAGCATCCGCGGCCGCAGCACCCAGCGCTCGAAGGCGGCGCGGTTCTCGCGCATCGTCCACTCGTCGCTCGCGGCGCCGGCGAAGTAGCCGAACGCCGCGGGATCGAGAGCCGCCTCGGCCGCCCGCTCGTAGTCGTGGACGTTGAGCAGCTCGGTCAGCGAGCAGCCTCGGCGTGGATTCGGCCCCGCGACTGCTTGAGGCGTCCTCCGGAGCGCCCGGCGCGCACGGCGAGGATCTCGGCCAGGATCGAGACAGCCGTCTCCGCGGGCGTCTCGGCGCCGACGTCGAGCCCGGTCGGGCCGGAGATCCGCTCGAGGTCATCGTCGGTGAGGCCCTCTTCGACGAGCCGCTCGCGTCGGCTCTCCTGTGTGCGCCGTGACCCGATCGCACCGACGTAGAACGCGTCGCTGCGCAGGGCTCCGACGAGGGCCGGGACGTCGAAGCGCTCTTCGTGCGTGAGCACGACGATCGCCGTCCGCTCGTCGAGCTCGACGCGCGCGAGCACATCCTCGGGCCACTCGACGAGCAGCTCGTCGGCGCTCGCGATGCGATCTCGCGTCGCGAACCTCGCTCGCGGATCGGAAACAACGGTGTGCCAGCCCAGCTCGTTCGCGAGCCGGCAGAGCGACTCGGCGATGTCGACGGCGCCGAACACGAGCAGGCGGTACGGCTCCTGCTCGAGGAGCTCGAAGCCGGCCAGCTCGATCCGCTCGATCGAGACGTCGATCTCTCCACCGCAGGGCAGGCCGACGGTCCCCGCCTGCTCGTCGGTGATCCCGTACGTGAGCGTCGTCGCCTCGCCCGAGGCGAGCACCTCGCGCGCCACCTCGGCCACCTCGCTCTCGACACAGCCGCCCGAGACCGACCCCGCGAGCTCTCCGCGCTCGGAGACCGCGAGCCTCGAGCCGACCGGACGCGGGGCCGAGAACCGGGTGGCCACGACGGTCGCGAGGACGGCGTTCTCGTCTCCGCGCTCGTGCCAGCGCCGCAGCTCGTTGCCGACCTCGGTCATGGGTCGATTCTTGCTGATCGCGACGAATCGTCATTCGAGTGAAACGTTTTCGGAAGGTTCGACTAGGTACAGGTAGATACGCCGCAAACCCGCTCCACAACTGCTCTTGCGGCTCGCCAGGAGTGCGCGCAGAATCCGAGAACAGCAACTCGAGCGGCCCTCGAACCAAGACCCTTAGGGAGGGTGTGACCGTGGCTAAGAAAGCCCCCGTCAAGTCCTCGGCAAAAACAGACCGAAACGGTGCATCCTCGCGGGCGAACGGCGCCCCGGCCGGCGAGGTCCTCGTTGCCGACATCATCATCAAGAACGCGCCGGACCCGGTGTTCGTCTCCGACCTCGAAGGAAAGATCCTCCAGGCGAACGACGCCGTCTCTCAGCTCCTCGGCTTCCGCCAGGACGAGGTCGTCGAGCAGTCGCTCTCGCGCTTCATCTCCGAAGAGGAGACACGCGAGTTCACCGCCGCCCTGCGCGAGGTGGTCGAACGAGGCGTGACGAGGAATGCGCGCCTCAATCCGCGAGCTGCGACCGGAGAGGTGATCCCCACGACCCTCAACGCCTCCGCGCTGCGCGACGGCGACGGCAAGGTGATCGGCGCGATCGGCGTCCTCCGAGACATGCGCGAGCTGGACAAGGCCCGCGCCTACGCGGAATCGCTGATCAAGAACGCGCCCGACCCGGTGTTCGTCTCCGACCTCGAAGGAAAGATCCTCGAGGCGAACGACGCCGTGTCCGAGCTCCTCGGCTTCCGCCGGGACGAGGTCGTCGAGCAGTCGCTCTCGCGCTTCATCTCCGAAGAAGAGACGCGCGAGTTCACCGCCGCCCTGCGCGAGGTGGTCGAGCGCGGCGTGACCAGGAACGCCCGCCTCAACCCGCGCGCCGCGACCGGCGAGGTCATCCCCACGTCGCTCAACGCGTCCGCCCTGCGCGACGCGGAGGGCAACGTGATCGGCGCGATCGGCGTGCTCAGGGACATGCGCGCGTACGAGGAAGTCGTGCGCGACCTCGAGCAGTCGAAGACTGAGCTCCAGGAGAAGATCCTCGACCTGGAGAAGTTCGAGGAGGTCGTCGTCGGCCGCGAGCTGAAGATGATCGCCCTCGAGAAGGAGCTCGAAGGCCTCCAGCAGGACGTCAAGAAGCTCCGCTCGGACGGCGCGCCGGGCTAGGCACCGATGTCGGCGGACGCCCACCTTCGTGACGGCGATGCGGCGGCCCTCGAGGAGCAGATCGAGGACCTACAGCAGCGCGTGCTCCAGGCGGAGGAACGCCGCCGCGCGCTCATCCACATCATGGGCGACCTCAACGAGTCCAACCGCAGGCTCGGGGACCAGCGGAAGGCGATGCTGCACATCCTCAAGGACTCGCACCGCTCCAACCTCAGGCTCGAGGACAGCCGCAAGGCGATGATCCACATCATGGGCGACCTGCGAGAGACCACGCAGGAAATGGAGCGCCGCGAGCAGGAACTGCGAGACAAGCAGGAGCAGCTCGTCCAGGCGGGCAAGCTCGCCACGCTCGGCGAGCTGACGACGGGCGTCGCGCACGAGCTGAACAACCCGCTGAACAACATCGGCCTCTACGTCGGCAACGTCATCGACCGCATCCACATGGGCGAGCTCGAGACCCAGCGCGCGCTGGATGACCTCGAGAAGGCGATGGGCCAGGTGCGGAAGGCGACGGAGATCATCTCGCACCTGCGCACGTTCGGCCGCGCCGCCCCGGTGACGTTCGAGCGCGTCGACGTGGACGAGGTGATCGAGCGCGCGCTGTCCCTGATGCAGGAGCAGCTCCGCCTGCGCGCGATCGAGGTCGAGCTCGATCTCTGCCCCGACGAGCTGATCGTGCTCGGGAACCCGATCCAGCTCGAGCAGATCTTCATCAACCTGCTGACGAACGCGCGGGACGCCCTCGACGAGGGCGGCCGCGAGCCCAAGCGCGTTCGGATCTCATCTGCGCTCGAGCGTGACCGGATCGAGATCGTCTTCGCCGACAACGGCCCCGGGATCCCACCCGGATTGGCCCAGCGCGTCTTCGACCCGTTCTTCACGACGAAAGACGTCGGCACGGGCACCGGCCTCGGGCTCTCGATCACGTACTCGATCGTCAAGGAGCACGGCGGCGAGATCTCGATCAGCCAGACGGCCGGCGGCGGCGCGACCTTCAGGATCGAGCTCCCGCTCGTCGAGGCTCTCGAGGAGCTGATGGAGTGACAGGCGCGCGGATCCTGCTGGTCGACGACGACGCCGCGCTGCTCGAAGCGCTGCCGCAGGCGATCCTGCTCCGGATGGACACGATCACGATCGACACGGCGCAGAGCGCGTTCGACGCGATCGAGCGGATTCGGGAAGTCGACTACGACGCGGTCGTGACCGACATCAAGATGCCGGGCATGGACGGGCTCGCGCTGCTCGAGGAGATCGACCAGCTCCGCCCCGGGACGCCCACCCTCCTCATCACGGGTCACGGCGAGCACGATCTCGCGGTGCAGGCGCTCCGCGGCGGCGCCTACGACTTCGTCGCGAAGCCGATCGACCGCGACTACTTCATCGCCTCGCTCGAGCGCGCGATCCAGATGCGCAGGCTCGACCGAGAGGTCGAGCGCCAGCGAGTCGCCCTGCAGCGGCACGCGCGCGTGCTCGAGCACGTGGACGACGGCGTCTTCCTCGTCGCTCCGGACGGCCTGGTCCAGCACTGGAACCCGGCCGCCGCCGCGATCACAGGGCTTACGCCGAGCTCGGTCCTCGGCCGGCCCGCAGACGACGTCCTCCCCGGCTGGAGCGCGGTCGGGCCCACGGTTCCCGTGGCGTCTGTGCCCGGCCCCGGGAGCACCGAGGCGCGCACGCTGCCTTTCGAGATCGACGGGCGCGAGATCTGGCTTTCCATCTCCGGCGTCGAGTTCGAGGACGGCGTCGTCTACGCGTTCCGGAACCTGACGGAGGAGCGGGCGCTCGACGAGCTCAAGGGCGAGTTCGTGGCCACCGTCTCGCACGAGCTGCGCACCCCGCTGGCCGCGATCTACGGATCCGCGCAGACGCTGCTCCGGCGGGACATCGAGCTGGACGAGGACAAGCATCGTCGCCTGCTCGAGGTGATCGCGCAGGAGTCGGAGCGCCTCTCGCGCGTCGCGGCCGACATCCTGCTCGCAAACAACCTCGACTCGGGCCGGCTGCAGCTCGAGCAACGGCGCCTGGACATCGCTCAGCTCGCACAGGACGTCGTCGAACAAATGCGGTCGGTGCACGCGGCCCGGGGCGACCTCTCGATCGACGTCGCCGTCGCGGAGACGCGGTCGTTCGTCGCCGGCGACGAGGACAAGCTGCGCCAGGTGCTGATCAACCTCGTCGACAACGCGGTCAAGTACTCCCCCGACGGCGGAGCGGTCGAGGTGCGCGTCGAGCCGAACTCGACGAACGTGAGCGTCGCCGTCAGCGACCAGGGCCTCGGGATCCCGCTCGCGGAGCAGCAGCGGATCTTCGGCAAGTTCTACCGCGTCGACCCGCAGCTCTCCCGCGGCGTGGGCGGAACCGGGCTCGGTCTCTACATCTGCCGCGAGCTCGTCCGCCGGATGGACGGCTGCCTCAAGGTCGACTCGCGCGAGGGTGAAGGCTCGACCTTCGTCGTCGAGCTCCCGCTCGTCGCGTCCAAGGCCGTAGAGCCGCCCGGAGTGCTCGCCCAGCCGGCTTAGAGGAACTCGGCGGCCTGAGCCGAATCCGGCGTCATGAAGAACTTCGGCATCAGAGCACTGCTCCTGCTCCTCGCGATCGTGCTCTTCATCGTCGGCGCCCTCATGGACAGCAGCAGCGAAAACCGAGTGGACATCGTCTACTGGGGTCTCGCGGTCTTTGCGGCGTCGTTCATCGTCGAGAGCCTTCCGCTGGGGAACCTGAGCAACCGCAACCGAAGCTGACCGGCTGATTCATCGACGCTCCGATCGGGAACATCCGAAGGGATGACCGATCCTGTCGAGACGCCGAAACGGCTCTACCGCAAGGCTGCGCGGGGCAAGGACGACAGCGCCCTTCCGATCGTCTTCGGCGGCGTGACGCTCTTTGTCACGCTTGTCGTGGCGGTCGTGATGGCCCTGACCTTCCTCGTCTACTTCCTGGCCTAGCGCTCGAGCTCGAAGACCAGCTCCAGGCCGTCCTCTTCGTCCATGGCCTCGCCCGTCTGGCGGAACCCGAGCTTGCGGATGATCGCGAGCGACGGCTCGTTGTCGGGCTGCGTGCAGGCGACGTAGTGTCGGATGCCCCGTTCCTCGGCCCGACGCAGGAGCTCGGCCGCCGCGGCGGTCGCGTACCCATGGCCGCGCCAGGGCTCCTCGATCGTGTAGCCGATCTCGATTGCGTCCGGGCTCTGCTTCGCGTTCACCCCGGGCGGGCCGTGATAGCCGGCGTGGCCGATCATCTGCCCGTCGAGCACGACCGCGTGCGGGCACCACTCGCGAAACCGCTCGTCCTCGCGCATCTGGCGCAGCCGGAGGGCGAAGAAGCGCATGATCCCCTCGGGCGGAAACCCGTCCGGGAAGTCGACGTCGAGCGTCTCGGAGGCCCGCTCGCGGTCGCCCTCGAGGAGCGCCTCGAGGAACTCCGGCGTCATGGGTCGCAGCTCGATGCTCAATCGCAGGAACTGTCGCGCAACGGCAGACGTTCGAGCAGCGAGGCCAGCGTCTCGAGCTCGTCCTGCTCGAAGCGCTCGGAGAAGAGCGCGCGCACGCTTGCCACGTGCGTCTTCCGCGCCTCCCCCAGTTTCCTCTTGCCCGCGGGCGTGAGCACCGCGTAGGTCACCCGGGCGTCCTCCGCGCACGGCCGGTTGCGGACCCAGCCCGCCTCCTCGAGGCCCTTGAGCAGGCGCGTGATGCCCGACGGCGTGAGCAGGACGCTTTCCGCGAGGTCGACCCGCTTGAGCGCGTTCTCCGGCGCGCGCGAGAGCTGAGCGAGGACATCGAAGTCGTTGATCGTCAGACCGTGCGTCGCCAGCAGCTCGGCGTTGAACTGGCGCGTGACAGCCGCATGCGCGCGCAGGAAGTTGATCCACGCCTCGAGCTCGATGCCTCTCAGGTCAGTTACTTGACTGCTCAATCTTTTCTGCTATTCTCTTGATTGCTCAACTATTGAGTACGCAAATATTAGCACTTGTCCGAAGGGAGACCACAGTGTCAGCAATCCAGACAGAGACCGCCACTCTCATCCCCGCCGGGACGTGGACGGTCGACCCGGTGCACTCGAGCATTCGCTTCGACGTCGTCGACACGGACTCGATGATGAAGTCGATCAGCGGCCGGTTCACTGACTTCGAGGGTACCGTCGAGGGCGGCGAGGAGCAGTCCGCGCGCGGCGTCGTTCGCACGCCGAGCGTTCTCACCGACAACGAGATGCGTGACGCGCACCTGCGCTCGAACGACCTGCTGGGGACGGATCGCTTTCCCGAGATCACGTTCGAGTCGAGCCGCATCGAGCACCTCGAGGGCGACCGCCACACGATCGCCGGCCTGCTGACCGTCAAGGAAGTCGCGATCCCGGTCGAGCTGGACGCGAAGTTCCAGGCCACGGGCAAGGACGCCGACGGCGTCGAGAAGACGCTCTTCCGCGTCCAGGGCGACATCGAGTGGGGCCCCACGCGCGTGGAGATCACCGCCGACGTCACCGCGGTGCGTGCGTGACGAAGATCCTCGGCATCTCCGGCAGCCTGCGGGAGCGCTCCTACAACACGGCGCTCCTGCGGGCTGCGGCCGAGCTCGCCCCACCCGACGTGGAGCTCGAGATCTTCGACCTGTCGCTGATCCCGCTCTACAACGACGACGTCGAGTCGGCCGGCGACCCGGAGCCGGTCGCGGAGCTGCGGGCGGCGGTCGCCGAGGCCGACGCGCTCCTGCTCGCGACGCCCGAGTACAACCGCGGCACGTCCGGCGTGTTGAAGAACGCGATCGACTGGCTCTCGCGCCCGGCGCTCGCGTCGGTGCTGCGCTGGAAGCCGGTCGCGGTGATAGGCGCCTCGAGCGGCCGCGGCGGGACACGGCGCGCGCAGCAGCAGGTTCGCGACGCTCTGCTCTTCCCGGGCGCGGTCGTGCTCGACGAGCCTCAGGTCGCGCTGCCGATCGCCTGGGAGCGTTTCGACCCCGACCTGAACCTCACCGACGAGAACGCCGGCGCCGCGATCACGGAGCTCCTGTCCGGCCTCGTGGAGCTCGTCGCCCATCAGCCCGAGCCGGTCGCCGTCTAGCCGCGCTGGATCTCGACCGCGCGGCGCAGGATGTCGCGCAGAGCGCGCTGATCCGACACCGAGAGCGCCGCGATCGGAGGCGGCGGCTCGGACATCAGCTCGAGCACGCGCTCACGCAGCTCGATTCCGTCCTCCGTGAGCGCGAGCGCCTTCACGCGGCGGTCGCCCGGATGGGGCTGCCGCTCGGCGAGGCCCTTGCTCTCCAGACGGTCGGCGAGGGCCGTGACGTTCGAAGCGTCGCAGACGAGGAGCTCGGCGAGCTCGCTCATCGGACGAGGATGGCCCGGCTCGAGCAGCCGAAGCGCGTGTGCGAGGGGAAAGGTCAGGCCGAGCTCGGAGAGGCTGGCGACCACGAGCTGGCGCGTCTGCATCCCGATCTCGAAGAAGAACTGCTGCGCCTCGTGCGCGGGCGTCTTCGTCTTCGCGACGACGACCATTTGCTCTTCATCATACCGCAGAACCTTGATATCTGCAATGTTTGACTAATTCAAGGATCTTCCTGTAGAGTCGTCGGGATGGCTGAGGCACATGGCATCGAGGCCGAGGGCCTCGTGCGCACGTTCAAGGGCGACATCCGCGCCGTGGACGGCATCGACCTCCGCGTCGAGCCGGGCGAGATCTACGGCTTCCTCGGGCCGAACGGCGCCGGGAAGTCGACGACCGTGCACATGCTGACGACCCTCCTGCCCCCCACCGCGGGC
>DATBGG010000018.1:0-29087 GCA_036558065.1 Gaiellaceae bacterium | reverse complement strand
GGAGATCGTGATCCCCGCCTGGGTGGCGAAGTGGAACCCGAGCTCCTTGAACGCGTCGAGGGCGCGCGCGATCACGGGCGCGCCGTAGCGCTCGACGAGGTCGGAGACGATGTCGTTGACGTCGCGCTTCTTCAGCGAGCGGTTGACGAACTCGTAGCCCTCCTGGTCGAACTCGTCGCCGAGCGCCTCGGCGAGGGCCCGCTCCACGCGGTCGTTGAAGATGATCCGCCCGACCGTGGTCATGAAGTGCTCGTGGCCGGCGCGCCGGTACTCGGCGTGGTCGTGAAGCGCCACGAGGGCGTTCTCGTAGGCGAGCTCCGCCTCCTGCGCGGTGCGGAAGGTGCGCGGGCGCGCGCCGCCGTTTGCCCTCTTCGACTGGCGGAGCTTCTGATCCTCTTCGGCGAGATCCTCAGCCGAGGGCCCGTACGTGAGGTAGTAGATGCCCAGGACCATGTCCTGCGTCGGCGTCGCCAGCGGCGAGCCGTGGGCCGGCGAGAGGATGTTGTTCGAGGACAGCATCAGCACTCGCGCCTCGGCCTGCGCCTCGGCGGACAGCGGCACGTGGACCGCCATCTGATCGCCGTCGAAGTCGGCGTTGAACGCGTGGCAGACGAGCGGGTGCACCTGGATCGCCTTGCCCTCGACCAGCACCGGCTCGAAGGCCTGGATGCCCAGCCGGTGGAGCGTCGGGGCGCGGTTCAGGAGCACCGGGTGGTCGTGGATGACCTCCTCGAGGACGTCCCAGACCTCCGGGATCATCGAGTCGACCATCTTCTTCGCGGCCTTGATGTTCTGGACCGCCTTGCGCTCGACCAGCCGCGCCATGATGAACGGCTTGAAGAGCTCGAGGGCCATGAGCTTCGGCAGCCCGCACTGGTGCAGCCGCAGGCTCGGCCCGGAGACGATCACCGAGCGGCCCGAGTAGTCGACGCGCTTGCCGAGAAGGTTCTGGCGGAACCGGCCCTGCTTGCCCTTGAGCATGTCCGAGAGCGACTTCAGCGCCCGGTTGCCGGGCCCGGTGACGGGCCGGCCACGGCGGCCGTTGTCGAACAGCGCGTCGACCGCCTCCTGGAGCATCCGCTTCTCGTTGTTGACGATGATCTCGGGCGCGCCCAGATCGAGCAGCCGCTTCAGTCGGTTGTTCCGGTTGATCACGCGCCTGTACAGGTCGTTCAGGTCGCTCGTCGCGAAACGACCTCCGTCCAGCTGCACCATCGGGCGCAGCTCGGGCGGGATCACCGGGATCGCCTCGAGAACCATCCACTCGGGCTTGTTCTCCGACTTGATGAAGGCGTTGACGACCTTCAGCCGCTTGATCGCACGCTGCTGCTTCTGGCCTTTCGAGGTCTTGATCGTCTCGCGGAGGAAGGCAGCCTCGGCGTCCAGGTCGAGGTCCTTGAGCAGCTCGCGGATCGCCTCCGCGCCCATGCCACCCGTGAAGTAGACGTCGAACCCGTACGGCGAGCCGAAGCGGTCCTTCAGCTCGCGGAACAGCTGCTCGTCGCCGATGATCTGCTTCGGCTCGAGCTCCTTGAAGAGCTCCCACGTGTCGGCGAGGCGCTGCTTCGAGTCCTCGCCCGCGTCGTGCGCGTCCTTGCGCCGCGAATCGATGTCGAGGTACATCTCGCGCACCTTCAGCGACCACTGGACGATCGCGTCGTGGTCTTCCTTCTGGATCTTCCCGTCCGTGCGCAGGCAGAGGTCTTCGGTCAGCTCGCGGATTGCGTCCGCATTCGCGTTCGGCTCGGCGGTGTCGAGCACCTCGCGGAGGAGCCCCTTGCCGAGGTCGCGCGCCTTCTCGACCTGCTTCATGTCGATCCCCGCGACGAGCTCCGTGTCGTCCTCGTGGATCTGCGCCTTCTTGACGAGCAGGCCGTCGAGCACACGGTTGATGTGCTTCGTGACGGCGCCCTTCTTCGAGCCGGTCGCCTTCGCGAGATCCTTGTAGAGCCCCTTGAGCGCCTCCCGGATCTGGATCGCGACGTTTGCGACCGTCTCGAGCTCCTTCGGGGTCAGCCGGCGGTCGTCGCGGATGGCCGCGTTGCGGACGAGCTCGCGGATCTTCTTCGAGTCCTCGGTCGTGATCTTGGTCGCGACGTCGAGGAACAGCTTCCCGACGAGCTCGCGTGCCTCCTCGAGCGGCGGGATCGCCTGCTCCTCGGCCCAGTTGGACAAGCCGCGGACCCAGAACTCGTCGTCCTCGTCGAAGTTGCGCTCGGTGCCCTTGGTGAAGTAGTTGCGGCGCCTCTTCAGCCGATCCTCGAGCGCAGCGAGCGTCTCCTCGCGGTCGACGTCGATCTGCTCCTTCTCGGCCTCGACCTTGCTCTCGAGGTCGTTCAGGTCCTTCTTGCGCTTGGCCGCGTCGACCGTGGTCACGATCGAGGCTGCGAAGTAGAGGACCTTCTCGAGCTCGCGCGGAGCGATGTCGAGCAGGTAGCCGATCCGGCTGGGAACGCCCTTGAAGAACCAGATGTGCGAGACCGGAGCGGCCAGGTCGATGTGGCCCATGCGCTCGCGGCGCACCTTCTGGCGGGTCACCTCGACGCCGCAGCGCTCGCAGATGATGCCCTTGTAGCGGACTCGCTTGTACTTGCCGCAGTAGCACTCCCAGTCCTTCGTCGGACCGAAGATGCGCTCGCAGAAGAGACCGTCACGCTCGGGCTTGAGCGTGCGGTAGTTGATCGTCTCGGGCTTCGTGACCTCGCCGGACGACCAGTCGCGAATCTGCTTCGACGACGCGAGACCGATTCGGATCGCGTCGAACTCGTTGATATCGATCAAAGTTCCCTCAGCTCTCTTCCGTTGTTTCTGCCGCTGGTTCGTCTCCGACCTCGACCTCGGCGAGATCGGTCAGTGCTTCGTCCGCGGGGAGGTTCAGCTCACCCGTCTCGTCGACCCGCTCCTGGCCTTCTTCGGTCTCCTGCGCATCCGCGGGACGCGCCGCCGCGCGGAGCGAGCCCGGCGAGAGGTCGATCCCGAGCTCCTCGGCCGCGCGGAGCAGCTCGTCGTCCTCCTCGCGCACCTCGACCTCGGCGCCCTCCTCGGAGAGGACGTCCACGTCGAGCGCCAGGGACTGCATCTCCTTCAGCAGGACCTTGAACGACTCGGGGATCGACGGCTCGGCGATGTTCTCGCCCTTGACGATCGCCTCGTAGGCCTTGACCCGTCCGACCGTGTCGTCGGACTTGATCGTGAGCATCTCCTGCAGCGTGTACGCCGCGCCGTAGGCCTCGAGCGCCCAGACCTCCATCTCCCCGAAGCGCTGGCCGCCGAACTGGGCCTTACCGCCCAGCGGCTGCTGCGTGACGAGCGAGTACGGGCCGGTCGAGCGCGCGTGGATCTTGTCGTCCACGAGGTGGAGCAGCTTCAGGATGTACATGAAGCCGACCGTGATCTTCTGGTTGTAGGCCTCGCCGGTCTTGCCGTTGAAGAGGCGGAGCTTGCCCGAGGTCTTGCGCCCTACCGGCCGCTTCTCGTCGACCACGAACGTGATCGGCGAGTCGGGGTTCCGCTTCACCCACTCGACGAGAGCCTCGTCGACGTCCTGCTCGCTCGCGCCGTCGAAGACCGGGGTCGCGACGGGCGTCGGCTGGCCGTTGGAGTCGCCGTTCTCGGTGAAGACGCCGTGCGCGGCGGCCCAGCCGAGGTGGGTCTCGAGGATCTGGCCGATGTTCATCCGGCTCGGCACGCCGAGCGGGTTGAGGATCACGTCGACGGGACGGCCGTCCTCGAGGAACGGCATGTCCTCCTCGGGGACGATCTTGGCGATGACGCCCTTGTTCCCGTGGCGGCCGGCGAGCTTGTCGCCCTCGGCGATCTTGCGCTTCTTCGCGACGTAGACGCGAACGAGCTCGTTCACGCCCGGCGACAGGTCGTCGCCCGCGTCGCGCGAGAACGTCTTGACGTCGATCACCTTGCCGCCCTCGCCGTGCGGCACCTTCAGTGAGGTGTCACGGACCTCGCGCGCCTTCTCCTTGAAGATCGCGCGGATCAGCTTCTCCTCGGCGGTCAGCTCGGTCTCGCCCTTCGGGGTCACCTTGCCGACGAGCAGGTCGCCGGAGCCGACCTCTGCACCGATGCGGACGATCCCGCGCTCGTCGAGATCCTTGAGGGAATCCTCGGAGCGGTTCGGGATGTCGCGCGTGATCTCCTCGTCGCCGAGCTTCGTCGTCCGGGCGTCGATCTCGTACTCGTGGATGTGGATGGACGACAGGACGTCCTCCTTCACGAGCCGCTCCGAGATGACGATCGCGTCCTCGAAGTTGTAGCCCTCGAACGGCATGAACGCCACGAGCAGGTTCGCGCCGAGCGCGAGCTCCCCGTTCGACGTCGACGAGCCGTCGGCCAGCACCTCGCTGGCCTTGATCCGGTCGCCGACCTCGACGACGGGCTTCTGGTGGATCAGCGTGCCCTGGTTCGAGCGCATGAACTTCGTCAGCTCGTAGGTGTCCTTGCCGTCCTTCGTGTCGAGCACGATCTTCTCGGCGTCGACGTCGACGACCTGGCCGCTCTCACGCGCGATGACGACGTCACCCGTGTCGACGGCGGCGCGGTACTCGAGCCCCGTCCCGACGAGCGGCGCCTGGGTGATCATCAGAGGCACGGCCTGCCGCTGCATGTTCGCGCCCATCAGCGCGCGGTTCGCGTCGTTGTGCTCGAGGAACGGGATCAGGGCCGTGCCGACCGAGACGATCTGCGCCGGAGCGACGTCCATGTACTGGATGTCCTTCGGGTCGGCGGTGACCGCCTCGCCCTCCTTGGAGCGGCAGAGCACCTGGTCGTGCAGGAAGCGGCCGGTCTTTTCGTCGACCGGCTCCGAGGCCTGCGCGATCGTGTACTGCGCCTCCTCGGCGGCGTCGAGGTAGATGATCTCGTCGGTCACCTTGCCGGCCTTGACGACCCGGTACGGCGTCTGGATGAAGCCGAACTCCGAGACCGTCGCCATCGAGGCGAGCGAGCCGATGAGGCCGATGTTCGGTCCTTCCGGGGTCTCGATCGGGCACATGCGGCCGTAGTGCGTCGGGTGCACGTCGCGCACCTCGATCGGGGCGCGCTCACGAGTCAGGCCGCCCGCGCCGAGCGCCGACAGGCGGCGGCGGTGGGTCAGGGCCGACAGCGAGTTCGTCTGGTCGAGGAACTGCGACAGCTGCGAGGAGCCGAAGAACTCCTTCAGCGCGGCCACGACCGGCCGGATGTTGATGATCGTCTGCGGCGTGATCGTGTCCACGTCCTCGGTCGTCATCCGCTCGCGGACGACGCGCTCCATGCGGTACAGGCCGACGCGGAACGCCTCCTGGATCAGCTCGCCGACGGTGCGCAGCCTGCGGTTGCCGAAGTGCTCGTACTCGTCGAGCTCGCCGCGGATCGGGTCACGCGAGAGCGTGATCGCCTCGGCCGCGAAGTCCTTCGAGTCCTCGGGCACGCCGAGCTTCGTCGGCATGTCGACGAGGCGCTGGACGAGCGCGAGGATGTCCTGCGTCGTGAGCACGCGCGTGCCCTCGGGCACGTCGACGTCGAGCCGCTGGTTGAGCTTGTAGCGGCCGACCTTCGTCAAGTCGTAGCGCTTCGGGTCGAAGAAGAGCGAGTTCAGGAGGTTCCGCGCGTTGTCGACCGTCGGCGGCTCGCCTGGACGCTGCTTCTTGAAGACCTCGATCAGCGCCTCGTCCTCGCGCGTGGCCGGGTCCTTCTCGATCGTGTTGACGATGTAGATCGAGTTGTTGAAGAGCTTGAGGATCGCCTCGTTCGAGCTCGTGTCGAGCTTGAAGCCCGTCGTCGGATCCTCGTCGGGCAGCGCCCGGAGGAGCGTGGTGATCGGGAGCTTGCGCTTCCGGTCGATGCGGGCGTAGACGATGCCCTTCTTGTCGATCTCGAGCTCGAGCCACGAGCCGCGGCTCGGCATCAGGTTCGCCGTGAAGACCTGCTTCGACGCATCCTTGGGCTCCATCAGATAGGCGCCCGGGCTGCGGACGAGCTGGGTCACGATGACACGCTCGGTCCCGTTGATGATGAACGTGCCGAACTCGGTCATCATCGGGAAGTCGCCCATGAACACCCGCTGCTCGCGGATCTCGCCCGTCTCCTTGTTGACGAAGCGGACCAGCATCGACAGCGGGGCCTGGTAGGTCAGGTCCTTCTCGCGGCATTCCTGAATCGAGACGGGCGGGTCGCCGAACTCGTACTCACCGAACTCGATGGCGAGCGTGCCCGTGTAGTCCTCGATCGGCGAAATGTCGTCGATCGTCTCGCGAAGCCCTTCCTCCAGGAACCACTTGAAGGAAGCCTTCTGGATGTCGATCAGGTTGGGTAGTTCGAGGACGTGCTTGAGGCGTGAAAAACTCTTGCGCGCGCTAGGCGCAGCAACGATGCTGCTCAAATGTGGAGCCTCCCTTGAATTACGGCGTGCGGGTGCGCGGATCTACGACCGGAACCGAGCAGAATAGCGAAAAAGAGGTTGACCGCGCAAGCGCAGTCGAAAGCGCTTTCTTGCCATCCAAGTAGTAGAACGCCGTCGGAGCTCTCGATATTCCCGGCGACTCTCGGAAACAGGCCGCTCAGCCCAGGAAAATAGGCCTTCGGACCTATTGAGCGGGCGCTCGTTCCATGTAAGCCTGCGGGCTCATGCGGCTCCTGTTGGCACTTTCATTCATCAGCTTCTGCGTGACCGCGGCGGCGTTCCTGTCGCTCGGCGGCGCGGGCTGAGCTCCGCGCGACCGGCGCTGCGGCTCTTGGCCTTTCGCGCCGCCTGAGCGAGAATCCGGGGTCCCCTGGAGGGCCGTGCCGAGCACTGAGATCGTCGGACGCGATGAGGAGCTGCAAGCGATTTCGTCGTTCCTCGACCCGACCCCTCCATCCGGGGCTCTGCTCATCGAGGGCGAGCCGGGTATCGGCAAGACGACACTCTGGCGCGCCGGCGTTGAGGCCTCGGTCGAGCTCTCCTACCGTGTCCTCCGCGCAAGCCCGGCCGAGAAGGAAGCGACGTTCGCCTACAGCGTCGTCAGCGACCTCCTGTCAGACGTGCTGGACGAAGTACTCCCGAGCCTCCCCGGGCCTCAGCGCCGCGCGCTCGAGATCGCCCTCCTCCTGCGGGGCTCTACCGGACCGCCGCCGGAGCAGCACACCCTGGGCGTCGCGCTGCTCGGCGTGTTGCGGACGCTTGCCACATCGAAGCCGGTCGTCGTGGCGGTGGACGACCTGCAGTGGCTCGACCGTTCGTCCGGCGCGATGTTGGAGTTCGCGGCCCGGCGGCTCCGCGATGAGCCTGTGGCTCTTCTACTCGCCCGCCGGCAAACGTCGAAGCTCGCCTCGGGGCGGCTCGAGCTCTCCGTGCCGGAGGAACGTCGGCACGTGGTTCGGGTCGGCCCCCTGAGCCTGGGGGCGCTGCACCGCCTGCTTCGCGAGCGACTGGCGAGGACGCTCGCACGCCCGACGCTGCGTAGGGTGCACGAGGCGTCGGGTGGGAACCCGTTCTACGCGCAGGAGCTCGTGCGGGCTTTGGAAAGCGCGGGCGGAATCCGCCCCGGGCATCCCCTGCCGGTGCCCGAGACGCTCGAGGAGATCCTCCGCGAGCGCATCGATGCGCAGCCCGCGAACGTCCGGCAGGTCCTCGCCGCCGCGGCTGCGCTGAGGCGGCCGACCGAAGCCATGCTCGGAGACTGGCCTGCGCTCGAACAGGCATCCGAGGCGGGATTGATCGAGCTCACCAACGACGGCGTCGGCTTCACTCATCCGCTGCTCGCCTCGGCCGCCTACGGCTCGATCACCGGAACCGAGCGGAGGCGTCTGCACCGCCGGCTCGCCGAGGTCGTCTCCGATCCGGAGGATCGGGCCCGGCACCTGGCGCTGAGCGCGGAGGGGCCGGACGGGGACGTCGCCGATGCCGTCGAATCGGCAGCGCGACGCGCGGCTCGCCGGGGCGCCACCGGAACGGCGGCTGAGCTCGCGGAGCTTGCGGTCCGCCTGACGCCCACGTCGGAACGAGCCCGGCTGCTCGAGCGCCGCGTCGACGTGGCCGGATATCAGCTCCCGGCCGGCGAGCTGGACACGGCTGCTTCGACGCTCGAGCCACTCGTCGAGGAACTGTCACCCGGTGGCGCACGAGCCGACGCCCTGCTGCTGCTCGCAAGCGCGCAGCAGAGCTTCGAACGCTGTCTCGAGCTTGCCGAACGCGCTCTCGACGACGCCTGCGGAGATGACGCTCGCGTCGCCAAGATCGAGTGCTACCTCGGTGAGATCCTGCTCGTTCAAGGCGCCTCGGAGCGGGCGCTGGAGCACGCGCGGGCAGCGCTGGAGCCGGCGGAGCGCGCGGGAGATCCGAACATTCTCGCGACGGCCCTCGCTACGGTCGCGTGGTTCGAGACGATGACGGCCGTCGAGCCGACACCGGGACTCCTCGAGCGCGCGGTCGTGCTCGAGGAAGCCGCGGTGCAGGACGGCGTGTACGACAGCAGCAGCCCGAGCTTCGCGCTGGGCATGCGCCTGATGTGCGCGGGACGACTCGACGAGGCGCGAGCGCGGATGAGAATGCGGCTCGAGCGCGCGGTCTCGCTCGGGGACGAACGGGCAGTCGCAGCCGCCCTGATGCACCAGGCAGAGCTCGAGTTACGTGCGGGCGACTGGCCGCTCGCCTCGCTGAAAGCTGCCGAGGGATACGAGCGCGCGGAGCAGATCGGCCGGGAGCAGGACCTCAGCGGCCTCCTCTACGTAGGCGCGCTCGTCGACGCACATCTCGGACGTGTCGAGGAGGCCCGTGCATCGGTGCGGCGAGGGATGACGCTGTCCGAGCACTGCGGCGACGAGGCGTTTCGGCTCCAGCACATCAGCGTCCTCGGCTTTCTCGAGCTCTCCGTCGGCGATCCGGAGGCTGCCGACCGGGCCCTGAGGCCGCTTGCGGCCCGCCTCGGCTCGTTGGGATGGCGCGAGCCGAGCATCTACGCGGAGCTTCCGAACGCGATCGAGGCGCTCGTCGAGCTCGACGAGCTCGGGGAGGCGCGCCGGCTGCTCGCGGAGTTGCGGGAGCGCCTGAGCCGCATCGAAAGTCCGTGGGGCGAGGCCGGCGCGGCGCGCTGCGAAGGGCTGATCCTCGCCGCTGGGGGCGACCTGGCGTCTGCAGCGTCCGCCCTCGACCGCGCCCTGACCGTCCACGAGCGGCTCGCACAGCCCTTCGACCTGGCACGCAGCTTGCTCGCTCTCGGCGCAATCCAGCGGAGGAGGAAAGAGCGCGGCGCGGCGCGGGAGACTCTGACGCGAGCGCTCACGATCTTCGAGGAGCTCGGAGCCGTCCTTTGGGCCGAGAAGGCCCGCTCGGAGCTAGCTCGAGTCGGAGGCCGCGCGGCAATCGGGGCCGAGCTGACACCGACCGAACGCCGCATCGCGGAGCTCGTCGCCACGGGCAAGACGAACAAAGAAGTTGCCGCGCAGCTCTTCGTCACGCCACGCACGGTCGAGGGTCACCTGACGCGGATCTACGCCAAGCTAGGCGTCAGATCGCGCGCCGGGCTGGCCCACCGGATGTCTGTTCCGGCCAGCTGAGCAAAGTCAGGGGGTTTCCGGGATTTCCTTCCGGAGACAGCGGCTCTACGGTCGAGCGAGATGCCGAGGTACCTGATCGAGTCGTATGCAACCGTGGGCTCCGTCGACGCTCAGCGAGAGCGCGCCCGGCTCGCGGCGAAGCTCGGCACCGATGTCCGGCACCTGCGAACGACGTTTCTTCCAGGTGACGAGACGCTCCTGCACGTCTTCGAGGCTGAGTCGCCCGAGGCTCTGCGCGAGGCAGCGCGAACCGCGGAGCTTCCGTACGACCGGATCGTCGAAGCCGTCGAAGGCAAGCAACGAACGCAGTCAATCCCAGGGGTCCTGGAGGCCGAGAAATGAGGAGCAAGCTTCGAGCACTCGTCGTCGTCGTCGCACTGGGAGTAGGCATCGGAGCCGTTCCCGTGTCGGCTGCAGCTCAGGGTCCGGAGGCGCCGTTGGCCGTCGACTCGTACACCGGCTGCCTGAGAGCAACGCTCATCGTCCAAGTCGCGGTCGGTGACGCACCAGCGGGTTCGTGCGGCAGCGCCCGGGTGGTCAAATTGTCAGCGGGTGACCTGACCTCTCTGGCCGCCGGAACCGGGCTCACCGGTGGCGGCGCGAACGGGGACGTCTCGCTGGCGCTTGCCCCGGCCTTTCGACTACCGCAGTCGTGCGCCGCGAGCCAGGGCACGACCTGGAACGGAGGCGCTTGGGTTTGCGCGTCTCTGACGAGCCAGGCCACCTTCAACAGCCTGGTCTCGCTGCTGGGCTCGCCCGGGACGATCAACGAGGGGTCGAATCCTGTGCACTGGACGAAGCTCAAGGGCGTCCCGGCCGGGTTCGCGGACGGGGTCGACGACACCGGGCCTGCCTACTCCGCAGGCTTCGGGCTCGTGCTCAACGGAACCCAGTTCAACGTCGAGCCGAACCAGGTTCAGTCGCGCGTGTTCGACAGCTGCGCGGAAGGATCGTCGATCCGCGCGATCTCGCAGACCGGGAACGTGACCTGCCAGCCCGACCTGGGAGGCACCGCCTACACGGCCGGCGAAGGGTTGAGCCTGAACGGAACGGAGTTCAGCGTGGCCGACGGGGGCGTCACTCCCGCGAAGCTCTCGTTCGACCCGGCGACGCAGGCCGAGCTCGACCATGGGCTCGCACACCTGGATGCCGACAACCTGGAAGGGCGGGTGCCTGACGACGTCTTCTTCGGCGGGTATTCGAAGGCCCTGACCCTCGCCAACGCCAACAACGTCTTCGCCGGCAGCCTGGGAATCTTGGTCAGCACCAGCGCGTCGAGCACGCCTCTGCGGGTGCAGGGGACCTCCGGCCAGACCGCGCCGCTGCAGGCCTGGGGAGACTCGACCGGGACCGTCCTCGCCAGCGTCAGGTCGGACGGAGTATTCGACGGCAACGGCTCGGGCCTGACGAACCTCGACGCAGGCAACCTCTCGAACGGCACGGTTCCCGACGCCCGGCTCTCGAGCGACGTGGCTCGCTACAGCTCGATCTCGACTCCGGGCACGGTCAACGATCCGGCGAACCCGCTCGAGTGGTCGAAGCTCAAGAACGTGCCGGACACGCTCGCGACTCCCGGTTGGAGCCTCGGCGGAAACTCGGGAACCAACGACTCGGACTTCGTCGGGACCCGGGACGACCGGCCGCTCACCTTCAAGGTCAACAGCCAGCGGGCCCTACGGCTCGAGCCGAGCTCGGAGAGCCCGAATGTCGTCGGCGGCCACAGTGCGAACGAGGTCGGCTCCGGCGCGTACGGCGCGACGATCGGCGGCGGCGGAACGTCGGACTTCCCGAATGTCGTCAACGGGATTCTCGGGACGGTGGGCGGCGGAGGCGACAACCGTGCAGAGAACTCGGGCGCAACCGTCGCAGGCGGTCACAACAACCGCGCGGGCGGCGGCCAGGCGACGATCGGCGGAGGAATCTGCAACGTCGCGAGCGGCGACCGCGCCACGATCAGCGGAGGCGAGTGCAACGTCGCGAGCGGCGACACGGCAACCATCCTCGGCGGCTCGCACAACCAGGCGAGTGGGAGTTACAGCCTCGCGGCGGGCTCGAACAACACGGCGGATGCCGGCTGGTCGACGGTGAGCGGCGGCGAGAACAACCACGCCGGCGCAAACCACGCCACCGTTCCCGGAGGCTCCTTCAACGAGGCGCTCGGGAGCTTTAGCTTCGCCGCCGGCTTTCGCGCGCACGCGAGCGACGGCGGGAGCTTCGTGTGGGGCGACTCGACGGACGAGGACGTCAGCTCGACCGGCCCGGACCAGTTCGTCGTCCAAGCGCACGGCGGCCTTCACCTCCTCGACGGCGAGCTCTTCTGCGATGGCTGCGTGACCCAAAACGACCTGGCTCCGTCGGTACTTCCCGGCAATCACAACTACTGCGCCCTCGCAGCCGCCAATCCGGCCTCCTATCCGAATGCTCCCTGCCGTGGGCACAGTGAGAAGGTCGACTCGGGCGGCGATGTCGGGGCGAACTCATCCATCGCGATCGGGACCGACGGCAATCCGGTTATCAGCTACGTCGACCAAACGAACCACCGTCTCAAGGTCACGCGCTGCAACGACCCTTCCTGCTCGGGAGGAAACGAGGCTGTGAACACAGTGGATCCGTCGACGCACGTCTCCGAGCAGACCTCGTTGGCAATCGGCGAGAACGGGAACCCGGTGATCAGCTACTACGACGACCTCGGCCTCGACCTGAAGGTCGCGGCTTGCAACGATCCGGCCTGCGCCGGCGGCAACGAGACGCTGAGCACGGTCGATTCGAGCGGCAACACGGGGTCCGATAGCTCGATCGCGATCGGAACGGACGGCAACCCCGTCATCAGCTACTACAGCGGCGAGCTGAAGGTCGCCGTTTGCAATGACCCCGCGTGCACCGGTTCGAACGAGAGGATCAATACGGTCGACGACTCCTTCGGCTTCGTCGGACTCGAAACGTCCCTCGCGATCGGAACCGACGGCAATCCGGTGATCAGCTACTTCGACATCACTCGCGGCGACCTCAAAGTCGCCTATTGCCTCGACTCCGGCTGCAACGGGGCGCACACCAGCGTTCTCGACTTCGACGGCACCGTGGGCAACTACACCTCACTCGCGATTGGCACCGACGGAAACCCGGTGATCAGCTATCTCGACGAAACCCACGGGAGGCTCAAAGTCGCACACTGCATCGACTCCACCTGCGCGGGCGAAGTGACGTTGAGCGACGTCGACTCCGACAACGCAGGCTGGTATACGTCGATCGCGATCGGGCCCCGGGGAAATCCGGTCATCAGCTACTTCGCGGAGAGCCCCCACCTCTACCTCAAGCTCGCTCGCTGCAACGACGCTGCATGCGCGGGCTCGGACGAGGCGATCAGCGTCGCCGACCCGAACTTCGAGGTCGGATTCGATACGTCGATCGCTCTTGGTGCGGACGGGGCTCCCGTCATCTCGCACTACGACCTGGCCAACCACGACCTGAAGGTCACGCATCCTTCGGTCGACGACTGAAGGACGATGGCTGGGGCGGGTCTGAGTTGAGACCCGCCCCAGCCCAACGGGCGCGTTTCTACGAGCTCGACCTAGCGCCCGCCAGATAGGAAAGGGCGCCGTGAGCTCGAGGGGCCGGAGGAACTCCTACTTCAGCTCGACGGTAGCGCCTGCCTCTTCGAGCTGGGCCTTGATCTGGTCGGCCTCTTCCTGCGCGACGCCTTCCTTGACCGGGTTCGGCGCGCCGTCGACGAGGTCCTTGGCCTCCTTCAAGCCGAGGCCTGTGACCGCTCGGACGACCTTGATCACCTGGATCTTCTGGCCGCCGGCTTCCGAGAGGACGACGTCGAAGGACGTCTTCTCCTCGGCGGCTGCCGCGCCGTCGCCGCCACCGGCCGGAGCAGCGGCAACGGCCATCGGCGCTGCGGCCGTGACACCCCACTCCTCCTCCAGCTTGTTCTTCAGGTCGACGAGCTCGAGGACGGTCATGCCGCCCAGGGACTCGACGAGCTTGTCCGTGTCCGTCTTCGCTGCCATTACTGCTCCTCTCCTTCAGGGGATTCCTGTTCGGGCTCTGGTTGTGGTTCCTCAGCCGGCTCGGGCTCAGCTTCCGCAGTGGGCTCCTCGGCGGCAGGCTCTTCCTCGGCCGCTGGTTCCTCGGCTGTGGGCTCGGCTTCGGCCTTCGGCTCCTCCTCGGCCGGGGCCTCTTCCTCGGCCGGAGCTTCCGCTGTCTCGCCTTGCTCCTCGAGCTGCCGGATCCGCGCGTCGATCACTCCGACGAGCTCGCGCATCGGCGCCGCGAACAGGCCGACGACCGCCGTCACCGGCCCGGCGACCGCTCCGACGAGCTGCGCGCGCAGCATCTCGGCCGGCGGCAGCTTCGCGAGCTGCTTGATGTCGTCCGCACCGATCTCCGCGCCCTCGAGCAGGCCGCCCTTGAGCGTGATCGTCTGCGCGCGAACGGCCTCGTCGAGGGCCTTAGCGACCGCGACGGGGTCTCCGCCGGTCTCGAGGAACGCGATCGCCGTCGGCCCCTCGAGGAGTGCCAGCAGCGGCTCCACGCCGGCGGATTCCGCGGCCCGCTTCGTGAGCGAGTTCTTGACGACCGAGAAGCGCGCCCCGTGCTCGAGCAGCTTCCCGCGCAGCTCGCCGATCTCCGTGACGGTCAGGCCGCGGTAGTCCGCGACGATCAGCGTCTCGGCGCTCTGCAAGCGCTCGGTCAGCTCTGCGACGACTCGTTCTTTCTCGGATTTCTGCATCGAATCACCTCCTGAAACACTTCGACCCGCACGCAGGCGGGCCGACGAGATGACTCTCGCTGCGACCGCACCTCGGCTGGACTTCCGCTCTTCGCGAGCTGCCGGCTGTCTTCGGCGACGGGCTTCCTTACGCTGAAACTGCTTCTGGCTCTGCTGCCTCCAGCTCTTCGACGATTCCTCTGACGCGGGACGGGTCGATGCGAACGCCCGGCCCCATCGTGCTCGTAAGCGTAACGGAACGAATGTAGCGGCCCTTCGCCGCGGCCGGCTTCGCGCGCATGATCTCGTCGAGCAGCGCTGCGTAGTTCTCGGCGAGCTGCTTCTCGCCGAAGCTCTTCTTGCCGATCGTGACGTGGACGTTCGCGCCGCGGTCGGTGCGGTACTCGAGCTTGCCCGCCTTCGCCTCTCGGACGGCCTTGCCGACGTCCATCGTGACCGTGCCCGTCTTCGGGTTCGGCATCTTCCCGCGCGGGCCGAGGATGCGGCCGAGCTTGCCGACGACGCTCATCTGGTCGGGCGTGGCGACCGCGACGTCGAAGTCGTCGAAGCCCTCCTCGATCTGCGTCGCAAGATCGGCGGTGCCGACGATGTCAGCGCCGGCCTCCTGCGCCTCGCGCGCCTTGTCGCCCTCGGCGAAGACGGCGACCTTCGCCTCGCGTCCGGTGCCGTGCGGGAGCATCAGCGTCCCGCGCAGCTGCTGCTCGGCGTGGCGGACGTTGAGGCCGAGGTTGAAGTGCGCCTCGACCGTCTCGTCGAACTTCGCCGTCTCGAACCCCTTGAGCAAGCGGATCGCCTGCGCAGGCGAGTAGAGCTCCTCGCGGTCGAAGGCGGCACGTGCGTTCCTGTACTGCTTGCCGTGGCTCACAGGTCGGTCTCCACTCCCATCGAGCGCGCGGTGCCGGCGACGACGAGCATCGCAGCCTCGATGTCGCGCGCGTTCAGGTCGGGCATCTTGACCTCGGCGATCTGGCGCACCTGATCGCGCGTGAGGCGGCCGACCTTCTCGCGGTTCGGCTCGGCGGAGCCCTTGTCGAGGCGCAGCGCCTCCTTGATCAGCACCGCGGCCGGCGGCGTCTTCGTGATGAACGTGAACGAGCGGTCCTCGTAGACCGTGATCTCGACCGGTGTGATCCGGCCGTTCTCCTGCTGCGTCTGCGCGTTGAACGCCTTGCAGAACTCCATGATGTTCACGCCGTGCTGGCCGAGCGCAGGGCCGACCGGAGGCGCAGGGTTCGCCTGCCCGCCCGGGATCTGCAGCTTGATGAGTGTCAGAACCTTTTTCGCCATCAGTCGAGCTTCTTCACCTGGTCGAATCCGAGCTCCACGGGCACCTGGCGCTCGAAGATGTCGACGAGCACCTTGAGCTTCTGGGCGTCCGCGTTGACGTCGACGATCTCGCCGTCGAAGTCGGAGAGCGGCCCCGAGGTTACCTTCACCGACTCGCCCAGCGAAAACTCGACCTGCGCCCGCTGGCGCTCGCCGATCGCCGCGCCGGTGCGCAGGATCCGGTCGACCTCGGGCTGCGAGAGCGGAACCGGGATGTTCCCGGCGCCGACGAAGCCGGTCACGCCGGGGGTGTTCTTGACCACGCCCCACGCGTCGTCGTCGAGATCCATGTTCACGAGGACGTAGCCGGGCAGGACGCGCTTCTCGGTCTGCACCTTCTGGCCGTCCTTCGTCTCGATCACCTGCTCGGTCGGGACCACCACCCGGCGGAACCGGGGGCCCTGGTTCATGGAGACGATCCGGTGCTCGAGATTGGCTTTCACCTTGTTCTCGTGCCCGGAGTAGGTGTTGATCACGTACCAGCGGAACACGGTTACCTCAGCAGGATGTCCCGGACGAACGGCTTGAAGGCGAGGTCGGCGATCCAGAGGTATGTGCCGACGATCGCGCACGCGATGATGACGACGATCGTGCCCTGGATCACCTGGCTCTGGGTCGGCCACTCGACTTTCTTGAGCTCGGCCCAGGACTCGGAGACGAAGCGCTTGAAGCCGCCGCCGGGGACGCGCCGCGACCCGGTCTGGGTCTTGGGCGGCTGCGCGGAGGGGCGGACTGCTTGTTGACGCGCGCGCGCGCGCTGGGTGACGCTCTTCTCGGGCTGCTGCTCGGCGGCGCCCGCGCCCTGCGCTCGACGCCGCTGGCGCCGTCGCTGCCTCGTGTTCCGGGCCATTAGCGCGTCTCCCTGTGCGCCGTGTGGCGCCCGCACCAGCGGCAGTACTTCTTCAGCTCGACGCGGTCGGGCGTGTTCCGCTTCGACTTCGAGCTTTGGTAGTTGCGGCGCCGGCACTCAGTGCAGGCAAGGGTGATTGCGTCTCTAACTCCAGATGCCATTTCAGTCTTTTCAGTCTACGAGGAGGTAGCGGCGGGAGGACTCGAACCTCCGACACGCGGATTATGATTCCGCTGCTCTAACCAACTGAGCTACGCCGCCGAGCCAGTGAAGAGTAGCAGCGCGCCGAACGCGATCGAGACCTGTTTTCGCTGTGCCGCGCCGATGGAATGGCGCCACGGGACCTGGCAGTGCGCGCGGTGCAGGTTCAAGTTGGGGTGCTGTGAGGGCGAGCCGCAGAGCTGCGACCCGCCCCCAAGGCCAACCTAGGGCGTCGGCACCGGCGGCGCCTCCGGAACCTCTTCGTGCTCGAGCCTCGGCAGCCACTCGAGCCACTTCGGCAGGTACCAGTTCCAGTCGCCGAGCAACGTCATCGACGCCGGGAGCAACACGGCCCTGACGATGGTCGCGTCGATCAGGATCGCAACCGCGAGGCCCACGCCGAACTGCTTCAGGAACAGGATCTGGAGCGTCCCGAAGATGGCGAAGACGCACACCATCACGATCGCGGCGGCCGTCACGACGCCGGCTGTGACCTTGATCCCGTGCTCCACGGCCTCCTTGGTCGGGAGTCCCTCGTCATGGCCCTCCCGGATGCGGCTGAGGATGAAGACGTGGTAGTCCATCGAGAGCCCGAAGAGGATCACGAACAGGAACACCGGAATGAACCCCGTCACGCCACCTGTGTATGTGAAGTCCAGGATGTTCTTGCCGATCCCGTGCTGGAAGACAAGCACGAGCACGCCGAAGCAGGCGCCGACCGACAGCAGGTTGAGGAGGATCGCCTTGATCGGGATCACCAGCGACCTGAACGTGACGAGCAGCAGCAAGAACGCGAAGAGGATCACGAAACCGAAGACGTACGGGACCCTCGAGCCCATCTGGTCGTTGAAGTCCTTCGAGCTCGCAGTGTCACCGGTCACGCCGAAATCCTCGACCGCCGGGACGAGACCGACGGTGTTGGGGAGGATGTCCTCACGGAGCGCGGTGATCGCCGAGTTGGAGGTCGCATCCGTGCCGGAGCCCAGAACTGGAATGGAGACGACCGCGACTGTGCCCTGATCGTTGACGTCCGTCAGGATCGGCTCCTGCATCTTGTACGTGAAGAGTGCGCGCCAGCTGAGCTGCCCGATCGCTTCCTCGATCTCGGGCGAGCGCACGTTCGGGGCCTTGATCACGATCGCGGCCGGCTCCAAGCCGCCCGGAAATGCCTTCTGCATCTTGTTGAAGGTCTTCACAGCGGGCAGGGATTGTGGATAGGTGTCCGCTCCGGGCACGACCGTCTTCAGCTGCAGCGCGACGGCGCACAGCGCGAGCAACGCTCCGACGGAGAGCACGACCGCGGGTATCGGATGACGCAGAACCGGCGTGAGCACGGCGCTCCAGAAACGGCCCTCGCCATGCTTGGGCTGTAACCGCTTGACGACCGGAATGTGAATGCGCTCGACGCGGTCTCCGAGCCACGAGAGCATCGCCGGAAGCACCGTCAGCGAGCCGAGTACGGCGACGGCGACGACGAGCATCGTCGCGACGCCGAATCCCTTGAAGGTCGGGTCTCCGGTAAGGAGCAGCCCGGCCATCGCGATGATCACCGTGAGGCCGGAGATGAGGACCGATCGCCCTGAGGTTGCGGCTGCGCGCTGCAAGGCCTCGTCCGGGGTCCGCCCCTCTGCGCGCTCCTCTCGCTCGCGCTTCAAATAGAACATCGTGTAGTCGACTCCCACCGCGAGACCGATCAGGAGGACGACGGCGCCAATGCTCTCGTCTACGGGAAAGACCTTGCTGGGGATTGCGAGCAGCCCCAGCGTCGCGAGCACTGCGGTGAGGCCGAGGAGGAGCGGAATCCCGGCGGCGACGAGCGCCCCGAACGTCAGCAGAAGGATGCCGAGCGTGACAGGAATCGAGAGCTCGCCTGCCTTCTTGAGATCATCGGTGAAGACGTGGTTGAGCTGCTTGTCGGCGCTCGCGGAGCCGAATTCCTCGACGACGAAGTCCGGGTGCTTCGCCTGCAACGCGGCAGTGGCGTCGAGGATCGGCTGCACCCGGTCGGACGCGGTGTCCGGGTCGCCCTTCATGTCGAAGTCGACGAGGACCGAGTGGCGATCAGAAGACACGAGGCCGGGATCCTCGGACGGCGTCTTCAGGTTGGTCACCTCTGGCCGCGCGCGAATCGTCGAGATGACGTCCTTCGTCACCGCCTGGAACTCGCGATCGACGTGGATCAGCGTCGGCGACTGGATGAGGATGCGCTCGCCCGCCGGGGTCTTGAAGTCCTTGTCGAGCAGTCTGTCCATGCGGCCTGACTCGCGGACTCCAGAGTTTGCGACGGTCAGACTGTCGGTTCCCAGCGCGGCGCCGATTGCGAATGCGACGAAACAAAAGGCGAGCCAGCCGAAGATGGCGACCTTCCGGTGGTGCGCGCTCCAGTGGGCCATCCGCGCGGAGAGATTGCGGGAAGGATTCATGGTGGAACCTCCTACCCCCCGGGTTGCGGCCTGCAGGCCATTTTCGCAGGTTGCTCCGGGAAGGAAAAGGCGAATTGCCCTAGAGCACAAGCCGAACGAGCGCTGTGGCAGCGGCCGCGACGACGATCACGACGATCAGCGGCGCCTTGAGGCTGATCGCGACGGCGCCGGCCGCCACTCCGGCGAGTCTCGCGTCCAGGACGACCTCCTCGTCTCCGCCGACCGCCTGCGTGACGACGAGCGCTGCGAGCAGCGACGGAGCGAGGAGCTCGACGGCTCCGGTCAGCCGGTCGGGAAGCGTCCGGCCGCCGAGGAGCACAGGACCCGCGGCTTTGAAGGCGATCGTGAACGCCCCGACGAGGACGACCACGATCCAGGCGTCGCTCATCGCTTCAACCCCCACAGGCAGACGGCCGCGGCGGCGATCACAGGGATGCCGGCAGGCGTGAACGGGATCAGGACGAGGGCGATCGTCCCTCCGGCGACTGCCGCGATCTTCGCGCGGCGGTCGACGAGCTGCGTGACCAGGAGCGCGAGAAAGAGCGCCGGCAGCGCGCCGTCGAAGCCCAGCCGTTTCGGATCACCGATCACGTCGCCGGCGAGGGCACCGAGCGCCGTGCCGCCGACCCAGAACGGAAACAGTGTGAGCCCCGCGCCCAGGAGCAGGCGGCGGTCGACCCGCCCCTGGCCGACCTGAGAGACGGCCCAGGATTCGTCGACGATCAGCTGCGACTCGACGAGCCGCCGCAGTCGTGTGCCCTCGAACGCCGGCGCGATCGCGAGGCTGATCGCCAGGTATCGAGCGTTGAGGAGCACCGCCGCCGCGACCGCGGCCGCGACTGTGCCGCCGTCGTGCAGGACGCTGATCGCCGCGAACTGCGCGGCTCCGGCGAACGTCGTCGCGGACATGACGATCGCCGCGCTGGCGTCGACGCCGTTCGTACCGGCCAGCACGCCGAAGGCCGCGCCGAAGCTGAGCGCCGCCGGCGTGAGCGCGGCGATTCGCTTCGCACCCTCGCGGTAGCTACTCGTCAACCCAGTCTCGGGTCAGGTAGAGCCAGAACGCCAGACCGGCGTAGGGACCGAAGCGGCGAAAGCGGCGCTCGATCGTGACGTCCTTGGCCTGCTTCGCGCCGGAGACCCTCAGGTATTTGGGCCGCGTCCACGAGTCGAGGATCAGCCTCGAGTAGCGCCCGAGCAGCATCATGATGTGCGCCGCCGCGTACGGGCCGACGCCCGGGAGCGCGAGGAGGCGGGCCGCCAGCTCGTCGTCGGGCAGCTCGTCGGCGTCCGCGCGCCCGAGCGCCTCGAGGTCGAGCTTCCCGGACGCGACCGAACGGGCTAGGTCCCGGAGGTACGCGCCCCGATAGCCCGCTCTGACTTTGTCTGTGTAAAACGCACTGTTCTTCTGGGCCATGGCCTCCGGAGTCGGAAAGGCTCGCCCGTACGGGCCGTCCGCCGCCGGGCTCGGCTCTCCCAGGTGCTCGACCAGGGCGGAGACCATGCGGACCGTCGCCGACCAGGTGCAGTTCGTCGTGCAGATCGTCTTCACGACCTCCTCGAACACGGTCGGGCTGCGGATCATGCGGCCCGCGCCGTTCGCCGCCCAGCTCAGGTCCGGGTCGGTCGCTGCCGCCTCGTAGAAGGGGCTCAGGTCCTCGTCGAGGCGGAGGACATGGGAGATGACAGGCCGCAGATCGGCTGTGCTCGCTCGACCGGAGAGGACCTCGGCCTTTGCGTACCCCTTCCTGCCGGCGGAGACCAGAACCGTCGTCGCGCGGCTCCGACCGGGCGCGAGGGTCAGCTCGAGCGTCCACGCTTCCTCGTCGATCCGGTTCGGGGGCAGGTCGGCGACACCGTGCGAGGCGATGGTGCGCCTGAAGTCGATCGGCTCCCCGCCCGCGCCGCGGAGCTTGATCTCCGTCGTGCGTCCCGCCATCTCTCCCCTACAACGCTCGGGTGACCGCGTACATTCGCGGCGTGGGGATTCTCGGCGTCGACGTCGGCGGCACGTTCACGGACGCCGTCCTCGTCGAAGACGGGCAGGTCACGACGGCCAAGGTGCCGACGGCCGCACGCCAGGAGGAGTCGGTGCTCGCCGCGGCACGGGCAGTGGGAGCGGGGAGGCTCGAGCGCTTCACGCACGGCACGACCGTGGCGACGAACGCCCTGCTCGAGAGGAAGGGCGCGCGGACTGCGTTCATCGGGACGGCCGGCTTCGAGCACCTGCTCCACCTGCGCAGGCAGAACCGGGCGCACCTCTACCGGTTGTGCGAAGACCATCCCGAGCCGCTCGTGCCGCTCGAGCGCTGCTTCGGCGTCGACGAGCGGATCGGCGCCGACGGGGTGCTCAGGCCGCTCGACCTGACGACGTTGCCCGAGATCGATGCCGACGCCGTCGCGGTCTGCCTGCTGTTCGCGTTTCAGGATGCGAGCCACGAGCAGGCGGTCGCGGCGGAGCTGCGGCGCCGGCTGCCCGGCGCGAGAGTCGTCGCATCCCATGAGATCGCGCCGGAGTTCCGGGAATACGAGCGGGCGTCGACGACGGCGATCGACGCGTATCTCGGCCCGTCCCTCGCGGGCTACCTGGAGGCGCTCGCGAGGCGCTGCGAGGAGGAGGGCCTGCCGGAACCGCTCGTCATGCGCTCGTCGGGCGGAGTCGCGTCGATCGCGGAAGCGGCCGCGCATCCTGCCTTCGCGCTGCTCTCGGGGCCGGCGGCGGGCGCCGTCGGAGCGGCGATCGTCGCGCAGGCGGCCGGGATCGAGGACGCGGTCTCGCTCGACATGGGCGGCACCTCAGCCGACGTGGCGCTGATCGGGGGAGGAGAGGTGGAGCGGGGCAACGAGCGGTCGGTCGGCGGGTATCCGGTCCGGCTGCCGAGCGTCGACATCCAGACGGTCGGCGCCGGCGGCGGGTCGATCGCGTGGCGCGACGAGGGCGGAGCTCTTCGGGTCGGGCCGGAGAGCGCAGGCGCCGACCCGGGGCCTGCCTGTTATGGCCTGGGCGGGACCCGGCCGACCGTGACCGATGCGAACCTCTTGCTGGGCCGGCTGCCGCAAACGCTCGCGGGAGGCGTGCGGCTCGATCGCGGCGCGGCTGAGCGGGCGCTCGGCGATCTCGATCCGGCGGCCGTCGTCGCGGCCGTGAACGCGGAGATGATGCGCGCGCTTCGGCTCGTGACGGTGGAGCGCGGTCACGATCCCCGCGAGCTCGCGCTGGTCGCATTCGGCGGGGCCGGGCCGCTTCACGCGTGCGAGCTGGCGGATCAGCTCGAGATCCGCACCGTTCTCGTCCCGGAGAGCGCCGGTGTGCTCTCCGCGTTCGGCCTGGCTGCGAGCGACGAGAGAAGGGATCACGTGCGCTCGTACCTCGTCCCACTCGCCGCAGCCGGTGAGCTTCCCGCGGAGGGCGAGGCCGACCTTCGCTACGCCGGGCAGTCGTTCGAGCTGACCGTCCCGCTGGGCGGGGATCTGGCCGCTGCGTTCCATTCCGCGCACGAGGAGCGCTACGGCTACGCGGACCGGTCGCGGCCGATCGAGCTCGTCGCGGTGCGAACCGCCGAGATCGCAGCCGGCCCCTCCCTCGAGCCTGCGGCCGGCGAGCGCCGCGAAGTGTCGGGCCCGGACGTGCTCGAACTGGACGGCTCCACCTGCTTCGTTCCCCCAGGGTGGGTGGGGGTTAGGGATGGGAAGAGTGGCAGCTGGGTCGTGACGAGATCGTGAAAATAGAGCTCCAAGTTCTCGGCAGCGCGCTGCGCTCGATCGCCGAGGAGATGGGCGCCGTCCTCATCCGCTCGTCCTTCTCGGCCAACATCAAGGAGCGCCGCGACTGCTCGGCCGCGCTCTTCGACGAGCGTGGCCGGATGATCGCGCAGGCCGAGCACATCCCGGTCCATCTGGGCGCGATGCCCGACGCGGTGGCCGCGGTCATGCGGCACGACCCCGCCCGCGGAGACGTGTTCGTGCTCAACGATCCCTACTCGGGCGGCACGCACCTCCCGGACGTGACGCTCGTCTCTCGCACCGACCTCGGCTTCGCGGTCACGCGTGCGCATCACGCGGACGTCGGCGGGCCCGAGCCAGGCAGCATGCCCGCCGACTCGCGCACGCTGGCCGACGAAGGGGTCGTGATCCCGCCGACCCGGCTCGACGACGAGACGCTCGCACGGCTGGTCGGCCAGATGAGGAATCCCGAGGAGCGGCGCGGCGACTTTCGCGCGCAGCTCGCGGCACACCACCTGGCCGATCGCAGGCTCGCCGAGCTGACCGCGCGCCACGGAAGCACGGTCGTCGAAGCGGCGATGGACGAGCTGCACGCCTACTCCGAGCGCGTCGTTCGCGCGGCCCTCGCGCGGCTGCCGGACGGCCGCTTCGAGGCCGAGGACGTCCTGGAGGCGCCCGAGAGCGACCTTCCGATCCGCGCCGCGGTGACGATCGCGGGTGAGGAGATCGCGTTCGACTTCGCCGGCACGGCCGGCCAGCACCCGGGGAACCTCAACTGCCCGCTGTCCGTCACGCGGTCGGCCTGCTTCTTCGTCGTCCGCTGCCTCACCGCGCCCGACCTGCCCTCGTCGGGAGGGGCGTTCACGCCGGTCACCGTGAGGGCCTCCGAAGGCTCTCTCGTCAACGCGCGCCCGCCGGCCGCGGTCGCAGCCGGAAACGTCGAGACTTCCGGCCGGATCGTCGACGTCGTCTTCGCCGCGCTCGGCGAAGCGATCCCGGTCCCCGCCCAGGGCCAGGGGACGATGAACAACGTCACCCTGGGCAACGAGCGCTTCACCTACTACGAGACGCTCGGTGGCGGCCAGGGCGGCTGCCCGGACGCAGACGGCCCGTCGGCAGTGCACGTGACGATGTCGAACACACTGACAACTCCGGCCGAGGCCCTCGAGCTCGCGTATCCGCTGCGGGTCGAGCGTCACGAGCTCCGCCGGGGGTCGGGCGGGCCGGGGCTTCACCGGGGAGGCGACGGCGTCGTCCGCGAGCTACGCGTGCTCGAGCCGTGCCGCCTGTCCCTGATCTCGGAGCGCCGCATGCACGCGCCGAGAGGAGCTCGTGGCGGCGAGCCCGGAGCGCCCGGACGCAACCTCCTGAACGGCGAAGAGGTGCCGGCGAAGACCACGCGCGACCTCGCCGCCGGCGACATCGTCCGAATCGAGACTCCGGGCGGTGGCGGGTTCGGAACCCATCGATAGGCTGAGGCCATGGCCGTCGTCGAGGCACACGACCTGCGTCGCGTCTACAAGACGCACACCGGGACGATCCGTCGCCGGGTGAAGGAGATCGAGGCCGTCAAAGGCGTCAGCTTCGAGATCGAGAAGGGCGAGCTCTTCGGCCTGCTCGGCCCGAACGGCGCCGGCAAGACGACGACGATCAAGATGCTGATCACGCTGCTGATCCCGACCTCGGGCACGGCGACCGTCCTCGGCCACGACGTCGTCAAGGACCCGCGCGAGGTGCGCAAGCTGATCGGCTACGTCTTCGGCGGCGAGCGCGGCGTCTACGAGCGGCTCTCCGGTTACGACAACCTCCGCTACTTCGCCGAGCTGTACGGCGTCCCGCCGAAGATCCAGAAGCAGCGGATCGAGGAGCTGCTCGAGCTGGTCGGTCTCAAGGGCCGCGAGCACGAGCGGACGGAGGGCTACTCGCGCGGCATGAAGCAGCGCCTGCACGTCGCCCGCGGCCTGCTGCACGACCCCGAGGTCGTCTTCCTCGACGAGCCGACGATCGGCCTCGACCCGGTCGGCGCCCGCGAGCTCCGAGCCACCATCGCCACGCTCACGCAGGCCGGCAAGACGATCCTGCTCACGACGCACTACATGTTCGAGGCGGACGCGCTCTGCGACCGGATCGCCGTCATCTCGCAGGGCACGATCGTCGCCGAGGGAACCCCCACGCAGCTGAAGAGCCGCGTCGCGTCCGGCAGCGTGACCGAGGTCGAGGTCTACGGGATCCCGGACGAGACCGTCGAGCGCCTGCGCACCCTCGAAGGCGTGATGTCCGTCTGGGTCGAGGAGCGCGAGCAGGCCCAGGTGCTGAGCGTCCAGACGCGCGCGGACGTCCAGCTGACCGCGGCCATCCTCGGCCACCTGAACGGCTCGAACGTCGGCCGCGTCTCACACCGCGAGCCGACGCTCGAGGACGCGTACGTCGCGCTCGTGACCGACGAGTGAGGACGCTCCGCCTGCTGGCCATCGGCTGGCAGTTCCACTTCAAGATGATCATGCGCTCGGCCTTCGACGGAGTCGGACAGGTCATCTACCCGCTCTTCTTCGCGACCGTCGCCTTCTTCGTGTTCCGCGCGGGAGACAGCCCGCGGACGCTCCTCTACGCGTCGCTCGGCGCGGCCGTCATGGGCATGTGGTCGGCGACGAGCACGACCGCGGGCTCGGCGATGCAGCGCGAGCGCTGGCAGGGAACGCTCGAGGCGCTCGTCGCGACCCCGGCGAACTTCGCTCTGATCCTGCTCCCGGTGACGATCGCGATGTCGACGATCGGGATCTACAGCCTGGTCGCCACGCTCGTCTGGGGTCGGCTGCTCTTCGGCATTCACCTGACAGTCGTCCATCCGCTGCTCTTCGTGCTCTCGATCCCGGGTGTCGTGATCACATTCGGCGCGCTCGGCTTCCTGTTCGCCGTCTGCTTCGTCCGCTTCCGCGCGGCCTGGGCGCTAGGGAACATGTTCGAGTACCCCATCTGGCTGATCTGCGGGTTCCTCGTCCCGCTCACCTTCTTCCCCGATTGGGTGCGCCCGATCTCGTGGGCGCTCGCTCCGACCTGGGGCATGAACGCGATCCGCGAGTCGTCCCTCGGCGGCTCGCCGCTCCCGGATCTCCTGATGTGCTTCGCCCTCGCCGCCGCGTACATCGGGCTCGGCTTCCTCGTCATGGACCGCATGCTGCGCGCCGCCCGCGAGCGCGCCGCGCTCTCGCTGACGTGAACTCGCTGCGGCTCTTCTTCGTCGGCGGCATGACGAGCTACCGCGCGCTCTTCTACTGGCTCTCCCCCACGATCTACATCCCGAGCCTGATCGTCGCGCCGATCTTCCAGATCCTGCTCTTCGCGTACATCGGCCGCTCGGCCGGGCTCGAGTCCGATCTCTTCTATGTGACCGGTAACGCGATCCAGTACGCGTCGATCCCGTGCCTGTTCGCGATGTCGCAGCTCGTCAGCGGCGAGCGCTACCAGAACACGCTCTTCGCGATCCTCGTCAGCCCGGCGAGGCGCCTTCCGCTCTTCGTCGGGCGCGCGCTGCCGGTGATGGGCAACGCGGCGTTCGTCTCGGCCGTCTCCTTCGCCGCCGGGTGCCTGATCCTCGGCGTGAGCATCCCGGCCGAGGCGATCCCGGGCCTCGCGGCCGTGATCCTCGTCGCCGCCTTCTCGTGCACCGGGCTCGGCCTGATCAACGCCGCGATCTCGCTCCGCGTGCGCGAGAACGCCGTCCTCTCGAACGTGATCTTTGGCTTCCTGCTCATCTTCACGGGCGCGAATGTCCCCATCTCCGAGCTGCCCGGCTGGATGCAAGACGTCTCGCACGCGTTGCCGCTGACGCACGCGATCGAGGCCGCCCGGGAGCTCGCGACGGGCGCTCCGTTCTCGAGCGTGACCGACCTGCTCGCGACCGAGCTCGGGATCGGGGTCGCCTACCTCGCCGTGGGCCTGGCACTGCTCCGCGTCTTCGAGTGGCAGGGCCGCAAGCACGCGACCCTGGAGCAGCTGTGAGCCATGCGTTCCGCCTCTTCTGGACGGGTTGGCTGTTCAACGTCAAGAACCTGACGACGTCGGGCTTCTTCATCCTGAACGCGACGATCTCGCCGATCTTCTTCGCGACGATCGCGCACTACATGTTCGAGAGCGGCGGTCGGGCGGGGTCGCTGCTCTACGCGTCGCTCGGCGCCGGGATGATGGGCATCTGGTCGTCCGTCCTCTTCGGCTCCGGCGGCTTGATCCAGTGGCAGCGCTGGCAGGGGACGCTCGAGTACGTGATCGGCGTGCCGCCGCGCCTGATCCTCGTCGTGCTTCCGATGACCGTTGCGACGGCGTCGATCGGCCTGTACTCGATCGCGTCGACGCTGCTCTGGGGCCGGGTCATCTTCGGGCTGCCGCTCGACTTCGTCCACCCCGGATGGTTCGTCGTCGCGCTCCTCGCCTCGATCGTCTCGCTCGGGCTGCTCGGGCTCGTCCTGTCGTCGACGTTCGTGCTTCTGCGCAACGCGAACTCGCTGTCGAACCTCCTCGAGTACCCGGTCTGGCTCGTCACGGGCCTGCTGATCAGCCTGTCCCTCCTTCCCGGGTGGACGCGCCCGATCTCGTGGGTGCTCGCGCCGACCTGGGGGATCAAGGCGATCCGCGCGGCCGCACTCGGTGGAGATGCCGTGACTCCGGTCGTCCTCTGCCTCGTGCTCGGCCTGCTCTACGCCGTCGCCGGCCACTTCACGCTCGGCTACTTCGAGGTGCGTGCGCGCAAGAGCGCGACGCTCGCGCTCCGATGAACTCCGTCCGGATCTTCTTCGTCGGCGGCTACCTCGCGTACCGCGCGCTCTTCAACTGGATCCACTGGTCGATGTACATCCCCACGATGCTCGGCGGCCCGATCTTCCAGATCCTCTTCTTCGCCTACGTCGGTCGCTACGCGGGCCTGCGCTCGGACGAGTTCTTCCTCGTCGGCAACGCGGTCGCCATCTGCTCGCTCGGCGGCATCTTCGGGATGGCGATGACGATCGGCGGCGAGCGCTGGACGCAGACGCTCTCGTCGATCCTCGTCACGCCCGCGAACCGGCTCGCGCTCTTCCTCGGGCGCGCGCTGCCGAACATCGCGAACGGCGTCATCGTCTCGGCGGTCGGTTTCACCGTCGGCTACGTG
Source organism: Gaiellaceae bacterium (assembly GCA_036558065.1). Classification (GTDB taxonomy): domain Bacteria; phylum Actinomycetota; class Thermoleophilia; order Gaiellales; family Gaiellaceae; genus VAXT01. Next base: position 1,161 of record DATBGG010000018.1, on the reverse strand, counting down.
CTGCTCGACGTGTCGCTCCCGGCCAGCGCGATTCCGGGGATCGCGCTGATCGTCGTCGTCGCGTCGTTCGCGTGCACGGCCTTCGGGACGCTGATCGGCGCGTTCGGCCTGCGCGGCCGCGACATCTTCTTCTTCGCGAACCTGATGATCTTCGTGTTCCTGCTCTTCTGCGGCGTCAACGTCCCGGTCGACGCGCTGCCCGCGTGGATGCAGGACATCGGCAGGGTCCTGCCGCTGACGCACGGGATCGAGGCCGCGCGCGAGGTCGCCGACGGCGCCTCCCTCGGCGACGTGTCCGATCTCGTCCTGACCGAGGCGGCCATCGGCCTCTTCTACGCCGCGCTCGCGTATTCGCTCCTGCGCCTGTTCGAGATCGACGGGCGCCGCCGCGCCTCGTTCGAGACGATGTAGATCCCGCGTGGGCTACGCGCTCAGCCGGCTGCGACCGCCTCGCCCGTGACCTGCGTGATGTACCCGCGCACGTCGCCGGCCGGCTCGCTGTAGGCGTCACCGAGCGCGGACTCGACCCGCGAGATGTAGCCCTTGGCCCACTCCGGGATCCCGGTGTCCGTCACGGCGAGGAACTCGAGCGTCGAAGCAAGCCGGATGTCGGCGATCGACGGCGAGTCGCCGCCCCCGATGAAACCGCTGTCCGTGCCCCAGAAGGACGGATACGTGTCGAGAATCCGCGGCAGCGCCTCCTCCGCGGACTTGCGCGCCGCTTCCTTGGCCTCGTCGGACGCGTCCGAAGTCGCCACCTCGCCGGGATAGCCCGAGTACTGGAGGCGCGGATAGGTCGCGCGCGCGAGAACCGGGTACAGGATGCTGAGCGTGTAGAAGTTCGCCGCGTCGACCATGGCACGGCGCTTGAGATCGGACGGGTAGAGGTCGTCGAGCCCGTCGCGGCTCGCGAGGTACATCATCACGGCGCAGCTCTCGCCGAGGACGCCCTTCGGCAGCTCGGAGTCCTCGATCGTCGGCGTGAGCCCGGGCGGGTACTTGCCGAGGTACTCGGCCTCCTGCGTCTGGCCCCAGACGTTCTCCTCCTCGACGTCGATTCCGGCCGCGCGCACGAAGACGCGGACGGACATGTTGTTCACGCTCGGCGGAAGCATGTTCAGCTTCATGGCCATGACGAGCCCTCCTCCGGTTGCTTGCCGA
>DATBGG010000017.1:0-1777 GCA_036558065.1 Gaiellaceae bacterium | reverse complement strand
TCCCAGTTCGACTTGTCGCGCACCGGCGGCGAGTAGACGTACTTCGCGCCCTCGAAGTCCGGCTTGGCGATGTCGTCGAGCGAGTTGAAGAAGTACTGCGTGCAAGTCTCGCCCCAGACGTCCCAGCCCGCCTCGCGAGCGCGGGCGATCGGCTCGACCGCCTCGCGACAGGTGACGTGGACGACGTAGAGCGGCGCGCCGGCGAGGTGAGCGAGCTGGATGGCGCGGTTCGTCGCCTCGCCCTCGGCTTCGGGCGGCCGGGTGAGCGCGTGGTAGATCGGATCGGTGTTGCCGGCCTCGAGCGCCTGCTTGACGAGCACGTCGATCACGTCGCCGTTCTCCGCGTGCACCATCACGAGCGCTCCGGTCTGCGACGCCGTCTCCATCGTCCGGAAGAGCGTCTCGTCGTCGACCATCAGCGCGCCCTTGTAGGCCATGAACAGCTTGTACGAGGTGATCCCCTCGTCGGGCAGCGACGCGAGCTCCTCGAGCGTCCCGCCCTCCTTCAGGTCCGTGACCGCCATGTGGTACCCCATGTCGATCACCTGCTTGCCGTTCGCCTTCGCGCGCCACTCCTCGACCGCGGCCGCGAAGGTCGAGCCAGGTGGCTGGATGATGAAGTCCACGTGGCAGGTCGTCCCGCCGAACGCGGCCGAGGTCTGGCCGGACTCGACGTCGTCGATCGTGACCGTGCCTCCGAAGGGCATGTCCAGATGGGTGTGGGGGTCGACCGCGCCCGGGAGGACGTACTTCCCGGTCGCGTCGATCACCTTGTCCGCCTGGACGTCGAGCGACTCGCCGATCAGCGTGATCCGCTCGCCGTCGGCGTAGACGTCGCCCACGTAGTCGTCGGCGGCGGTGACGACGCGTCCGCCTTTGATCAGAACGGACATCTAGGCGAGCGTAGACCCAGGGTTGCGCAGTGACAAGTCCTGCCAGTAATCGACCGTCGGCACCCGGCGGTCGAAGCCGGTGGCCTCGTACGCGCGCCGCGCGGGGATGTGCGCGTCGTCGAGGCCCGTGTCGACGTGCGCGAAGCGGAGCCCCTGGGCTCGGAAGTGCTCCAGCACGTGCCGGTACATGAACGTCGCCCACCCCTGCCCGACGCGATCGGCGCGCAGGCCGTTGTTGTCGATGTGCCCGTACGACTTGTCGGGAAAGAGCCAGAAGCTGACGAACCCGAAGACGTCGCCGTCCTCCTCCAGCACCCAGAGCTGCTCGGGATGCTCGTCGTAGAGGCGGCGGTTCTGCTGGATCTTGCGCTGCTCCCAGGTCAGCTCGGGCTCGGGTCGCACCGCCTCGTAGCAGTCCTCGCCGAGCAGGGCCACGAAGCCGTCGAAGATCGGCCGGTAGCTCTCGACCGTAAGCGAATCCACGGCGGCGAGGTCTTCGTGTCGCGCATGCCTGAGGACCGCTGCGCCTTTCGTTGCGACTACCACGGTGAGAAGCTAGCGACATGCTCGATCCGAAGCGGACCGTGGCCGAGCTCCGCGAGCTGCAGGAGCTGACCGGGAACGAGGACGGCGCGCAGCGCGTGGCCTGGACCGACACCTGGGTCGAGGCCCAGGACTGGATGGCTTCGAAGCTCGACGGGATCGAGATGGAGTTCGACGAGGCGCGGAACCAGTGGTGGACGGTGCCGGGCGAGTCCGGGCGGACGCTCGTCATCGGCGGGCACCTGGACTCGGTGCCGAACGGGGGCTGGCTCGACGGCGCGCTGAATGTCGTCGCCGGCTCCGAGGTGCTCCGTCGGATCGCCGAGGAGGGCCGGCCGCCG
>DATBGG010000016.1:0-1609 GCA_036558065.1 Gaiellaceae bacterium | reverse complement strand
CGAACTTCGTCGCCGCGAGCACCGTGTTCCCGCCGTACGACGCGATCAGCGAGTGCGGCACCGTGCCGACGCCCTTGCCGCCCCACCAGGACGCCTGCTCGTCGGTCGTGACGCCGACGGGTGCGCCCACGACCTGGCCCGCGACGTAGGCGGCGTATCCGTCCCCGGTCTGGATCCGGTGATGGTCGTGCCGGGCAGGCATGAAGATGATCGGCTTGCCCTGCGCGGCCTCGAGCACCTGGACGACGTTCGTCGTGATCAGCGTCCGCCGCGCGAGCACGCCGAGGCACGCGGTCTCGAGATGTGCGAAGAGCGTGTAGTCGCCCTCGATGTGCATCACCGGCTCGTACGGGTCGATCCGGTCGCCGTCGAAGAGCGCGTGCACGGTCAGCTGCTCCCAGTCGTGCGAGCAGAGCTTGAGGATCGCGATCGCCTCGTCCATCCCGCCGAGGTACGAGTGCTTCTTCTGGAAGACCTGCATCACGACCCGCGGGTGGCGCTCGTCCTGCAGAAGCGCCGCGCGGGCGTGGTTGAAGTAGGCGTCCGTGTAGTAGCCGGCGCGCATCTTCTCGACCGGCAGGTCGAAGATCTCGGGGTCGAGCCGCTCTTGTCTAGTTCGAGTCGCCATCCTCGAGCTCGAGGCACGCGGCGAGCGCCGCCTCGGCCACCTCGAGCTGCTCCGGGGTCGGCTCCGCGGTTGCGAGCCGGTGCTGGATCTCGTGTCCCGGCTTCGCGAGCGCCCTCGAGACGGGATGGTCGGGGTTGCGCACCATCCACGCGAAGATCTCCATCGAAGCGGCGATCGCGCCGAGCGACGCCAGCCCGCGGGCCGCGAGCCTGAACTGGCGAGGCGCCCGCGTCGCGAGGATGTTCCCGATCGCGAGCGTCCCGAGCAGCGGCCCGAGCAGGTGCGAGCCGCAGCGCTCGTGCTCCTTGTCGACGGCCTCGCCGCCGTGCTCGTACGTGCCGATCGCGATGTGCTCGGCCCCGTGGTAGGCGGCCAGCTCGGAGCTGCGCAACGCGATCACCGCGGGAGCGAGCGACGCGATCCCGGCCACGACCTCCTTCGCCGCCGGCGAGAGCGAGCGCGAGCCGCGGATGATCTGCGTCGCGGTCGCACCGGCGATCATCGCCGTCAGCACACGGGGCCGCTCGAAGGGAAGCCGTGCGCCCGGCATCCGCCGCCTCACCTGCGGAAGCAGCGCAATCGCCTCGGCGAGGCGGGCCGGGCCCCGCAGGAGCGGGCTCGTGATGCTCGACGAGCGGTAGCGCTTGTAGTCGGACGCGACCTCGAGCCGTCCGTCCGGGTGGCGGATCGCGCACGCCCACGAGTTGGGGCCATGCACGAGCACCCCGTTCGCGAGAGCCATGCCGCCGAGTCGGAGTTGCTCTTCAGCCATCTCCCGGAGGGTAGTGGCTAACCCATGGCCCGCGCTGCATAGCGCAGGAACTCGACTCCGAGCTCCAGGTCGTCGACCCGGGCGCGCTCGTCCGCGGAATGGACGAGGCGGGTTGCGACTTGCGGGTCCATGAAGCGCAGTGGGAAGAACCCGTAGGCCAGCGTCCCGAAGGCTTCTCGCATCCAGTGGCTGTCGGTGAACCCGGCGAG
>DATBGG010000015.1:0-10031 GCA_036558065.1 Gaiellaceae bacterium | reverse complement strand
GTGGATGCGGGCGAAGCTCTTGGCGATCACGGCGCGCACGCCGAGCTGCGCCGGGGCGAGGGCCGCGTGCTCGCGGCTCGAGCCCTGGCCGTAGTTGTCGCCGGCGACGATGAAGCCTCCGCCCCACTCCTTCGCGCGCCGCGGGAACTCCGGGTCACGGTGCTGGAACGTGAACTCCGCGATCGCGGGCACATTCGAGCGGTACGCCATCACGGTCGCGCCGTCGGGCGACAGGTCCCCGGTCGAGATGTCGTCGGGCGCCACGATCAGCACGCGGAGCTCGAGCGTGTCGGGCAGCTCCTTCTGCTCGGGCGGCGGCTTGATGTTCGGCCCGCGCGGGATCTCGATCGACGCGGCCTCGTCGGCCGGGACCGGCTCGAGGATGTGCGCCTGGACGACCGCGGGACGCGCGGGCGGCCGGGCCGGAAGCTCGGGTGGCGTCAGCTCGCGCGGGTCGGCGATCTCGCCCTTGAGCATCGAAGCGGCCGCGACCGCGGGGGAGCAGAGGTAGACGCTGTCGTCGGCCGTTCCGCTCCGGCCCGGGAAGTTTCGGTTGAAGGTGCGCAGCGAGTTGGCGCCCGACGGCGGCGCCTGCCCCATCCCGACGCACGGCCCGCATGCCGGCTCGAGCATCCGCACGCCGGCCGAGAGCAGGTCGACGTACGTGCCCGACTGCGTGATCTGGTCGAGGATCTGGCGCGACCCCGGAGTCGCGGTCGCGGAGACAAGCTTCTCGGAGATCTGGTTGCCGCGAAGCGTCGCGCCCACGATCGCCATGTCCTCGTAGGACGAGTTGACCGACGAGCCGACGCAGACCTGCGCGATCGGCGTCCCGACGAGCTCGTCGATCGGGACGACGTTGCCCGGGCTCGACGGCTTCGCCACGAGCGGGATGAGCGCGGCGAGGTCGATCTCCTCGATCTCGTCGAAATCGTCGGTCGAGTCGCCGGTCGCGAGCTCCGCGAAGTCGTCGGAGCGCTCCTGCTCGTCGAACCAGCCCCGCGTCTCGTCGTCGGCCGGGAAGACCGCGCCGGTCGCGCCAAGCTCCGCGATCATGTTCGCGATCGTCCCGCGCTCGGCGTAGCTCAGCGTGGCCACGCCGGGGCCGGTGAACTCGAAGATCGCGCCGCGCCCGCCGCGGACGCCCCGGCGGCGCAGCAGCTCGAGGATCACGTCCTTTGCCTGGATCCAGGGCCGCTGCAGCTCGTTCTCGAGGAAGACGCCGACGATCTTCGGGCATGGCAGCTCGAACGGATGACCGGCCATGCAAACGGCGACGTCGAGCCCGCCCGCGCCGATCGCGATCATCCCCGCGGCGCCAGACATCGTCGTATGGCTGTCCGCGCCGACGAGCGTCTTGCCCGGCGTCGCGAAGCGCTCGCAGTGGACGTAGTGGCAGATCCCGTTCCCCGGCCGCGAGAACCAGGCGCCGTACTTCGCGGCCATGGCCTGCAGGAACCGGTGATCGTCCGGGTTCTTGAAGTCGATCTGGAGGATGTTGTGGTCGACGTAGACGACCGCGGTCTCGACCTCGACGCGTTCGTGGCCGAAGAGCTCGAACTGCATCATCGCCATCGTCCCGGTCGCGTCCTGAGCGAGCGTCTGGTCGATCGAGATCCCGATCTCCGTGCCGGGCGTGAGCTCCCCGCGGACGAGGTGCTCTTCGAGAATCGACCGTGCGAGCGAGGCCATAGACGCAGTATCGCGAAAGACCGTGTTCTCGGTTTCCTGAGCGTCGCTGAGTGCCCGAGGCGGCGGCGGAGCCCGGCTTCGCCGGGCGGGAGGCGACGCCGGTCAGGGAGGCGAGGGCCTCAGTAGCGCAAGAGCGCTCCTACTCCCTCTGCGGGACCGAGATCCTGGTGCGCGGTGACCGCCCAGACGGTGCCGCCGTGGGCGACCGTCTGGTGCACCGTCAGGTCGAGCCCGTCGTCGCGCTGCTCGGTCTCGGTGCCGTCGAGGGGGCACTGGCCGCCGTTCGCGGAGAGCCGTCCGCACGCCGGGCACTCCCAGGCCTCGTGATCGGCGCCGCCCGCGTAGAGCAGCACCTCCACCCGGGCGTCCGAAGCAGCCTCGAGCGTCTCCGCCCAGCCCGACGCCGCGCGGCCTCCCCGCCCCGCACCCGAGCGCCAGCGGTCGAGCAGCCCGGCCTCCTGCTTCGCGCGCGCCTTTTCGAGGATCGGGCTCGTCAGCTCGAGAAGGTCCTGCGGCGACGCGTGAGCTTCGGCGGTCGTCCAGCCGACGAGAGCGTTCTTCGTCGCCCCGGAGAGCAGCTCTTCGAGCTCCGAGCGAGTCTCCTCGGTCGCGACGATGATCACCTTCGGCGTGCGCATGCGCCTGACGAGACGGTCGATCTCCTCCGCGACCTCCTTCAGATGCTCCGCGACCAGCTTCTCGATGTGCCTCTGGAAGCGCGACTGCGACCAGCCGCCCTGGTCGTGCCGCCCGGGCACCTCGTCACTGCGCTCGACGATCTCGTCCAGACGGCCCGCGTGGAGCCGAAAGAGATCGCCCCGCTCGCGGCCCACGAACGCGACGAGCGCGCCCTCCCCACGGCCGACGAGCGGAACGAGGGGCGCGAGATGGAACTCCCTGCCCACTCGAACTCGATCGGGCACCGACTCGATGAGCGCCCGCGGCCGCCAGACGTTGTCGAGCCCGGCGCTGAAGATGGCCAGCCCGTGCGCGCCGTCGCGGACGAATTCGTTCGAGAACCAATCGCGGATCCGGCCGAAGTCGTTCTTGAGCGCAAGCCTCTGGTCGTGCGTGAGGCCGCGGCTCGACTCCTCGGAGTGACGCTCGCCGTCATTCAGGAGCGCGCTGATCCGGGTGGCCGCGTCGCCCGCGGTGGGCGTCGTGCTCGGGTCGAGATCCACGTAGACGCTGATCGCGCAGCCCTTCTCTGCCTTGAACTCGGCCAGCTCGCGGAGCCCGTCCCAGCTCACCGTTTCGGCCATAGAGGTTCCTTTCCCGGGGAAGCGGCGATTCTAAAAGTGATGGCCCAACTTAGCGGCGCCGCGCCGAGCCTTTCAGTGGACGCGGCTTGCGGTCCATGTGGTCGTGTCCGAACTGCAGTACGGGCCGAAGCTGGAGAGGGCGCCCGAGGCAGCAGCGCCTCGGATGCTGCCGCGAAACAGAAATGAAGGTGCCACGTGTCCACGAACGGGGGTCGACACCTCTTCATGAATGCGCCTGCTGGGTCCTAGCTCCGGCGACGTCGCTTCGGACTGCGCAGACCCCGACAAAGAGCAGCCAGGCGGGAACTCGAAGCCGATCTCTGCCAGAAGCTTCCCGTCGGCAGTAAGCGTGAAGCAAACGGTCGTGTCCTGATCGGTGGTGCCGACGTAACGGCGCCCAGTACTCGTACAGCTCGGTTTGGCCGGCAGCGGTCGCGCTTCGTTCGACGATGACGAGGACGACCTGCAACCGGCCGATGCAGCCGTCGCGGCAACGACCGCCAGCACAAGCGTTCCGACGAGGCGGTCGCTCACAGCAAGCTTGTCCCGGACGATACCAACCGAATTTCGACCAACAGTCATTATCGGCGGCCGGCCTCAGGACGGGTACGACGATCCGGCCGTGCGGGCCGAAGAGCAGACCGCGAGCGCTGCGTAGGCAGAGCGGCGATTCTATTGGTGTGCCCTCGACGATCCACACGATCGGTCACGGACGCAGGCCGGTCGAGGAGCTCGTCACCTGCCTCCGCGAGGCCGGCGTGGAGACGCTCGTCGACGTGCGGCGTCATCCGTTCTCACGCAGGAATCCGCAGTTCGACCAGCCGGCGCTCGACGCGTCGCTCGACGACGCGGGCATCGCCTACCTGCACGCCGTCGAGCTCGGCGGCCGGCTCGAGGACGAGCCGGGGGAGGAGCTGTTCCCCTGCCTCGGCCAGTTCGCCTCGTACGCGGCGCGGATGCGTACCGAGGCCTGGCGGCAGGCGCTCGAGGCCGCCCTCGCTCGTCCCAGGCCGTGCTTCATGTGCGCGGAGACGCCGTGGTTGCGATGCCATCGACGCTTCATCTCCGAGCTGCTCGTCGCTCGAGGCCGCGACGTCGTCCACCTCATCCGCCCGGGTGAGCGCGAGCCGCACCGGATCCACGCCGAGGCCGCGCACCGAGGAGGCGTGCTCTATCTGTGCGGTGAGCCCGTCGCCTAGCTAGTGCGCGAACGTCAGCGACCAGCGAACCCGCTCGCTGGCGTTGCCCGTCTCGTCGCCGTCGAAGTCGGTGTCGATGTCCGCACTCGCCAGCGCCGTCTGCCCGGGAACGCGCGGGTTCGTGAGCGCCCGCTCCGAGAGCTCGCCTTGAGCCTGGTGCAGGCCCGGCCTGATCGCCAGCACCTGCGCCGACTGGCGCGGGCACGAGCTCGAGACCGTGGGCAGCCTGACCTGCCGGAACGAAATCTCGTTCCGCCTGCTGCGGACGAACCGGAAGGTCATGCCCTTGACGACCCGGCGCGAGCGCCTGCAAACGACACGTTCGGTCGGGTTGGTACACGGCGCCCCGAACTTCGTTGTCTGGCTGCCGCTCGCGGTGACCTCGGCACGCACGAGCCTCACCGCAGCGGGCCTGTACGAGACGCGACCCCCGCCGGAGGTGACGACGACCCTCGTCGGACGCGCGCTTCTCAGGACGATCTTCCTGCTCCCGACCGAGTGAATGGAGACGTCGCAGCCACCTGACCTCGTCTCGGTCAGCGTGTTCCAGCTCTTCGTGACCGTCGCTTGCAACGTCACTTGCAGGACCGCCCGCTTCGCCTGCGCGCCCTCGCGCGCCGACACGCCTCCCACGGACAGCAGGCATAAAAAGGCCGCCAAGCAGGCAAAACCGCAGAAGAACTTCATGGCCGCAAGTCACCATCGTCCTACCCGCGGAGGGAAGTTTCAAGCAGTCCGATTCGTTGAATAGTGTGAGGACCCCCAAGGGTCCCGATCCTTTGGAGCGAGATGCCTGAGAACAACGTGCGTGACCTGATCATCATCGGCGGTGGGCCTGCCGGCTACACCGCTGCGCTCTACGCTGCTCGCGCGAATCTCAATCCGCTCGTGATCGAAGGAATCACCTTCGGTGGGCAGCTGATGATCACGAGCGACGTCGAGAACTATCCGGGCTACCCGGAAGGCATTCTCGGCCCGGAGATGATGCAGGACTTCCGGCGCCAGGCCGAGCGCTTCGGCGCCGAGTACATCACCGACGACGTGACCGCGGTCGACTTCTCGGAGCGGCCGTTCCGCGTCGAGGTCGGCGACGACGCCTACTACGCGCGCGCCGTGATCGTCGCGACCGGGGCGAGCGCGCGGCAGCTCGGCCTCGAGTCGGAGCGCACGCTTCAGGGCCGCGGCGTCTCGTACTGCGCCGTCTGCGACGCTGCCTTCTTCCGGAGCAAGAACGTGATCGTCGTCGGCGGCGGCGACTCGGCGATGGAGGAGGCCGTCTTCCTGACGAAGTTCGCCGACAAGGTGACCGTCGTTCATCGTCGCGACGACTTCCGCGCGTCCCCGATCATGCTCGACCGCGCGAAAGCGAACCCGAAGATCGACTGGGTCACGAACGCCGTCGTCGACGAGGTGCTCGGCGAAGAGGGCAAGGTCAGCGCCGTCCGGCTCCATGACGTGAACACGGACGAGGTGACCGAGATCGAGGCCGACGGCCTCTTCGTAGCGATCGGGCACGACCCGAACACGCGCCTCTTCCTCGACCAGCTCGACCACGACGAGGCCGGCTACCTCGAGACGCAGCCGGGCTCGACCGCGACGAACATCAAGGGTGTGTTCGCGGCGGGCGACGTCGTCGACCACACGTATCGCCAGGCGGTGACCGCGGCGGGCTCCGGCGCGATGTCCGCACTCGACGCGGAGCGGCTGCTCTCGTCCGAGGAAGGGCACGAGCACAAGGCGTCGGCCGCCCCGCGCGTCGAAGCAACGGCAGAAGCGGTCTAGCCGAGGCCCGCACTACCCTCGCTTCATCGCGAGAAGCGCCTGGACCGACCTGCTCGACCCCGACGAGGCCGAGCTGCGTGAGCACGTCCCGCACGAGCTGCGTGCCGACGCGTGGGCCGAGCTGATGCGGCCCGCCGACCCGAATGGCCGCGGGCTTCGCCCGAGCATCAAGAGCCACGGCAACTACGTGCTCGGGCTCCTGCTCGCGGCCGTCGCAGTGCCGGAGGAGGACGTCGTCTACTACCAGGAGGTCGACTTCGTCCTCAGCCGGGAGCGCATCGTCACGATCCGCAAGACGCCGGGCGAGCGGCCGCCGTTCGACCCGAGCGACATCGGCGACGTCTGCGACGCGGTCGAGCACGAGCACTCGCCAGGGATGATCGCCTACCTGCTCGTCGACGACGTCGCGGAGCGCTACATCGACCTGCTCGACGCCGTCGACGACGAGATCGACGAGCTCGAGGAGGGAGTCGACGCCTGGCCGGCCGAGAAGATCCGGAGGAGGATCTCCGACCTCAGGCACGACCTGCTCCACATCCGAAAGACCCTGGCGCCGACGCGGGACGCGGTGCGCGAAGTCGTCGACGGCCGGGTCGACATCGAGGGCCGGACCTTGTTCACGCGAGAGGTCTTTCCACGGGAGGTCGAGCAGCAGTTCGCGACGACCTACGACAAGCTGCTGCGCGCGACCGAAGGCGTCGAGTACGCGCGCGACCTGCTGTCGGCCGCGCGGGACTACGCGCAGGCGCGCATCTCGATCGACCAGAACGAGGTCGTCAAGCGGCTGACCGCGATCGCGTCGATCCTGCTCGTCCCGACCTTCATCGTCGGGCTCTACGGGCAGAACTTCATCCACACGCCCGAGTACCGCTGGCACTACGGCTATGCGTGGTCGTGGTTCCTGATCCTCGCGACGACCGCGGTGCAGATCGTCTACTTCCGCCGCAAGCGCTGGCTCTAGCGCCGGCGGAAGACGTACCAGAGCGCGAGCGAGACGAACACGATCGCGACCAGCGCCAGGAGCACGTACCCCGCGTCGTGGAGGATGCGGATCGCGAGGTGCCCCGCGAAGTAGGCGAAGACGCCGACCGACACGGCCCAGGCGATCCCGCCGGCGGCGTTCCAGAACAGGAAGCGCGGCCAGGACATGTGATGCGCGCCCGCCAGCCAGGCGGCTGTGATGCGCAGGAAGGGCAGCCAGCGCCCGAGGAACACGGTCTTGCCGCCGTGGCGCAGGAAGAACGCCTCGCCGCGCTCGACGAGCTCCAGTCGGCGCTCTTCGAAGCGGCCGGGCCGAGTGAGCAGCCGCCTCGCGCCGTGACGGCCGAGCTGGAAGCCGATGTTGTCGCCGACGATCGCCGCGAGCGCCGCGACGGCGATCACGATCGAAAGCGAGAGCTTGTCCTGTGAGGCGAGGATCGCACCGGTGATGAGCGCGGTCTCTCCGGGCAGCGGGATCCCGGCCGACTCCCCGCCGACGAGCAGTGCGAGCAGCAGGTAGGCGAAGCGCGTCGCGGGGAGCGTGACGAGGAGAACGGTCATCGGGTCGCGAGCCTAAGGGCCGGGGCTACGATCGAGCGATGCCCTGGTTCATCTGCCCCAACTGCAAGCACCGCTCGGTCGACATCGACGGAGTCGAAGGCTTCTCCGAGCAGGCGCCGCAGTGCCGCCACTGCGGCTTCGGGTTCCTGTTCGAGCTGATGGACGACTACTACCCGGCGCCGAGCGCAGGCTTCGTCGTCTGCGACAACGAGGGGCGGATCCTCGCCGTCGGGCGCGGCGTGTTCGAGCTGACGGGCTACCAGGAGCGTGACGTGCTCGGGAAGGACGTGTTGGAGGCGTTCTCGCTGTCCGGCTGGGACGACGGCAAGAACCCCTCCGAGCTGACGCGCGAGTGGGGCGTCCGCCGGCTCGGCGAGAAGCTCGAGCTGCGGACCCGGAACGGGCTCATCCAGCCGGTGACCGCGGATTTCTTCCCGGCGTACGACGAGGACGGGGGCCTACTGGTGGCGCTGGCTCGACGCGGCTAGCCGGACAGAGCTCAGACAGGACGCACTCCTCGCAGCGCGGCCTTCTCGCGATGCAGACGCGACGCCCGTGCCAGATCAGCAAGTGCGGGAAGACGCCCCAGTACTCGCGCGGGACGAGGCGCTGCAGGTCGCGCTCGATCTTGACCGGGTCCTCCTGCCTCGTGAGCCCGAGCCGTTGCGAAAGACGCCGCACGTGCGTGTCGACGACGACGCCCTGCGTGTCGCCGAGCTCGGACGCGACGACGTTCGCGGTCTTGCGCGCGACGCCCGGGAGCTGGGTCAGCTCGTCGAGCGTGCGCGGCACCTCGCCGTCGAACTCCTCGATCAGCATCTTCATCGTCCCGCGGAGCGACTTCGTCTTCTGCCGGAAAAAGCCGGTCGCGCGGATGTCGTTCTCGAGCTCCTCGACCGGGACGGCGAGGTAGTCCTCCGGCCGCTTGTACTTCCGGAAGAGGCTCTCCGTGACGCGGTTGACGTTCACGTCGGTCGTCTGCGCGGAGAGCATCACCGAGACGAGGAGCTCGAGATCCGAGCGGAAGCGGAGCGCGATCGTCGCGTCCGGATGTGCCGCCGCGAGGCGCTGGACGATGGGGAGGATCCGCTCGCGCTTCGGCCCGACGCGGCGGCGCGCCTCGGAGACGAAACTACGCGCCACGCAGGTTCGGGCCCGCGCAGACGAGGTTGAGCGCGGGGCACGTCGAGCACGCAAAGTCGCTCGGAGTGGGCCGGAAGTCGCCTGCCTGGATGCGGGCGATCGCCTCCGACAATTCCGCCTTCAGCGCCGCCGCCTCTTCGGCTTTGTACGAGGCTGTGACGAGGTCGTTCGGGCGCTCGAGGAACTGGTAGACGACCTCGACCTCGTGTGCGCCTGCACGCAGCGCGGCGAGGGCATAGACGAGACGCTGCAGGCGGTACTCGCGCTCGACGACGTCGGCCGGGGAGGCGTCCTCGAGCACGTTCGTCTTGTAGTCGACGACGAGCGCCCGGCCGTCCGCCTCGTGGTACACGTCGAGGCGCCCCTTGAGCAGGACGCCGTCGTGCGCGAACGCGAACGAGCGCTCGACGGTGGCGCCCGGCAGGCCGGCGAGGCGCCGCGCGATCTCGGACTCGCAGTAGGCCGTGACGAGGGCGCCGATGCGCTCGACTTCTTCGTCGGACGCCGTTGCGTAGCGCGACCGGACCGTTTCGGCCATGTCCTCGGGCGGACGCGGATCGGCCAGGTCGAGCCCTTCGAGGATCACGTGCGCCGAGTCTCCGATCTCGGTCGCGGCCATCCCGCCTTCGCCGTCGCCGAGCACCGGCTTCGTCTCGCGGAGGCCGACGATCCGCTCGGCGTAGAAGCGGTACGAGCACATCTCGAACAGCGCGAGCGCGCTGTACGAGAGGCGGCGCACGCGGTTCTCGGGCGGCGCGGGGACCGGAAGGAGCTCCGGCAGCCTCGGTGCCTCGGCAATCGAGACCGAGCCGTTCTCGACGGTGAAGAGCGCGAGCTGGGACGCGGCGTCCGCAACCGGCTCCGGCGCCGCCGGCGCGAAGCGGTCGACTCGCAGGCTGAGCTTCGCTCCGTCGCGATCGATCTCCACCGGGGCACCGGCGGCATCGTCGAGCTCGGGCGCCTGGAGCCGGCCCAGCACCCACCCGATCGGCGTCGACTCGTCTCCCCCACGCTCGGGGTCGATCGAGCCGGAGACGATCAGCCGGTCGATCGCGCGTGTCATCGCCACGTAGTACAGGCGCCGCCGCTCGGCCTCGGCCGCTTCATCCTCGACCTCCTTCACCTCCTGGTAATCGGAGGTCGGGCGCCGCTTGCCGGTCGACGGGTCGGCGACGCGGAACCCGAGGCGGCCGTCCGGCAGGCACAGGATCTCGTCCGCGTCGCGCGACGCGCCGTGGCGTCCGGCGTCGGCCACGACGACGACCTTGAACTCGAGCCCCTTGGCGCCGTGGATCGTGAGCAGCCGGATCACGTCCGTGCCCTCCTCCTCGGCCACCGCCTCGAGCTCGGACGCGCCCACCGTGTCCAGCTCGCGCACGAAGCGGACGAAGCCCTCGACGTCGGGGCCGCG
>DATBGG010000014.1:0-13966 GCA_036558065.1 Gaiellaceae bacterium | reverse complement strand
GCGGCGGCCACTATATTCAGGTCGGCATGGCCGAGCGCCACTCGATCGACGAGTACCTGGAGACGATCTACTTCCTCGCCTTCCCGATCGGCGAGTACAGCCCGCAGTCGACCGGCTCCGCCCCCACGCTCGCCTCACGCGTCGCGGAGATGCTCGGCGTCTCTCGCGCGTCGGCCGGGGAGATGCTGAAGCGCCTCGAGAAAGAGGGCCTGATCCGCAGAGGCGAGCACAAGGAAGCGCTCCTCACCGCCGCGGGCCGGAAGCGGGCGGAGAAGGTCGTCCGCAAGCACCGGATCGTGGAGCGGCTGCTCACGGACTTCATGGGCTACACCGCAGCGGAGGCGCACGTGTACGCGGACGACATCGGCGAGACGTTCTCCGACGACATGGTCGAGCGGATGGAGAAGAAACTCGGCAACCCGGATCGCTGTCCGCACGGCTGGCCCGTCGACCCCGCATTCGAGCAGGCCGAGAACGCGGAGCTGGCGCCGCTCGCCGCGCTCGAGGCGCCGGCGAAGGCGACGATCGTGCGACTCGCCGAGCACGACGGCGACCTCCTGCACTGGTTCTACGACGAGGGCTTCACGCCCGGGACGAAGATCGAGCTCCGAGACGCACAGCCGGCGGCGGGCCAGTTCACCGTTCGCCGTGACGGGGAGGATCAGGCGATCGGTGAAAAGGCCGCCGCCGGCCTCTTCGTGAAGCAGGGCTAGTAGCCGTAGCCCCCGGAGCTTCCGCCGGAGCTCGTCGGTGTGCTCGCGGGCTTGCCCGCCACCGCGACGACGTGCCAGGTGCCGACGTCCTTGAAGCCGTTGCCCTTCGTGTCGCCGGGCTTGCGGTCCTCGACGAACGTGTACAGCGGGCCGCCCTTGTACGCGACCTGCAGCCGGCCGTCGGGGCGCTTGACGGTCCCGAGCGACTTGGCGCCGGTCGGAGTCGTGCCGCGTTTGACGACGAGCGGCTTCCAGAGCGAGAGGCACGCCTTGTCGGAGCAGATGAAGTGCCCTTTCCGCTCGACGCTCAGGTGGTAGAGCGTCATGCCGCTCCGGTTGACGAGCAGCGTCCGTCCCCCGACCTTCGCGGTCTTGACGACGGCCTTGTTGTGGTTGCCGCCCATCGAGACGGCCGTGAAGACGCCGATGAGGAGCGCGGCGCCGACGACTACGAGCGCAGGGACGATCAGCTTCGCATTGCGCATGGTGCCCTCCTTGAGAGTGGTGCCGAGCCTCCGAGGGGGTCTCGCGGCTCGTGCACAGGGAGATACGCGCACCCGGTCGGCGCGGATGTCGAAGTTAGTCGCGCTTAACCCGACATCAACAGAGCTACTAGGCGGCTACGAAGCGTTGTCCCCAGCTGCAGCTATGAGCGCCCGCGCAGTCTCTATGGCGGCGTCGACCTCAGCCACTTCGAAGTGCGCCATACCGTACTCGGACCGGTTCCGCCGCCGTCGCATTCGATCGAGCCGACTACCGAGCTCTTTGGAGATCGCTTCGCTCGCGTACGACGCAGTCACGGCATGAGCCCCGATCGTCGCGCGCACACGAAAACCCGCCGAGGCCATGTGTGCGGTCACGGCCTTCCGCGCTGCGTCGTACGCCAGCTGGTACGCGCCGTTGGGATCGCTCGCGGCGATCGTCTGCGCCGATGCAAGGTGGCGGTCAGCTTCCTCAAGGCGGACCGCCTCGGCATCTGGGTCGGCTTCCACCTGCTGGATCGCGCCCGCCGACAGGAGATCCTCAAGCGTCAGGCCCGACCCCGATCTGCACGTGAGGACGACTCTTGACCGTCCGGACAAACGCCGTCAGCGGATGCTCCCAAGCGGCGGGGCTCACCACCGTCGCCTGCACTGGGCGGCCGAGGCGATCCTCAGCCGCGGCTTCGAAATCTTCGACGGCACGCGGAGCCGGCTCGCCGACAAGCAGAACGTCCACGTCGCCCGGCTCGTCAACCCATTCTCCTCCGTACAACGCCGCCCAGGACCCGAAGATGAAGGCCGTATCGACACCGGCGAGGCCCTCCGCGAGATCGACAAGCTCGGTTCGTGGCCCGTACGCCTTCAAGAGCAAGCCGCGCAACTCCGGGAAATAGATGCTCGATTCGTTCGGACGCACGATCCGTGATGTCTGAAAGCGAGACGAACGAAGAAGTCCGCTCTTCTCGAAGCGATCGACCTCTCGCTGAACCGCGGAGTAGGAGACGCCGGCAAGATCCGCGATCCGCCTCACGTGTATCCCCTCGTCGGCGAGGAAGATGGCGGCGAGTATTCGAGCCTGCGGCTCCGACCAGGGAGGCAGAGCTGAGCGCCTTGGTCTACCCAATATACGGGTAATGATACCCGATTATTGGGTGTCGTCAAACACGTGCGGTCTCCGCGAGCCCGGCCGCGGCGCGCAGCGCGTCGGCCTTGTCGGTGCGCTCCCACGTGAAGTCGTGGTCGTCGCGCCCGAAGTGCCCGTAGGCGGCCGTCTTCGAGTAGATCGGCCGCTGGAGATCGAGGTCGCGGATGATCGCGCCCGGCCGCAGGTCGAAGTTCTCCGTGACAAGCGCCTCGATGCGGTCGACGGCGATCTTCTCGGTGCCGAACGTGCGGACGGCGACCGAGACGGGGTGCGCGACGCCGATCGCGTAGGCGACGTTCACCTCGCAGCGATCGGCGAGCCCGGCAGCGACCAGGTTCTTCGCGACGTAGCGGGCTGCGTAGGCGGCAGAGCGGTCGACCTTCGTGGGGTCCTTGCCCGAGAAGGCGCCGCCGCCGTGGCGGGCCGCGCCGCCGTACGTGTCGACGATGATCTTCCTCCCCGTGAGCCCCGTGTCGCCCATCGGCCCGCCGAGCACGAACTTCCCGGTCGGGTTCACGTAGACGAAGTCGCGCTCCTCGAGCCGCTTCGCGTCGTACAGCTCCGACGGCAGGATCGGGCGCAGGACGCGTTCGACGATGTCCGGCTTGATCAGGTCCTCGGACGAGATCCCGTCCGAGTGCTGCGTCGAGACGAGGATGCGCTCGATCTCGACCGGCTTCTGGATCCCCTGCTCGTCGACCTCGTAGCGCACCGTGACCTGGGCCTTGCCGTCCGGGCGCAGGTACGGGAGGTCGCCTGCCTTCCGCACCTCGGCGAGCCGCTTCGTGATCTTGTGCGCGAGCATGATCGGAAGGGGCATCAGCTCCTTCGTCTCGTTCGTCGCGTACCCGAACATCATTCCCTGGTCGCCCGCGCCGAGCTTGTCCAGCGGGTCGTCGTCGCCCGGGTCGTGCTGCACCTCGTACGAGGAGTCGACGCCCTGCGCGATGTCCGGCGACTGCTCGTCGATCGCGACCACGACCCCGCACGTCGTGGCGTCGAAGCCCCACTCCGAGTGCGTGTAGCCGATCTCGGAGATCTTCTTGCGGACGAGGTGCGCGACGTCGACGTACGTCTCGGTCGAGATCTCGCCCGCGACGACGACGAGGCCGGTCGTGATCAGCGTCTCGCAGGCGACGCGCCCGTTGACGTCGTCCTGCAGGACGGCGTCGAGCACCGTGTCCGAGACCTGATCGGCGATCTTGTCGGGATGCCCCTCGGTGACGGACTCCGAGGTGAAGAGGAAGTCGCGCGCGGCCATTGCCGCGAGAACGCTACTTGATCGTCACGAAGCCGGAGACCGTCGTCTGGCCGCCGTCTTGCTTCGTGTACAGGACCGCGGACCGCAGCGGCGCGATGTATCCGCGCACGTCAGGCGGGACGGAGCCGGTTGTGAACGAGTGCACGCTCCCGAAGAGCAGGGGGAGGGTCAGCTTGAGGTTCGCGTAGACGAAGCCGGAGGTCTCGTCCGGAGCGGAGGAGGCCTCGAGGGCCTCCTTGTACACGGCGTCGTCGGAGAGCTTCGAGCCGTCGCCCAGCGCGTCCTCGATCCTGGCGCGGCTGTTCGAGACGAAGACCTTGCCGTCGCCGACGACCGCATAGATCGTGAGGCTCTCCTCCGGGTACGAGAACGTCTTGCCGGTCGCGCCCTGCAGGGACAGCGGCCGGACGTCGATGTCCGCGAGCCCTGCGAAGGCCGCCAGGCGGTCGATCAGCTTCATCGCTTTGTCCTCGTCGTCGACACGCAGCGCGAACAGGACGCTCGGGATCGCTTCGTCGCCGCCGTTGTAGACCGCGATCGCGCCCTCCTTCGAGAAGAGCGGGAGCAGATCGTCCTTCAGGTCGAAGCCGAGCGCCTTCTGGAACTGCTCGAGTTGCTTGTCGAATTCCGGCGACTCCTTGCCGACGGTGCTCAGCGTCCGATCGAAGTACTGCTCGAGGTCGCCGAAGGAGATGTACGCGAGCGCGCCGGACGGCAGCGTGCCGTCCAGCTCGGCGTCGTAACTCCCTGCCTCGGTGCTCTTCGTCGACGAGTACCCGGCCCGGAAGGCGACGCCCTCGTCCTCGGCCGAGCTGGAGAACGAGATGTACTTGAGCTCGCCGAAGCTGTCGGAGAAGCTCTTGAAGGCTTGCGTATCCGGGTCCTTGGCGGCTTCCTTCCGGATCAGGTCGTTGATTGGCTTGCCGGCGACGTACCCGCGAAGCGCCGAGTCCTCGGGGAGCCCTCTCATCGCGTCCTCGAACGCGTCTTCGCCGGAAAGCGAGCCGCCCGCGGCGTGCGCGGCCGCGAAGTTGTCGAGCGACTTCTGGTTGTCGGCGAAGACCGTCCAGCCGTCGATCTTCGTGTGCACTTGGCGATCCTCCGGACCGCCTGACTCGAGGAGCTTGTCGAACTTCGCCTCGTTCTTGGGCTTGGTGAAGAAGACGTAGCTGTGATCTGCGTCCTCGTAAGAGAGAAGGACGAGGTCGATCTCCTCGCCGAGGGCCGGCTTCACGTCCTGCTCCCAGCTCAGGCCGTCCTTCGCCAGGTCCTTGCGCGCGTCGGCGAGCAGCTTGTCACTGCCCGGGAAACGACCGAGCAGCGCCTGGGCCTTCTGCCACTGGCTCGAGCTCGGGTCGGTGACGCCCGTGACGTAGACGACCGAGCTTGCCGGCGCGAAGTCCGCGCCTGCGGGCATGGACGAAGAGGCCTCGTTCTTCGCGCCGCAGCCGACGAAGGCGAATGCCAACGCCAGAAGAGCCGCAACACGGACGAAGCGCACCATGGCCATTCTATTCGGCCGTCGGGCGTCTTCCCATGAGCCCCGCGATCAGGTCGTCGAGGCTCTTGCCCTCGAGGATGTCGCAGACCGAGTTGGTGATCGGCATCTCCACGCCGACTCGGCGCGAGAGGTCGCGGAGGACCGGCGCCGTCGTCAGGCCTTCGACGGTTCCGATCTGGGCCGCGGCTTCGTCGGGCGATGCGCCGCGCGCGATCAGCTCGCCCGCGTGACGATTGCGGCCGAGGTGCGACCAGCTGGTCGCGATCAGGTCGCCCATGCCTGCGAGGCCGGCGAAGGTCTCGTTGCGCCCGCCGCAGGCCTCGCCGAGGCGCGCCATCTCGGCCAGGCCGCGCGTGACGATCGCCGTCTTCGCGTTGTCGCCCAGCTCGAGCCCGTCCACGCCTCCGGCCGCGAGCGCGATCACGTTCTTCGAGGCGGCCGCGATCTCCAGCCCGACGAGATCCTGGTTCACGTAGACGCGGAAGATGAGCGAGTTGAGCTCGTGCTGGAGCCGCTCGGCGAGCTCGAGGTCCTCGCTGGCGATGACCGCGGCCGCGGGCAGGCCGTGCCCGATCTCCTCGGCGAAGTTCGGGCCCGAGAGCACCGCTACGGGGCGGTCGTCGAAGAGCGTCGAGAGCCGCTTGCCGCTGGCCGGGTCCAGCCCTTTGGTGAGGCTCAGCACGGGGCCGTCCGGAGGGAGGCCGGCAACCACCTCCCCGAACGCCCGGCTGGGGACGGCGATCACGACGAGGTCGGTCGTATCGAAGGCCGCATTCTCGAGCGCGACTCCGTGCACGCCGCTCAGCTCGACGTCCGGGAGATAGCGCGGGTTGCGCTTCGTCTCGTCGATCGCCCGCGCCTGCTCCGCATCGCGGGCTGCGAGCGTCACGTCGTGCCCGTGCTCGGCGAGGACGCGCGCGAACGCGGTTCCCCATGCGCCGGCGCCGACGACGACGACGTTCACGAGCGCCTGACGAAGTCGATGGCCACAGGAATGCCCTCCAGCTCGAACCGCTCACGGAGCTGGTTCTCGACCCAGTAGCCATAGTCGCGCGTGATCAGGCTCGGATCGTTGACGAAGAAGCGGAAGCGGGGCGGGCGCACGGTCGTCTGGGTTCCGTACAGGAGGTTGAGCCGCTTTCCGTTTCGCGACGGCGGCTGCCGGACCTCCCGCAGCTCGCCCAGGAAGCGGTTCAGCTCGCCGGTCGGGATCCGCGACGTGTACTTGCCGTACAGCTCCTCGACCCGGTCGAGGATCTTGCCCACTCCTCGCTTCGTCTTGGCCGACGCGGCGACGATCGGCGGCCGCTGGCGCAGGCTCGGCTCGAGGCGCTCCCGGACGTCCTCGATCCCCACCTCCGCGATGTCCCACTTGGAGAGGACGACGAGCGTCGAGGTCATCGACTTGCGGGCGAGGTCCGCGATCGACTTGTCCTGCTCGACCACGCCTTCGCTGGAGTCGACGAGGACGAGCGCGATGTCTGCCCGCTCGGCGGCCTGCAGAGCCCGCAGCTCCGAGTAGTACTCGATGCCCTGGCGCTGCTTGCGCTTGCGTCGGATGCCCGCGGTGTCGACGAGGACGAACGTGCGGGCTCCGCGTGTGAGGACCGTGTCGATCGAGTCGCGCGTCGTGCCGGGCTGCTCGGAGACGATCACTCGCTCTTCGCCGATCAGCGCGTTGAGCAGGCTCGACTTGCCGACGTTGGGGCGGCCGAGGATCGCGACGCGGATCGCATCCTCCCCCGCCTCGGCCGGGCCGCTGCCGGGAAGCCGCGCGACGATCGCGTCCAGGAGGTCTCCCGTGCCGTGGCCGTGGACGGCCGAGATCGGGATCGGGTCGCCGAGGCCGAGCCGGTGGAACTCGAACGCTTCCGCCTCGGTGCCGGGCTCGTCGATCTTGTTCGCGATCAGGAAGATCGGCTTGCGCGAGCGGCGCAAGATCGCGGCCAGCTCCTCGTCTCCGGGTGTGATCCCCGCTCTGGTGTCGACCACGAAGAGGACGAGGTCGGCCTCGGCGATCGCGCGGCGCGCCTGCTCGGCGACCTGCTGTGTGAGGGGCGAGGGGTCCGCGATGTCGACGCCGCCCGTGTCCACGAGCAGGAAGCGCCGACCCGCCCACTCGCAGACGACCTCCTTGCGGTCGCGCGTGACCCCGGGCGTCTCGTGGACGACCGCCTGGCGCGAGCCGGTCAGCCGGTTGACGAGCGTCGACTTGCCGACGTTGGGAAAGCCGACGACCGCGACCGTGCCCAGAAGCTCATCGGTGCTCACGGCAAGGTGACGGTCTTCGGGCGACCCTGCTCGTGGATCTCGCCCAGCCAGCGCCAGAGACGGTGGATCTCTTCCTGGATCAGCATCGAAGCCTCGCGGTACCCACGGCCCGAGCGCGGGATGTCCTCGAACGTCATCGGCTCACCCCACACGATCGAAACGGGATGGTGGTTCCAGGGTCGCCACTCGAAGCTCCCGTAGATCGCGGCGGGCACGACGCGGACACTCTCCTGGAGGGCGACCATCCCGGCTCCGGGCATCGCCTCGCCGGGAACGTTCGTCTTCTGCCGGGTGCCTTCGACGAAGAGGCCGAGCGCGTGCCCCTCGCGAACGATCTCGCGCATCGCGCGCACGGCCTCGCGGTCGGACTCGCCGCGGCGCACCGAGCGGGTACCGAACGCCCGGATCAGCTGGCCGAGGCCGAAGTGACTGTGGATCTCGCTCTTGGCCAGGAAATGGATCGTGCGCGGACAGCACGTGCCGAACGCCGGAGGATCGAGCCACGAGAAGTGGTTCATGGCGAGCACGACACCTCCCTCGAGCGGGATGCGCTCGGCGCCGTAGTTGCGCAGCGGGGCGAGGAGCTTCGTCAGCGGCTGGATCGTCACCCGGCCGACGGCCCAGACGGCGTCGACTCTGTTCATGCCGGTAGACGAGAGCGGACGAGGGTCTCGATGCGGTCGACCACGCCGTCGACCTCGAGCTCGCTCGTGTCGATCACCTCGGCGTCCTCGGCCGGCTGCATGCGGACGCGGTCGCTGTCGTCGCGCGCGCGCAGGTCGGTGGCGAGCGCGTCGGCGCCGATGTCGGGCCGCTCGGCCTGGCGCCGCTGCTCCCGCACCTGGCGGTCGGCCACGAGGTAGACCTTCACATCCGCGTCCGGGCAGACGACCGTGCCGATGTCTCGCCCCTCGATCACGGCGTTCCCTAGGTCGGCGAGCTCACGCTGCCGGTCCCGCATCACCTCGCGCACCTCGGGATGGCGCGCGACGACCGGAACCATGCGGTCGATCCGGGACTGGCGGATCGCGGAGGTGACGTCGGCCCCGGCGATCGAGACGCGTCCTGACTCGTCGAGCTCGACTCGATGCTGCCGCGCCAGCGCGCCGAGCTTGTCGCCGCTCGAGAGGTCGATCCCCTCCTGCATCGCGAGCCAGGTCAGTGCGCGGTACATCGCACCGGTGTCGAGGTAGCGGAAGCCGAGGCGCTCCGCGAGGCGGCTTGCGACCGTGCTCTTGCCTGCCCCTGCGGGCCCATCGATGGCGACGATCATCTCTGTGTGACCGACTCGAGAAGCTCGAAGAATCCGGGGAAGCTTATAGCGACCGCATCGGCTCCCTCGAGGCGCACGCCCTCGCGGGAGACGAGCCCGGCGACTGCGCCGAGCATCGCGAGCCGGTGGTCGCCGAACGAAGCCATGCCCCCGCCCTTAGGGCGGGTAGGGACCCCTCTCACCCTGAAGCCATCATCGCCGGCCGTGATGCGCACGCCAAGGGCTTTCAGCGAAGTTGTCACTGTTTCGATCCGGTCCGTTTCCTTGACGCGCAGCTCCGCCGCTCCGGTGACGACGGTCTCGCCCCGCGCCATCGCGGCCGCGAGCGCCACGAGCGGGAGCTCGTCGATCAGGCGCGGCACCTCCTCGGGGCCGATCCGCGTCGCGACGAGCTGGGCGGAGCGCACCTCGAGATCGGCCACCGGCTCGCCGCCGACCGAGCGCCGGTTGAAGACGGCGATGTTCGCGCCCATCCGCTCGAGGACGTCGAGGAAGCCGGTGCGGGTCGTGTTCACGTTCACGCCCTGGACGATCAGCTCGGAGCCGCTGAGTAGCGTCGCCGCGACGATGAACGGCGCCGCCGACGAGAAGTCTCCGGGGATCTCGAGCGCGAGCGGCGGCAGGCGGTCGACTGGCGTGACCGTGATCTCGTGGCCGCGCCGCGTGACCGAGACGCCGAGCTCCCGGAGCAGCCGCTCCGTGTGGTCACGCGACGGATTCGGCTCGACGACGCGGGTCGGCCCTCCTTCGGCGAGCAGGCCGGCCAGCAGCACCGCCGACTTCACCTGCGCGCTCGCGACGGGCAGTTCGTAGCGGATCGGCGTCAGCGATCCGCCCTCGATCACGACCGGGGCGTGGCCGTCCGTCGTCTCGACGCTCGCTCCCATCTGCCGCAGGGGCTCGGCGATCCGCTCCTGCGGCCGTCCAGACAGGGACTCGTCTCCGACGAGCTCGAAGCGCCCTGTCTGGCCGGCGAGGATCCCAGCGGAGAGCCGGAGGACCGTCCCCGCGTTGCCGAAGTCGAGCGGCTCGGCGGGCGCGCGGAGCCCGCGCAGGCCGACTCCTCGCACCCGGAGCGTCTCCCGCCCGTCCTCGTCCACCTCGGCCCCGAGCTGGCGCACGATCGAGATCGCCGTCTCGGTGTCCGCCGCGCGCCCGAAGCCCTCGATCCGGCTCTCGCCGTCCGCGATCGCGCCGAGCAGCACGGCCCGCTGGGAGATCCCCTTCACGCCCGGCACCGCAATCGCGCCGTCGATCGACGACGCCGGCTCGAACGTCATTCGTCGAGGACCGGCGAGACGACGACGCCGTAGCCCTGCTGCTCCAGGAGCTCGGCGGCACGGTTCGCCTCGCGCTCGCCGCTGATCAGGAGCAGCAGCACGCCGCCGCGGTCGGGCGAGAGGTGCTGGAGCTCGAAGTCCTCGATATTGATCCGCTCCGCGCCGAGCCCCTGAGTGATCGCCGCGAGGACTCCGGCGCGGTCGGGAACGTGGACACGAAGCCGGTGCAGCGCTCCCGGGTCCGGGTACGCGACCTCGAGCATGCGCCGGCGGTTGCCCGAGGCCTCGCCGATCCAGCGCGCGACGAAGCCCGCGTCGCCGGCGGCGAGCGCCTCCTCGAGCTTCTCGATCCGCCGCCGGTGCTCGCCGAGCGATTCCCGGAGCGGCTCCGCGTTGTCGAGGAAGATGTCGACCCAGATCCGCGGGTTTGCGCCGGCCACGCGCGTCATGTCCCGTAGGGAACCGCCCGCGGAGAGGAGCGGGTCGTGCCCCTCGACCCGCGTCGCGCCGGCCTGGTTGACGAGTAGGTTCGCGAGCGCGTGCGGCAGGTGGCTCGTGAGCGCGACGATGCGGTCGTGCGCCTCCGGATCGACGGCGACCGGCGTCGCGCCGAGGTCGGAGACGAAGGTGTGGACGAGCCGGTAGCGCTGTGCGTCGGTCTCGGGGAGTGGCGTCAGGAACCAACTCGCGCCCTGGAACAGCTCGCCGCTTGCGTGCTCGGGGCCGCGCGCCTCGGAACCGCAGACCGGATGGCCGCCGACGAACCGGGCCGAGCCCTGCGCCTCGCGGCAGACGGCCGCCTTCGTCGAGCCGACGTCGGTGACCGTGCACTCGTCGCTGCTCGCCTCGAGCACTGCGGCGACTTCGCGGGCGAGTTGCGCCACCGGAGCGGCGACGACCGCGAGCTCGACCTCGCGCACGGCGTCCTCCCGCGACGCGGCGGTCTCGTCGACCGCGCCCTTGTCGACCGCGCCCTGCAGCGCGTCGGGATCCGGATCGAACCCGACCACCTCGGCACCCGCCTTCTTCGCGGCCAGCCCGACCGAGGCTCCGATCAGCCCCGTCCCGACAAGGGCGACGCGCACGCCTAGCCGATCTCTTTGCCCATCAGGGCGACGACCGCGGCCACGTCGGCGGCGAACTGGGCGAACTCGCTCGTCGGGATCTGCTGCGCCGCGTCGGAGAGCGCCTGCTCGGGCTGCGGATGGGTCTCGACGATGATCCCGTCCGCGCCCACCGCGGCTGCTGCCCGCGCGAGCGGCAGAACGAGATCGCGCCGGCCGGCGGCGTGCGAGGGATCGACGATCACGGGCAGGTGCGTCTCGTTCTTCAGCACCGCGACCGCGCCGAGGTCGAGCGTGAAGCGGGTCGCCGTCTCGAAGGTCTTGATCCCGCGCTCGCAGAGGATGATCCGGTCGTTGCCCTCTTTGGCCACGTACTCCGCGGCCATCAGAAGCTCCTCGACCGAGGTTGAGAGCCCGCGCTTGAGGAGGACCGGCTTCTCGGCCCGGCCGACCTCCGACAGGAGCAGGAAGTTCTGGCTGTTCCGCGCTCCGATCTGGATCACGTCCGCGGCGTCGACGACCTCGTCCACGTGCCGCGGGTCCATCAGCTCGGTCACGATCGGCAAGCCCGTCTCGGCCTTGGCCTCCTTCAGCAGCTCGAGCGCCTCGAGCCCGAGGCCCTGGAACGTGTAGGGCGAGGTGCGCGGCTTGAACGCGCCGCCGCGGAGCATCGTCGCGCCGGCGGCGGCCACGGTTCGAGCCGTCTCGAGCGTCTGCTCGCGCGTCTCGACGCTGCACGGCCCGGCGATCAGGCCGAAGTACGTGTCCCCCACCCGCCGCCCGTCGACCTCGATCACCGTCGGGTCGGCCGCGAGCTCCCTCGCGACCAGCCGGTACGGCTTGACGATCGGGACGACCTGCTCCACGCCGGGATACCCCTCGACGGGCAGCGTCGCCAGCAGCTCGCGGTCGCCGATCGCCCCGATCACGGTCGCCTCGCGCCCGCGGGACACTCGCGCATCGACCCCGGCTTCCTCCAGCCGCGCGACGACGTGATCCGTCTGGTCCGGCGTCGCCTCCGGTCCCATGACGATCAACAGCTCGGGTGAGCCGTTCGTGGCCATAGCGCCGCTAGTGTAGGTCGGCCGTGCCAGGCGAGACCGACCCAGTCATCCAGCAGTTCCGCGACCAGATCTCGGACAACGACCGCGCGCTCGTCGAAGCGCTGAACGCACGCCTGCGGCTCGTGGCCAAGCTGAAGGCCTACAAGGAGTCGCACGGCATCGACTTCGTCGACCCGGAGCGCGAGGAGTGGATCCTCCGGGATTTGACGCGTGCCAACCGCGGCCCGCTCACCGCCGACGGCCTGCGCGCCTTCTACGAGCAGATCTTCGCGCTCACGAAGCGCGAGGTTTCGGAGAGCTAGCGAGGCTCTGGACCCCCGAGGTCGCTGCCGCCGTACTTCTGGCATGCGACCGCTGATCCTGATCGGCGCGATCGTGCTCCTGCCGGTGTCGACAGCCTCGGCTGCAGAATCGAACGAGCGCTTGGTGCCCGTGCGGTTCGCTCCCGCAGCCGGGTGGCACACAGTCGTCGGCACGGCCCATGCCTGTCCCGGTGTCCCCGCGTCTCGGTGCCGTCAGGTCACGAGCGCAGCCTCGACTTCACGCTGGAGGGATTGTGTCGAGTGCCTGCCGCAAGAAACGGCCGCGACGATGGGTCGTCGTGGAATCGCGATCCAGGTCACGATCGCAATCGAGCACCCGATCTGGGGCCGTCGCACGTTTGCGTGGCCACCTCGGGTCCGGCGCCGTGACGTGCATGCCGGATTCGAGGGCTTGCCGGGCCGCATCAGCGTCTTCCAGGGCTCGACACTCGTCGGCCGCCGCGAGGTGACCGTGATGCTGTTCTTCGGCCAGGCCAGGCCGACCGCGCGTCAGATCCGTCGCGCCAACAGCGAGCTCCGGCGCTCCCGCCTCGACTGACACGCGAGAGCTCATCCCCGACCGCTTGACGCCGCCCGCGCGCGGGCCTACCCTGGAACTAGAGATGACTCTCCTGACCACTCTCTGGGCATGGACCTGGCGCCACGAGCGGGGCGGGAGCGTCGCCTGAACTGATCTAGGCCGACACGCCCGTACCGCTCGAAGACTCCCAACACCGGGGGTCTTTTTGTTTTCCGGACATGAACGCAACCACCGTCATACCCACCGATCTCGTCACTCCCCTCGGGGCGTACCTCAGGCTGCGCCCGGAGGAGGGAGCGGCGTTCCTGCTCGAGTCCGTCGAGCACGGGCGGCTCGGTCGCCACTCGTTCGTCGGCCACGGGTCGCGGATCGTCGGCTTCGAGGAGGCCGAGGCACTGGACGAGCCTGTCGTCGGCTTCCTCGGCTACGACCACGTGGCCCGACTGGAACCGACCGTCCCGCTCCCGGACATCGGGCCCGAGCTCCCGGAGAGCCGGTTCGTGCTCGCGGACACGCTCGTCAAGTTCGACCACGTGCTGGGGATGGCCGAGATCCTGCGCGGCGATCCGGTCGAGGTCGCTGAGCGGCTCGAAGGTCCGCTCAGCCGCCTCGAAGCCGGGCGCAACGGGCACAGCGGCCGGACGCGCCGCTTCCCCGGCCGCTTCGAGTACGTGCGCGGAGTCGAGCGCGCGAAGCAGTACATCCGCGAAGGCGACGCGTTCCAGATCGTCCTCTCGCAGCGGGCCGAGCGGGCGACTCGCGCCTCGGCGGTCGACCTCTACCGCTCGCTGCGGCGGGTCAATCCCTCTCCGTATCTGTTCCTGCTCGAGCTGGACGGGCTGGCGCTCGTCGGCTCGTCGCCGGAGACGCTCGTCAAGGTCGAGGACGGACGGGCCAGCGTGAACCCGATCGCGGGCACGATTCCTCGCGGGCCCGGCGACGTCGAGAAGCTGCTCGCCTCGGAGAAGGACCGCGCGGAGCACGTGATGCTCGTCGACCTCGGCCGGAACGACCTCTCCCGCGTCTGCAGGCCGGGAACGGTCCACGTCGAGCGGTTCCTCGAGCCGGAG
>DATBGG010000013.1:0-2747 GCA_036558065.1 Gaiellaceae bacterium | reverse complement strand
CAGCGTCGGAGTGATGGTCTTCGACGTCAACCAGAACAGCCTGATGGTGATGATCATCCCGCAGGCCGTCCGTAGCCGCGTCGTGGGAGTCACGCGGTTCTTCAACTACGGGACGAGGCCGTTCGGGGCGCTGCTGGGCGGGGTGCTCGGTGCGGCGGTCGGGCTGCGGCCCACCCTCTGGATCGCGGTCGTGGGCTGCCTGCTCGGCTCCCTCTTCCTGATCGCGTCTCCCATGCCCGGGATGCGCGAGGAGGACATCGCTTGAGCCGTTCCGAGATTCTTCGGCACCGGCCGCTTCGAGCGCTGCTCTTCGCCGAGGTGATCTCGACCACGGGCGCGCAGATGACCTGGCTCGCGCTGCCCTGGTTCGTGCTCACGACGACTGGTTCCGCGGGTCGGATGACCGTCGTGATCTTCGCCGAGCTGATCGGGCTCGCCGCCGCGGGGCTTCCGGCCGGAAGCTTCGTCCAGCGGTTCGGCGCCCGAAGCTCGATGCTGATCACGGATCTCGTCCGTGCGCCGCTGATGCTGCTCGTGCCCGTGCTCCATTGGACGGGCCACCTGTCGCTCACGGCGCTCGTCGTCCTGGCGTTCCTCCTCGGCGCTCTCGCGTCGCCGTACTTCACCGCCCAGAAGGTGCTCGTGCCGGAGCTGCTCGGGGAGGACGAACAGACGATCAGCCAGGCGAACGCGCTGTTCCAGGGGGCGATGCGCACGACGCTCTTGTTGGGTCCGCCGTTCGCCGGCGTCCTCATCGGCGTGATCGGCGCGGCGAACGTGCTCCTGATCGACGGCGCGACCTACCTCGTCTCGTTCGCGCTCGTCGCGCTCTTCGTGCCGAAGCCTGCGCCCAGGCCCACCGGAGAGGAGGCCGGGGCCGGGGGCGTCCTCGCCGGCCTGCGGTTCCTCGTGCGAGAGCCACTGCTTCGCGTTTGGATCCCGCTGTTCGTCGCCGGCGACGCCGCCTGGCAGGCGTTCTTCCTCGCGGTGCCGGTGTTGACGGTCGAGCGCTTCGGCGCGGACGCGAAGATTGCCGGCGCGTTGTTCGCAGCCTTCGGGGCGGGCGCGCTCATCGGAAACTTCCTCTCGTTCCGCTACCTCGCGCAGCGGATGGACGGTCTGCGGCTGATCGCCATGTCCGTCCCGCTCCAGGCTGCTCCGCTCTGGCTACTGACACTGCATCTCGACGCGCGGGCGATGTTCGGCGCCGTGCTCGTGAGCGGCATCGGAAACGGGATCTGCAACCCGTCGATCCACTCCATCTACACGCTTCGCATGCCGACGGCGATCCGTGCGAAGGCCATGTCCGCCTCGAGCGCGATCTGGGGAATCGGCACACCGCTCGGGCTCGTCCTCGCAGGCCCCGTTCTCGCCACGTTCGGGGCGCAGCCGGTCCTCATCGGCTTCGCGGCCGTGCAGACGTTCTGCATGCTCGGCGTCTCCGCGGCGTCCCTCCGTGCGCGCAAGCTTCCGGCTAGCTCTCCTGCTCCAATTGGTTCGCCTTCTCGGTGAGCGCAGCGAAACCGGCCTGCAGGAAGTCGTTCATCGCCGCCGCGCCGAGCGACCACGTGAGGAGGCGGCCGAACCTCGGGGCGAGGATCTGCGTCGCCGCCAGACCTGCTGCAATCCAGGTTCCCGCGCAGCGCGAGCACGTCACGAGCTCGCCGATCGCCTGCTCCATGCCGCCCTCGACGGGCTCCTCGTCCTCGCCCGTGTGCGCATGGCCGCGCACGAAGGGGTCGCGGATGAAGCTCGTCACCTCGTCGTGCGAGAGCGTGCGAGCCGCCTTGAACGAGGCCGCGCTCAACACGAGGAAGTCGAGCGCGGTGTGGCACTGAGGATCTCTGCGCAGCGCGCGGGCGACCGCCCCGGCGGTGCCCAGGCCGCCGACGAAAACGGCCATGATCGCCGCGTACGCGCCGTAAGGCGGGCGTTCCGTTTGGACTGCCATCGAGGCTAGCCTTCCCTCGATGCCCGCACTTAAGACATCCGACGCGTACCAGCCGACCGGCGATCAGCCGAATGCGATCGCCGAGCTCTCCGAGGGCATCCAGGCCGGAGAGCGCTTCCAGACCATGCTCGGCGCCACCGGCACCGGCAAGACGGCGACGATGGCCTGGATCATCGAGCAGACGCAACGCCCCGCGCTCGTGATCGCCCACAACAAGACGCTCGCCGCGCAGCTCTGCAACGAGTTCCGGGAGTTCTTCCCGGACAACGCGGTCGAGTACTTCGTCTCCTACTACGACTACTACCAGCCCGAGGCTTACGTGCCCCAGGCCGACCTCTACATCGAGAAGGACTCGTCCCGGAACGACGACATCTCGCGGCTCCGGCTGGCGGCGACCTCCGCGCTGTTCACGCGCCGCGACGTCGTCGTCGTCGCCTCCGTCTCGTGCATCTACGGCCTCGGCTCGCCCGAGGAGTGGCGGGGCCGGGTGCTGATCCTCAACGTCGGCGAGACGATCGACCGCGACGAGGTGCTGCGGATGCTGATCGAGAGCCAGTACGCGCGGAACGACACCGTGCTCGCGCGCGGCCGCTTCCGCGTCAAGGGCGACGTCGTCGAGGTGCAGCCCGCGAACTCCGAGACGGCGTACCGGGTTTCGTTCTTCGGCGACGAGGTCGAGTCGATCTCCCACTTCGACCCGATGACCGGCGAGATCTACGCCCGCCTCGAGAATCTGGTCGTCTGGCCGGCGACGGAGTACGTCACCTCCACGCCGACGATCCAGCGCGCCGTCGAG
>DATBGG010000012.1:0-20473 GCA_036558065.1 Gaiellaceae bacterium | reverse complement strand
CCGCAACGTGTCCGGGGCGAAGCGTGCGAAGTTCAGGCTGCGGGCACGGGACGTCGGTCGTCGGATGCGCGTCGTGGTGATCGCGGTCAACCGAAGGGGCCGGGGCTGGGCGCGCTCGAAGCCGACGGCCAAGGTGACCGCGGTGAATCAGGTCGGCCCGCCTCCGCCGCAACCCCCGCCGCCGGCGGGACCGCCTCCTCCACCACCACCCGCGTCATTCTCGGGGCTCCACGTCTCGGGCAACAGGCTGCTGAACGGCTCGAACCAGCAGGTGCATCTGCACGGCGTCAACCGCTCCGGCACCGAGTACGCGTGCATCCAGGGCTGGGGGATCTTCGACGGGCCGAGCGACGACGCCTCGATCGCGGCGATCGCCTCGTGGCACGCCAACGTCGTCCACGTCGGCCTCAACGAGGACTGCATCCTCGGCATCAACGGTGTCGATCCGGACTACGCGGGGGCGAGCTACATGAACGCGATCGTGGGGTTCGTGAACCGGCTGCACGCCCACAATCTGTACGCCGAGGTCAGCCTGATGTGGGCGGCGCCGGGCTCGCAGCAGGCGACCGACCATCCGCCGATCCTCGACCAGGACCATTCGCCGGCGGCCTGGACCGCGATCGCGAACGCCTTCAAGACGGACCCGAACACGATCCTCGGCCTCCAGTCCGAGCCCCACGACATCGGCTGGGCCTGCTGGAAGAACGGCGGCTCCTCGTGCTCGGTCGGCTATGCCGCTTTCGGGATGCAGTCCGCGCTGGACACGATCCGCGCCACGGGCGCGACGAACGTCGTCACCGCCTCGGGGATCGACTACGCGAACAACATCCAGCAGTGGCTCGCGAACAGGCCTGCCGACCCGCTCAACCAGCTGATGGCCGAGCAGCACGTGTACGGGGGCAACTCCTGCTACACGCCGAGTTGCCTGAACACGAACACGGCTCCGGTCGCGGCTGTCGTCCCGGTCGTCTTCGGCGAGTACGGGGAGACGTACGACGACTCGAGCTGCGGCTCGACGAACACCGCCGCGATGGTCAACTGGGCCGACGCGCACGGAGTCAACTACGAGGCCTGGGTCTGGGACGACTGGGGCACGTGCGGATCCCTGATCAGCAACTACGACGGCACGCCCGCGAACGCGTACGGCACCTGGGTCCGCGACCACTACGTCGCGACGTTCCCCGTTCCCTAACGGCGTTCCGTTCGGATCCAGCTGTCCGGCCGGAAGCGCAGGAGCCGGTGCGCCCGCAGCGCTTTCCTGACGACGAAGCCGGGAGCGTGCGCGAGGGCGGCATAGGCGGAGCGGGGCGCCTTCGCGGCGGCCAGGCCGACGAGGACATACACCGGGATCGTCGCGAGCGCGGCCGCGGCGGGGGCGACCGCCCACGACTCGAGGCCGTCGAGCCAGGCGAGCGCCGCGCCGAGCACGGTCAGCCCGCCGGCGGCGGCGGCCAGGTAGCCGAGGGGCGGAATCGCGAGCTCGATCGCCGCGTCCACGTGCCCGCGCGCGAGCAGCCTTGGCACGTGGGTGCGTGCGAGGTGCAGCTTTCCGCCCTCCCAGCGCATCTGTTGCGCCTCGGCGGCGCGCCCGTGCGGAGCCGCCGGCGAACGGACGATCGCGCCGCGCGCGAAAACGGGATCGACCCCTGCCGCCCTCAGCTCGAGCCCGTACTCGAGGTCCTCCGTGCTCGAGAACGCACTCCACGGATGCTCCTCGAGCAGCCCCCGGGCGAAGAGCATGCCGTTGCCGGCGAGATCGGGCGCTAGGCCGAGCATCGCCCGTCCCGTCGGCCTCGCCCGGTTCACGAGCAGAAACGCCGCCGCGCGGAGCTCCTGTTGCGCCGACCCGTCGCCGACGATCAGGGATTCGCCCTGGACGGCCTGTGCCCCGTCCTCGAAGCGGGCGACAAGCGCCGTCAGCAGGTCGGGGTCGGGAGTCGTGTCCGCGTCTACGACGACCACGGCGTCAGGCGGCTCGTCACGCGCGAGCAGCCGATCCATCGCCCACCGCAGAGCGCGCCCCTTGCCGCGCGCGTCCGGCTCGTCGCGGACCAGCACCTCGGCGCCGGCGCGAGCAGCGACCGCGGCCGTGGCGTCCGTGCAGTTGTCAGCGACGACCACGATCCGGTAGCGCTCGCGTGGATACGTCTGCTCCTCGAAGGCCTGGACGCAGTGCGCGATCGTTCCCTCCTCGTCGTGCGCGGGGATCAGCGCGACGACGTCGGCCTCGCCGCGCGAGCTCGGTCTTCGCTCGCGGTGGAAGAGCGCCACGACCGCGGGAACGAGCAGGTAGAGCGCGGCCGCCGCGAGCACGGCGCCCAGGACCACGAAGAGAATGTCGAGGCCGCTCATCGCCGATGCGTATTCTGAGTGACGTGCAGACGGCAGGGGTCCTGCGGCTCGCGGCCATCGCGCTTGCGGCCGCGGTCATCGTCTCGCTCCCGACCGGGAGCGCGTCCGGCGCGTCCTCCGCGGGGCGCGGCCTCCACGTGTCCGGCAACAAGCTGCGTGACGCGAAGGGGCGCGTCGTCCACTTCCGCGGCGTGAACCGCTCGGGCACCGAGTACGCGTGCGTTCAGGGCTGGGGGATCTTCGACGGCCCGAACGGCGCTGCCTCGGTCAAGGCGATGGCGTCCTGGCACGCGAACGTCGTTCGGATCCCGCTGAACGAGCAGTGCTGGCTCGGCATCAACGGCGTCAAGGCCGCGTACGCAGGCGCCAACTATCGCCGCGCGATCGTCAGGTACGTGAACTTGCTGCACCGCTACAACATGTACGCCGAGCTCTCGCTGATGTGGGCCGCACCCGGCTCGACGAAGGCGACCTACCAGCCTGCGGCCCCGGACGCGGATCATGCTCCCGCCTTCTGGGCGAGCCTCGCACGGACGTTCAAGAGCGACCGCAACGTCGTACTCGCGCCGTGGGGCGAGCCGGTCGTCGAGGCGAGCTGCCTGCTCAAGGGCGGCTGCACCGTGCCCTTCAACGACAACGTGAGCTACAAGGCCGCCGGCATGCAGCAGGCCGTGACGGTCATGCGGCGGGCCGGCTTCAAGGGCCCGATCGTGATCCCGGGGATCGACTACGCGAACAACCTCACGCACTGGCTCTCGCACAAGCCGAAGGACCCGCTGAAGCAGCTCGTCGCCGAGGCGCACGTCTACGGCAAGAACACGTGCTCGTCGAGCTCGTGCCTGACGAAGACGATGGCGCCGGTCGCGCGCAAGGTCCCGCTCGTCTTCGGCGAGACGGGGCCGTCGTACGACGACTCCGAGTGCGGCTCCGCCACGATCTCGCGGCTCCTGACGTGGGCCGAGGCGCACGGCGTGGGCTATGAGACGTGGACGTGGGATACCTGGGACACGTGCAACTCGCTGATCTCCGACTACAAGGGGACGCCGCGGACGGACTACGGGAAGTGGGTCAAGGCGTACTACGCGAAGCGCGCGGGCACGACCCACGGCCCGCGGCGCTGACTCACTCGAAGAGCCGCAGGTCCTCCTCGATCACATAGTGGGAGGCCTCTTCCGGGCGCATGCCGACCGGCTTGGCCGGCACGCCTGCCACGATCGTCAGCGGGGGCACGTCCTTCGTGACGACCGCGCCCGCGGCCACCACCGACCCACGGCCGAGCGTGACGCCGCCGAGGATCGTCGCGCGCATCCCGATCCAGACGTTGTCCTCGATCGCCACCGGGCGGATCTCCACCCGGAACCCGCGGTCGACGGCGCTGTGCGCCGCCGTGGAGATCGCGACCTGCGGCGAGATGCTGACGTTGTCGCCGATCGTGACGCCGCCCCTGACGTCGATCATGCAGTCGCGGTTGATCCGCGAGTTGGCGCCGATCGAGACGCCCGTCCTGCGCACCTGGCCCGGGCCGTAGAACCACCAGTAGCACCCGAGATGCACGCCTGCCCTCGGGCCGAGGGCGATCCCGAGCACGCGGCGGTACCAGAAGTGGCGCAGCTTCCAGCTCGGGATGTTCGCGATGAAGTAGTTCGTCAGGTAGCCGATCAGCCGGATCAGGAAGACCTTGTGTCGGCGGCTCGCGTGGCCCGGCCTGCTCGCGGCGTCCTCCCAGGTCGGAACGCGCCGCCCCGCCTCTGCGTTCACGGCGCCTCACCTCCGGCGGTGAACACGGTGTCGACGGTCCCCTGAAGCGGCACTCGCCGGCCGTTCGCCGTGATCTCGAGGTCGCCCGCGCCGCCGAAGCGCGCCCAGAGCCGCGTCCCGTGCAGCGCGACCCGGTCGCCGTTCTGCAACACGCCGCTGTAGACGAGCGAGCCGGTCGCCGAGCCTTGGCGGATCTCGACCCACGAGTCGGTCCGAACGTCCTGGAGCACGAGCGACACCGCCTTCGCGCTGGCCGCCGTCGGCGTCGGCCGACGCTCCCGAGGCGTGACCCGAGCCGGAACGGAGCGGGCCTTCGGGAACGGGGCGCTCGTGTCCTTCTTCGCCCCGGCGAAGACAAGCCACACGAAGAAGCCGATCGCGATCGACAGGAGGACGAGCGCCGCTCGCTGAGCCAGGCGGTCGAAAGCCCACCGCTCGGCCTGTGCGCCGACCGGAGCAGGACGGAGTCTCGGCGCCGGCGCCGGTCGAGGCGGCGTGGGCGCCACGCGCGGACGCGTCGGGAGGACGACGGCCGGAGCCGTCTCGACCATCTCGCCGCGAGCATCGAGGCGCCGCGCCGCTTCGCCGAGCCCGAGCAGCGTCCCGATCACGAATGCGATGCGGTACATGAAGAAGCCCTGGTCGTTGTAGCCCTCGAGCGCGTAGCCCACGAGGGCGCAGGCAAGCAGCGCGCCGAAGGCGGCGACCTCGCGGTTCCGCGACCGCACGAGGCGGCAGCCGGTGATGATCGCGGTCCCGAGCAGCGCCCAGAACGCGATCGCTCCGAAGAGGCCCATGCGCATGAAGATGTAGAGGACGCCGTTGTGCGGGACGTACCGGATCAGCGGGTCGATCGAGCTGATGTCCGTGATCGTCCCCTGCTCGTAGTGGATCGGCAGGCCGAAGCCGCGCCCGATCGGGCCGCCCTCCCGGATGTTGAGCTCGAGGTTCCTGTTCTCCTGGATCCGGTAGAGGTCGGACGACTCGTCTCGCGTGTTCGGCGCGATCGCCGACTTCACTGCGCGCGCCGGGCCTGCCAGTGCGCCGGTGTGGTTCCAGTAGGCCGGGAAGTAGACCGCCGACACGATCAGCATCAGCGCGAGCACCTTGCCCATGAACCGGCGCCTGGCCGGGACGGCGACCATCGTCAGGATCGTCAGCGCGATCAGCTCGCCGCCGAGGATCAGCCACGCGGCGCGCCGGCTGTTCACGAGATCCGCGACCAGCACGAGCGGGAAGAGCGCCGTCGCCGTCGTTCGCAGCCGGCCCGGCATCTTGAAGATCCACAGCGACGCCGTGAGCAGGATGAAGAGGGAGAAGAAGAGCGCTTCCTCGTGGCCGACGATGAAGTCCGGGCGCGGGATCTGGTGCCGCACCGAGAGGAAGGAGTTGAGGGCCTGAGCGGCCTTGAGCCCGCTGCCGAGGACGATCGCCCACATCGCCGTGTGCAGGACCGAGAGCCGCGTCGTGAAGACCGTCGCGACGAGGTACGCGATCGCGAGGTACATGTAGGGACGGACCTCGGTCAGGGCCGTTCGGAGCTCTCCTCCGTGAGCCTGCCCGACCGCGACGCCGACGATCGCCGCGAGGACGACGGCGCCGACCGCATAGGTGACAGCCGTTCTCGGCACGGACGTGGTGTCTGCGGTCTCCCGCTTGAAGACCCAGATCGTGAGCAGGGCGAGCAGGAGCACGTCGGCCGGGCTGATGTGGAGGCCGCCGCCCAGGCCGTGGAAGAGCGGAAGCCGGTCCGTGTAGTCGCTCGGCGTCGGCGCCATGCTGGTCGCGCCGGGCTGGCCCGACGTAAACGGGAACTGCTCGACGGTGAGCGCTGCGAGCAGGACGACGATCGGCGAGAGCGCCGGTTGCTTCCAGAGCACGACGACGAGCGCGATCGCCGCCAGCGCGAACAGCGCTCCGGCCTGGCCCGCGCTGCCGGCCAGGCCCGAGACGAGACCGATCAGGACCGAGACAGTTGCGAGGAGGGCCGCCGTGACCCAGTTCGGGACCGGCCCACGACGCCTGATTGCAGCAGCGGCGGCGCTCATCGCATGTAGCCGGCCAGCGCGACCGTCAGGACGAGGGCGGTCAGGCAGACGCTCAGCGTCATGGCCTTCCCCGTCTTCGCGCTGCCCAGCCCGAGCACGAAGAAGAGCGCCAGCAGGAGCACGCCCCAGCCGGTCATCGCAGGGAGGCTCCGCTCGTCAGGCGCCTACGAAGGGTCTGTGACGGGCCGCAGGGCACTGGTCACCGCTCGCCCTTCGCCTTCACGCGCGGCACTTCCGGCGTCGAAGAGCCGTTCGTGCTCGCCGAAACGTCCGGGTCGAGTGGCACGGCCTCGTCGGAGCGCGAGATCACCTCGCGCAGCTCCTCGCGCTCGCGGTCGCCGCTCCCGGTCAGGAGCACGATCGCGAGGAAGCTGATCAGGCAGCCGACGAAGATCCCCGCGACCACGCCGAAGACCGATTTCTTCATTCCGCTCACCGCAGGAGCCGGGAGGCTCGGCTTGTCGATCAGCCGGTAGGTCGGCCCGGCCTCCTTCGCCGCCGCGAGCGTCAGAACGGACTGGTTGTAGGCGCGGGTGCCGCGCTTGAGCCGCGTCTCGGCGGCCTTGCGCGACTGGTCGAGCGCCTGCACCTCAGCTGCCGAGACAGTGCCGCCGGCGATCCGGGCGTCGATGTTCTCGAGCACGGCCCTCGCCGTGTCGATCTGATTCTTGTAATGCGCGACGGCGCTCTCCTGGCGGGCGACGTCGATGTCGCGCCGCTCCTGCCGGAACGTCTGGATGAGCGCGTTCAGGGTCCCGACCGCGACTTCCGGCGTCGGGCCGTGGAGCTCGATGGCCATGACCTGCCCGCCCGGAAGCGCGGTGAGCACGTGCTTCGCGTCGAGCGCGTCCCAGGTCCGGTCGTCGGCCGAGCCGGTTCCGCGCACCTTGCTCAGCAGGCCCGTCGGGCCGAAGCCCTCGCTCGGGTGCGCTGCGAGGTACTTCGTCAGCGGCCCCTTGTGGCCGACCTTCAGGCGGAACGACCTCGTCGCAAGGAGCTCGGTCAGGAGCTGCTGGGCTTGAGCGGCCGGCGTCACCTCGGCCGGGTTCGGATTGAGGAACGACGACGGCTGAGTCACCGGCGTGTCGACGAAGAGCGACGCGCCCGCCTTGTACTCCTTCGGCGTCGCGACGACGAACCACAGCGCGAGCACGGCCATGATCACCACCGGCAGGCTGAACAGCACCCGGTGGCGTTTGAACGTCTGGACGTAGCTTTGATTCATCGTCTTCGGCCTTCCGTGTCCCGCATCCACACCTCGCCCGGAAGGCTCTCTCATTGTCGCTGCCGCGGGCGTTCGGTTTCACTAACCGATGGGCTAGTGTTTCCGCGCGGCCGTCTGGGACTCGAAGACGACGCGGTCGGAAACTCCCGCAGAGCGGGGATCCTCGGGAAGCGCGTCTAGCCCATCGATCAGTAGGCACGACCGCGTGTGGTTCCTAGCATGAGCGCCATGTCGCGAACTCCACGATCAGGATTCTCGAACCGGGAGATCGAGGTCCTCGAGCTCGCCTCGCAGGGCATGACGAACCCGCAGATCGCGAGCCGTCTCGAGCTTTCCGTCCACGCGATCAAGTTCCACCTCGCGTCGATCTACCGGAAGCTCGGGGCGGCGAACCGGACCGAAGCCGCGGTCGCGTGGGCGCTCACCATGAACGGTCACGGCGAGAGCGGCGACCGGATCTCGAGCCCTCCTGCGGCCTAGCCGATCAGCTAGCTGCGCCGGTCGGGAATCGTCCCTAGCCTAGAGAGACATGACGACTCTGCTCACCGACAGCGCGTCCTCGGTCCCGTTCTTCGACGGCGGCCCGATGATGGACGGGCTCAAGGAGGACATGCTCGCGGAGATCTCGGCGCTCATCGACAGCGGCCGCTTCATCAACGGGCCCGACGTCGCCGAGTTCGAGGCATCGTTTGCGGCCTACTGCCAGACCGCGGCCTGCGTCGGCGCTGCGAGCGGGCTCGACGCGCTTCGGCTCGCGCTGATCGCCGCCGGTCTCGAGCACGGGGACGAGGTGATCGTCCCGGCCCAGACGTTCATCGCGTCCTTCGAGGCGGTGACCCAGGCGGGCGGCGTCCCGGTGGTCGTCGACTCGCAGGAGTCGGACTACAACATCGATCCCGAGGCCGCCGATGCGGCGGTGACCTCGCGGACCCGGTTCGTCCTGCCCGTGCACCTGTACGGGCAGATGGCGGACATGCGCGCGCTCGGCCTGATTGCCATGCGTCACGGGATTCACCTGCTCGAGGACGCGTGCCAGGCACATGGAGCCGAGCGCGACGGTTTGCGCGCGGGCGCGGAGAGCCTGGCCGGGGCCTTCAGCTTCTACCCGGCGAAGAACCTCGGCGCCGCGGGCGACGCGGGCGCGCTCGTCACGGACGACCTCGAGCTCGCCGATCGCGTACGCGCGCTGCGCGAGCACGGGCAGACCGAGAAGTACAGGCATGTGACCGCCGGCTTCACGGCCCGGATGGACACGCTCCAGGCGATCGTGCTCAAGCACAAGCTCCCGCACCTGGACTCGTGGAACGACTCGCGCCGGCAGGCCGCGCGCTTCTACTCGGACGCGCTCGAGGGCGTCGGCGACCTGCGCATCCCACCGGTCCCGGAAGGCAGCAACCCGGTGTGGCACCTGTACGTGATCCGGACTGGCGATCCGGAAGGCCTCCAGGCCTTCCTCGGCGAGCGCGGGGTCGCCACCGGCCGGCACTACCCGGAGCCACCACATCTGTCGGTCGCCTACGCGGATCTCGGGCACCTGCCGGGCTCGTTCCCGGTCGCCGAGGCGATCTCGCGCGAGGGCCTGTCCCTCCCGATGTACCCGGGGATGACCGAGCAGCAGCTGACGAGCGTGGTCGACGCGATCTCGTCGTTCTTCGCGCGCGGCTGAGATGGCTGCTGCGCCGGCGAACGACGCTCCGTACCGGCTGCTCGCGAACGTCGACTTCGGCGAGGACGTCGTCGTACAGGCGTTCACGAACCTCTACGGATGCCGGATCGGCGACCACACTC
Organism: Gaiellaceae bacterium; assembly: GCA_036558065.1. GTDB lineage: Bacteria > Actinomycetota > Thermoleophilia > Gaiellales > Gaiellaceae > VAXT01. The sequence continues at coordinate 11,302 of DATBGG010000012.1, read as the reverse complement.
GCGTCGGGCCGTTCGTCGAGATCCAGTCCGGCGTCGAGATCGGCTCGAGCTGCAAGATCCAGAGCCACTCGTTCATCTGCACCGGCGTGACGATCGAGGACGAGGTGTTCGTCGGCCACGGCGTCGTGTTCATCAACGACAAGCGCCCGCGCGCCACGACCGACGCGGGCGAGCTCCAGACCGACGAGGACTGGGAGCTGATCGAGACGGTGATCGAGCGCCGCGCCTCGCTGGGCTCGGGTGCGATCGTCATGGGCGGCGTCCGTGTCGGCGCGGGGGCGATCGTCGGAGCCGGGGCCGTTGTCACCAAAGACGTGGCAGCCGGTGAGGTTGTCGCGGGCAACCCGGCCCGCGCGCTCGCCGCGGCGACGCGTCGCACTCACTGAAACGAGCTAGTTCCCGCCCGTTCGTACCTAGCCCCACAACTAGGCGGGGGTATAGGGAAATTAGGGCCACCTGGCCTATAGCCGTAGCCCGATAGCGCGTGGTACATCATGAGTGGTACTTGGGGATTCAACTGCGGAAGGCGGCAATGCGGTGGGTAATGGCGAACGAACGGCGGTCCTACTGGACCAACACCCTCTCTGGCTGAATGCCTTGGAGAGGATCCTCGCTCACGCGGGCGTCAGCCCGGTGGCGAAGGCGACATCGACATCGGCGGCGCTCGCGGCTCTCGACGAGCAGCGTCCGGATCTGTTCGTGCTCGACCTCGACATGGAGGGCGCGCCGGACGGCCTGACCTGCTTGCGGAACGCACTCGGGCGTCAGCCCTCGCTCAAGGCGGTCGTCGTCTCGGCGACGGACGAGCCCGAGCGGATCGAGGCGGCGCTCACGAGCGGCGCCGTGGCGTACGTCCTGAAGCGGGCAGAGCCCGAGGACCTCGCCTCGGCGATCAGGCAGGTCTTCTCGCGCTCGCTCTATCTCGCGGGGGCCGAGGCCTTCGCCCGCGTCCCGAACGCGGAAGAGGTCGAGGCGGTCGGTCTGACCAGGCGTGAGCGGGAGATCCTCCAGCTCGTCTCGGAGGGCAACACCAACGGGCAGGTCGCCAAAGTGCTCTGGGTCACCGAGCAGACGGTCAAGTTCCACCTGGCCAACATCTTCAGGAAGCTCGACGTGACCAACCGCACTCAGGCGAGCCGCTGGGCGCACTCTCACGGGCTCGTTCGGCTGAACGAACGCGAGGACCAGGCCGAGACGGCCGACGACAGGCTCGTCGGCTCGGCGGCCTAGCTCTCGTCGCGCGGCGAGCAGCCGGCGGCGAGCGCGGCAATCACCGGGCCGAGATCCGCCACCGCGTCCGTTCGGACGTAGGCGGCGACTCGGCCCTTTTCGCCTGACTCGTCTTCGAGAGGCTCGTCCGCGAGGATCACGCCCCAGGACCGTCGGTCTCGGGTCGGTGCTCCGTGCGCGAGGAAGGCGTCGTTCTCTGACTGCGGCGGCAAAGTCGCTCGTGACTATTGCATCGGACCACGAGGTTGTGAACTGGTGAACGGGTCGACTGCCCACGAAATCGTCGCTCGGAGCGCGCTTTTCGGCCCTGGTAGGTTCCCCTGGTGCCGCTCGCCCTCTCGACGGGTCACTCGATCGGTCTCGCCCTCGTCGCGGCCGCGTTCGTCGTCTTCGCGCTGCTCTCGGCGCTCGTCATCCCCAGGCGCTGGCCGCAGTTCCCGGGCCGCGGGCTGGGGTGGTTCATCGCGGTGACCGTCGTCCTCTGCATCGGGACGCTGGCCGCGGTCGAGGTGTTCGCGAAGGAGAGCGAGGAGGAGACTGCGCAGGCCGAGACCTCGACGACGAGCACGGGCACGACGCCGACGACGACGACGTCCGCCACGCAGCCGCCGGCCGCTCCGCAGGGAGACCCGGCCGCCGGCAAGCAGGTCTTCGCGGCCCAGGGCTGCGGCGGTTGCCACACGTTCGGGCCGGCGGGGACGAACGGCACGGTCGGGCCCGATCTGGACCAGGCTCTGCAGGGCAAGGACGCGGACTTCGTCAAGGAGTCGATCGTCGATCCGAACAAGGACGTCGCCTCCGGCTACCAGCCGAACATCATGCCCGGGAACTTCGGGCAGACGTTGACGCCGAAGCAAATCGACGATCTCGTTGCATTCCTGACGCAATCGGGCTAGGCCCCGTAAGCAAACCGTAAAAATCGCGTGACCCCCTCGGCGGGCGAGGCAGTCTGGACATTGCATCGCCCTACGAAGTACTTCAACTCCGAGGAGGGGTCATGAAGAGAATCATTCGACGTCTGCCGTCGCCCGCGATGGTCGTGGCCTGTGTCGCGCTCACGGTCGCGCTCGGCGGCACGGGCTACGCCGCGATCAAGATTCCGCGGAACAGCGTCGGTACGGCGCAGCTCCGGAAAGACGCGGTGACGGCGACCAAGCTCGGGACGCGCTCGGTCGGCCCGCGCAAGATGCAGAACAACTCGATCTCCGACCGGAACGTGAAGGACAACTCGCTGACCGGTGCGAAGATCGCCGAGTCCACGCTCCAGCAGGTTCCTTCGGCGAAGAGCGCCGACACCGCATCCAATGCGGCACTGGCCGGCGGGAACACCGTGAAGCGCTTCGTCACGACCGTCGGGCCCGGTGGGGCTCAGGCGACCGTGCTCGAGCTGAACGGGCTGACGATCACGCTCGGCTGCCCGGCCGGGGCGGTCTCGCTGCGCAGCAACAACACGTCCGGCGAGGCGGCCCAGATCGAGTTCCGCGGCTTCGGCGAAAGCGGTGGCGCCTTCGGCGACGGCTTCGGGAGCTTCGCCCCGACGACGAACGCGAACCTGAACAACAACGAGAACCGCGGTACGGGCTCCGCTCAGTTTCTCCGGGCCAACGGGACGGGAGTCTCCGTCCTCTACGGCTGGCGCGAGGACGCCCTCGGCTCCGCGACCGCGTGTCGCGTCTACGGCCAGGCGATCGCCGGCTAGCAAGTGGGGAGGGGCCTCGCGCCGTGGTCGGCGGCGCGAGGTCTCTTCTCGAATCACCCTTCGGGGGCATGTCTCGACCAGTGCGCTCTCGCGACAATGAGATCGCCGGCTCCCCCTCACACATCCCGGCAAATCACGCGTCGCCCGCCCAACGAACTGCGGCTCCACTGCTTGTTCGAGGCGGGCTTCGCACTTGAGAGGGGGTCTTTCCGAGCGGCTATCCTGTGCCTTCCGGAGAAGTGGCCGAGTGGCTGAAGGCGGCGCCCTGCTAAGGCGTTAAGGGGGAAAATTCCTCCTTCGAGGGTTCGAATCCCTCCTTCTCCGTCTCTCGCTTCCCTGACCGGCGATCCGCTGCGCGGATCGCCTCGCGCCGCTCCGCGCCCTCCAGCCGGCCCGTGGGGTGTACCACTGTTCCGTCGGCCTACGGACACGGAGCGACGCGTCAGGAAACCGAGAGGTTGTCTACCCTTCTTGATCCGCGGAGGGGTGGCAGAGCGGTCGAATGCGGCGGTCTCGAAAACCGTTCGGGGCGGTTACGTCCCGCGAGAGTTCGAATCTCTCCCCCTCCGCTTCCTAGGCCAGAAGCTGCCTGCTTACAGGGGTTTCCGGCCGCCCAACGGCCCCTCGCCGGGTGCGACGTACTGTGCATCGGGACCTCTGGAGACATCCTGAAACCCCCTCGGACCGGCGCGCAATTGGCGCGCGCCTCACGCTCGGGCTTCCGCCCAGAACAATCGCACCTCAGGCCGCGGTGATCAGGATCGACGGTTGCAGCGACGACGCGGGTCTCGATGCTCGGGCCCGGGCTCGCCGGTGCCGGTAGCAGCTAGGCTCGGCGTGCCTTGCGGGTTAGCTGAGGAGGGTGCGATGCGTGCGGTTCGCTTGGTGGTTGCGGTCGTTGCAGTAGTCGCCATTGCTGGGCTTGCCGGTTGTGGGGGTGACAAAGCGACGACCATGCCTGACGTCACGGGTAAGAAGCTCGACGACGCGAAGAGCGCCATCAAGGGCGCCGGGTACGGTGACGAGGTCAAGGTCGACGGCGGTGGCTTGTTCGGCGTCGTGGTGGAGTCGAACTGGGAGGTCTGCGAGCAGAATCCGGCCGCCGGCACGACTGTGGCGGGTAAGCCGACCCTGACCGTGGCACGGTCCTGTGTCGACGGCAAGAGCAACGATGAGCCGGAGGCAACGCCGTCAGAGACCGCGCCCACCACAACGGAGGAGACCGCGCCGGCCGAGCCTCGGGCGGTGGCCACACTAACCCCGCAGAACAGCAATGACCTTGCCGCGCTGCTAGTTGGGAGTGACTGTGACGAGAAGGTCGTCGCATTCGCCAAGAAGTACGCCGGGCAGACGATCGCCTTCAACGGATCCATCCTCGACATAGCACCTCACGGCAGTTACAAGACACGCTACGACATCCTCATCGGGCCCGGCGGTCCGAACACCGCGAAAGGACCTAACTTTCAGTTCCGGGACGTAGGCACGTTCGAGCTCAACCTCGAGGACGGCCCCCAATACGTCAAGAAGGGCGATAAGTTTCGGTTCATCACCGAGGTCGGCGAGTTCAATCCGGTCCGGTGCCTGTTCTTCCTCGAGCCCGTCAAGACCATCCCCCGATGAAGCAGCCGCCCCGCTGCTCCGGCATCGGGCCATCTGGGTTAGAAGTGAGTTGGAAGCGGTTTCGCCTGTACTGCCGCTAGCGGCTCCCCGCGTTAGTTTCGGTGAAGCGTGAAGACCTCGGGAAGCCGGTTGAGCATCATGATCCCGACCGGGATGCCGATGATCGTCAAGCTGATCAAGTAGGCGACGAACATCCACATTCCGGCTGCCCACCAGCCGATTAGAACGAACCAGATCGCGCGGATCCAAAGCGAGCGCTGCTGCGCCCCCTCATGGGACACGGTCACGGTCCCATCACTCTGGACGATCGTCGTGGTCTGTGACCGGGGGCGCAGAGTCAGGAGCGTTCCTGTGCGATTGAAGATCCAGAACGCCAGTGGAAGCCCGATGATGGTGAGCGCCGCGAAATAGCCGACCGCCAGTGAGATTCCGGTCAGCCACCAGCCGATAAAGATGTACCAGAGCGCCCGCAGGAAGAAGTTCAGGCCGCGCTCCCATGCCAGGTTGCGGTCGTGCGGGCCTCTGCGGCGTCTCTCATGCTTGCGAGCCTAGGACGTTGCTCGCGGGAGCACAAGAGCACACCGGGGGCCCGGCCGCCGGGACGAAGCGGTGCCGCGTCCTCGCGTGCAGGCGGTCGACCTCGGACCGGCGCGCATACTGGCGCGCACTGCCGCAGCCATGACCGGTTTCGGCCTGAAAGAGCCGAATCGAGCCGAACTCACGCAAGTCTCGAAAACCGTTTCGGGCCGTTAGGTCCGACGAGGGTTCAAATCCCTCCCCCTCCGCCTCACACCTACCGCCCGAGGCACAGCCAGAAGCCGTTGCGGTTCGCGAGCCGCCCGATGAGCCTGCTTCTCCTGCCGCACGAGAACTGCGGTCTCGACGCGAGGCGCCTGACCGTTCCGGATCGCACGCGGTAGTACGTGGCGGAGCCCGCGACGATGTTGCCGACGTAGAACGCGCGCCGGCGAAGGTCGCGTCGCGCACACAGCCAGAAGCCGTCCGCCAGTTGGAGCCTGCCGACCCGGGCGAAGCCGGAAGGGCACTCGCTCCACGCTGCCGCTCGCAGCTCGTAGGTGCCGCCGCGCGAATCGACGAGGTGCCAGTGCCCGACGCCCGACCGCACACGGCCGAACACCGCCTCGGCCCCCGGCAGGCCGGCCGGCGCCGGCTTGCGGGTCCGGAAGAGAGCTCCTCCGGCCGGAGGAAGGGTGAGCCTGACGGTGAGGGAATGCGCCCGCACGCGAGCTGGACGCACCGTCACCCACCGACCGCTTGCCGAGTCGAAGCGTTGGGGCCGTCTTGCGCCGAAGCTGAGCACCACCCCCGTCGAGACCGAGGCGTGGTAATCGCGGCTCGCAAGCATCGCGTAGCGGTAACGGGCGGAATCGAACAGGCCCGTCGTAATCGGTGCGCGACCAGGAAAGTAGATCGGGGCACGCGGCGGGCGCGTCACGGCGGTCGGCGCCAGCGGACCGTTGTGGAAGACGGCACGCGACCTCGCGGACGCGAGCGCCTGGCCGAACGCGCGCACCTGTCGGTTGACCCGTCGTACCTCCGGATAGTGCGTGGTCGGCAGTCCGCTGCGCGGATCGATCACGCCGGGCTCCGGAAAATTGGGGGTCACGTTCGACCAGTAGGTGAAGAACATGAGGCCCCGAGCTCCGTAGGCCAGAACCTGCAGCGCCTGCCACCGCTTCTCGCTCTCACTCGCGCGGCGCAATCCCGGAAGCTGCGTGAGCTGGGCGAAGAACCAGAACGGAGTCGACGATCTCAGTGCTGCGCGTCGGATGGAGTTGAGGTTCCGGAAGAAACCGTTGCTGTCGTCCGATCCGTCGGCGAAGAACGGGTAGTAGTCGTAGATGATCGCCGCGGGTCGGATTTGCCGGACGAAGTCCCGCACGTACTGGTCGTAATCGGGAATTGGGGGGTAGTAATCGGGGAAGAGGCTGACGTACGCCGGATGTCGAGGATCGCGCGCGCGTAGGCCGGCCACGACCGCTGCTGTGGCGCCGATCAGCTCCGGAGGCACCTCGTCGTAGACGAAGTAGCCCCACAGTGCGGGGTGAGAGCTGTACGCGTTGACGATCGCGTCGAGCAACTGTGGCCGGGCGGCCGGATCGTCCAGCGCCTGCTGCATGCGTTTGTCCCAGACCATGACCGGCATCCCCGCAACCTGCGCGGCGTCGAGGATCTGCCTGTTCTGCGCGACCGTGTAGCCCGTATCGTCGGTGCAGGGAGGCATGCTGAAGGTGAACCCCGCGTCCAGGGCTTGGGCGAACCGTGCGGGCGTGGACTGCTCGGGCGGTGGGCCGCAGTAGAACCCCGTCGCAACGGCTGATGGCGGACCGGCCGGTGTCGCCTGAGTTGCGGCCAGCCCGGCAAAGACGACGGCGAGCACCGCGACCGTCGCCCATGCGCGCCTGACCCCGTGGCCGCTCAAACGGAGAGGGAGGGATTCGAACCCTCGACCCACCTTTCGGCAGGTACGCGATTTCCAGTCGCGTTCCTTCGGCCACTCGGACACCTCTCCAAGCCGTCAGAGGCTAGCGGAGGGGGTCGGCCGGTCGGGAACGGAGAGAATGATCGGCATGAAGCTCAGGGTCGGGCGGCACGAGGTCGGCGTCTCGAATCCGGACAAGGTCTTCTTCCCGGAGCGCCGCCTGAAGAAGATCGATCTCGTCCGGTACTACGTCGACCTGGCGCCGTGCGCGCTGCCTCATTTGCGTCGGCGTCTCTTCCACATGAAGCGGTTCCCGAACGGCGTCGACGACGAGTTCTTCCACCAGAAGCGGGTTCCGGCGAACCACCCGGAGTTCGTCGACGAGCAGTACGTCGAGTTCCCGAGCGGTCACTCGACCGTCTTCGCCGTTATCGACAATGCGGCGGCGCTGGCCTGGGTCGCGAACCTCGGCTGCATCGAGCTGCACACGTGGCACTCGCGCCTGCCCGAGATCGAGCGGCCCGACTACCTGCTCATCGACCTCGACCCGACCTTCGACGGCCAGTGGCGGCACGTGCGGCGGATCGCCCTGGTCGTGAAGGAGGTGATGGACGAGCTGGGGCTGAAGAGCTTCCCCAAGACGTCCGGCTCGACGGGGTTGCACGTTCTCGCGCCGATCAGGCCGGAGCTCGGGTTTCCGGAGGTGCGACGGCTGGCGAAGGCGATGGCGGTGGAGGTCGAGCGGCGCGTCGGCGACCAGGAGGTTGCGACGACGACCTGGAGGGTGGCGGACCGGCGCGGGGTGTTCGTGGACTACGGGCAGAACTCGCGTGACCGGACGATCGCGTCGGCGTACTCGATTCGGCCCACGCCCGACGCGCGCGCGTCGGCGCCTCTGGACTGGGACGAGGTGGCGACCGTGAGGCCCGAGCGGTTCACGCTGACGACGATGCGCAAGCGAATTGACGAGGTGGGTGACCTGACCCGGGGGATGTGGCGCTACAAGCGGAGCCTCGTACCGCTCTTCCCGAAGCTCGGTTTGGAGCCGGCGGACCCGACCAAGCTCGACTCAGGCCGTCGGCGCGGCAACGTCCAGCGCTGGACGACCGACCAGAGCCGCGCCTCGCGCTAGCGCATCACCCCGCGACGCGCAACCCCCGGGGTCAGACCCCGAAGGAAGGTGCTGGCGCCCGGACGTGGCCGGCACGGACCAGATCTCCTGTGGCTCAGGGGCGTTCGAGCGAGTGTCTGCCCGGCGTCGGCACACTCTTGGCGCTCTTTTGTTCCGGGGTCTGACCCCGGGTTATGCGAGGAGGGAGTCGACTGTGGGGTCGCTTCGGCGGCGCGGGGGGCGGACCTGCCGCCACGTGCAGTCTTTCGGGTCCTTGTCCGGACGGAAGCGGATGAAGCGAGTGCCGTGCCGGAAACGGTTCTTCTCGAGCTTGTCGTACCGCACCTCGCACACGAGCTCGGGCCGCACCGGGTTCCAGTCGAGCTCGCGCCCGCGCGTCCAGCGACTCTCCCCACCCGGGATCCGCTTGTCGCTGACGAAGCCCGGCGCGCGCAGCTTCGGCAGCTCCTCCTCGATCTGCTTGCGCAAGCTCGCCTTGATCCCCGAGCAGTGCCCGACGAAGTCCAGCTCCCCGTCGTTCCCGTACAGCCCGAGCAAGAGCGTCGAGATCCGGCCCTCCGCCTTCTCGCTGTAGCGGAAGCCGACGATCACGCAATCCGCAGTCTTGTACTTCTTCACCTTGACCACGGCGTCGCGCGACCCCGGCAGGTATGGCATCCCGAGCCGCTTGGCGACGACCCCGTCCAGCCCGGCCGCCTCGAGCCGGTCGAGCCACTTCTCCGCGTCGGCCGCGTCCCGGCTGTACGGTGAGAGCTGGAACCGCTTCGCCTTGCGCTCGAGCTCCTTGCGCCGCTTCTCCAACGGAAGCTCGTACAGCTTCTCGCCCTTCCAGAGCAGGATGTCGAAGACGATGAACTGCGCCGGGATCTCTGCGGACAGCTTGCGGATTCGGCTCTCCGCCGGATGGAGCCGGAGCTGCATCGAGTCGAAGTCGAGCTGTCCCTTCTTCGCGATCACGATCTCGCCGTCGAGTGCGGAGTGGGGCGGGAGCAGCTTCCCGAGCGGCGCGAGCTCCGGGAAGTAACGGAGCAGCGGACGCTCGTTGCGCGACCAGAGCGCGAGCTCGCCCCCGTCGTTCTCGAGGATCCCGCGGAACCCGTCCCACTTGGGCTCGTACTGCCACTCGCCGGTCGGGAGCTCGGAGACGAGCTCGGCCTCCATCGGCGGGAAGGGGACGTTCTTGCCGGGCACTAGCTAGAAGGCTAGTCCTCGGCCGCGCCGCCCGATTTTCGGGAAACGCCGAGCTACAGTCAGAAAGCGGCTCAAGCAGGGATGGCGTTGGTGGATTTTCGCGCGGATAGCGGCAGCATTCGCATCGCGTCGGCGATCGCCGCTGCATGCCTCGCAGCCCTCTGCTTCGTGGACCACGCGCGCGCGGGAACGGCATCCATCACGGGCAACGTGCTCACCTACGAGGCGGCGCCGGGCGAGATGAACGCGGCGAGCGTGACCAACCAAGGCTCCGACTTCTTCATCGTCGAGAACATCGCGCCGCTGGTGGCCGGGACTGGCTGCTTCCTCGAGTCTCAGCACAGCGTTCGCTGTCCGTCCGCCGGCATCAGCTCGGTCGTCGTCACACTCGGAGACCTGAACGACCACTTCGTCGCCGGCTCCGCCGGGAGCTCCGGCTACACGCTCTCGATCGACGCGGGCCCGGGGGACGACAACGTCGACGGGCTCGGCTTCTCGGTCGGCGCCGTCATCCACGGCGGCCCAGGCAACGACAGCCTGCGCGGCAGCGACCGCTTCTCGGACACGATGTTCGGCGACGCCGGAGACGACACGCTCGAGGGCGACGACTCGACGAACCAATTCCAGGGCGGCGACGACACGCTCGACGGCGGTGACGGGAACGACACGCTGCTCGGAGATTTCGGCTCCGACGAGCTGACGGGTGGCCCGGGCATGGACGTCGCCGACTACATTCACCACGCCGAGGACGTCTTCATCTCGCTCGACGACCAAGCCAACGACGGCAACGTCGGCGAGAACGACAACGTCCACGCGGACGTCGAGAACGTGTTCGGGACGATGGGCGCGGACGTGATCGTCGGCAACGGCGAGGTCAACGACCTCGACGGGTGGTGGGGCGACGACACGATCTCCGGAGGCGGCGGGGACGACGTGCTCACCGCCGACCGGGGCGCGGACAACCTCCAGGGCGGCCCGGGCAACGACCAGCTCGTCGACCTCCTGGGCCCGCCCTGCTTCTGCCTGACCGAGCCGGACACCTTCAGCGGCGGAGACGGCACCGACTCGGCGATCTACACGGGGCGCGCGGACGACCTCGCGGTCACCCTGGACAACGTCGCGAACGACGGCGCACCCGGTGAGGCGGACAACGTTCACAAGGACGTCGAGCACGTGATCGGCGGCGCCGGCGACGACGTGCTCACCGGCAGCTCCGCGAACCAGACGCTCGACGGGTGGGACGGCGACGACGTTCTCGACGGCGATACCGGCGCCGACCATCTCATCGGCGGAGCCGGGCTCGACACGGTTTCCTATGAGACACGCGTGAATCCGGTCACGGTCAGCCTGGACGGCCTCGCGGGCGACGGCGAGCCGGGGGAGAACGACCGCATCGACGGCGACGTGGAGATCGTCCTCGGCGGCTCGGCGGGAGACCACCTCGTGGGAGGCGACCATCGCGATCACCTGTACGGCATGGGCGGAGGGGACGTCATCGACGGAGGCCGCGAGGAGGACGTGCTCGACGGCGGCGCGGGCAACGACTCGATCCGCAGCCGCGAGCTCGAGGGGTTCGCGGACTCGGTGTCCTGCGGCGCCGATGACGACAGCGTGACCGCCGACTCGTTCGACATCGTCGATTCGGACTGCGAGCACGTCAACGTCGGGGTCGATCCGCCACCGCCTCCTCCACCGGGTCCGCCGCCACCGCCGACTCCGCCGGCTCCTCCTCCCCCGACGCCACAGCCCCCACCGGCACCGCAACCGCAGCCGCCCCCTGCGGCGGCCGTCCGCTGCCGCGTGCCGAAGGTCGTCGGGCTCCGGCTCGCCGCCGCGAAGAAGAAGATCAAGAAGGCCCGCTGCGCCGTCGGGCGCGTCCGCCGAGCACGCTCCTCCCGCGTCGGACGCGTGGTGCGCCAAAGCCCGAAGCCGGGAGCCCGCAAGCGCCGAGGCACCAAAGTCAGCCTCGTCGTCGGCAGGCGCTAGC
>DATBGG010000011.1:0-5923 GCA_036558065.1 Gaiellaceae bacterium | reverse complement strand
GTCGGGCCACCGCCGTTGACCCGGACTCTCAGGTCGTACCGGCCCTCGGCGCCGGCGAGCCGGAGCGGAGCCATCACGGTCGTCCGGTGCGTCGCGCGCGGGAAGTACTCCTCGAGCGTGCGGCCGTTGATCCACGTCGTGCCGTCCCCGGGCCGCAGGATCACGCGGGCGACCGAGGTCTTACGCTTGCCGGTGCCCTGGTAGGAAGCCTGCTCAGACATTTCCGTTCTCCAGCGGGAGCGGCTTCGGCGCCTGCGCCTCGTGCGGATGCTCCGGCCCCGCGTAGATCTTCAGCTTGAGCAGCTGCGCGCGGCCGAGGCGGTTGCGCGGGAGCATGCCCTTGACGGCCTTGCGTAGCACCTCGGTCGGGCGCCGCTCGAGCTCCTCGCGGAGCGGGCGGCTGCGCAGGCCACCGGGATAGCCCGAGTGCCGGTGGTACATCTTGTCGTCGAGCTTCTTGCCGGTGACGGCGATCTTCTCCGCGTTCACGACGACGACGAAGTCACCCGTGTCGACGTGCGGCGTGTACTGCGGCTTGCCCTTGCCGCGGAGCGTGTCCGCGATGCGCGTGGCGAGCCGGCCCAGGGTCTTCCCCTCGGCGTCGACGACGTACCAGTGGCGCTCGATCTCGCCGGGCTTTGCGGTCCAGGTCTTTTGCATAGAAGCGGCGAGCCTAGGCCCGCCGAGCGGCGATTGTACCAACGATTACCCGGCGGCCTGGGGAGCGGGCCTGAGCCTGGCCAGGAAGATCGCGGGAGCCACCGCGATCGCCGTCGCGCCGAGCGCGAGCGCCGTGACGCCGATCACGTCGAGCGCGATGCCGCCGAGCAGCGCCAACCCGGCCGCCGTCAGCGACGCGAGCAGGTCGTTGAGGCCGAGGAGCTTGCCTCGCTCGGCCGGGCTGGTCGCGTCGGCGAGCTGGGCCGTCGCGGCGACGAACGAGAGGTTCCAGCCGATGCCGAGACCGAAGAGGAGCAAGGCGGTGAACGGGACGCTCTCCGCCCAGATCAGGCCGGAACAGGACACGGCCATGATGAACAACCCGCCCGCAAGGGCGGGGCCGCGGCCGATGCGGTCGATCAGCGTCCCGATCACGAGCACGAGCGCGTACATCCCGAGGACGTGGGCCCCGATGATCAGGAAGACGGACTCCTGCGAGTGGTGGTGATGGTCGACGACGACGAACCCGGTCAGGTTCATCACGGACACCATGACGCCGAAGCTCGCGATCGCGGCCAGCATCGCCGGGATCACGCCCGGGCGTCGCAGGATCTCGCTCAGCGGCGCGGCGACCGGATCGTGCCGTACCGCGGAGCCCGCCGAGATCTGCTCGGCGATCACCTTCGTGTCCGGCCGGACCGTTAGGACGAGCGCACAGGTGACGAGGGACAGGCCGGCCGCTGCCAGCCAGGGGATGGTCAGCGTGTCCGCGGCGACGTCCTTCCCCGAGAAAAGCGGCCCGAAGACGGCAGGGCCGAGCACGGCGCCGAAGACCGATCCGAAGAGCACGAGCGAGATCCCGCGAGCACGGCGCTCGGGCGGGTACATGTCGCCGGCGGCCGTCCTGATCAGGAGCGTCACCGCGCCGGCCACGCCCGCGAAGGCAAAGCCGGCAACGAGCGCCACGCCGGACATCCAGTGCGTTCCCGCGGCGGCGAGCGTGTAGCCGATCGAGCCGAGGACGAAGCCGACCGCGATCACGGGGACGCGGCCGAAGCGGTCCATCGCCTTACCGGCCGGGAACGCGGCGAGCGCAGACGCGGTGAGGAAGATCGCCGGCCCCGCTCCGAGCAGCGCGCGGAAGCCGGTGACCAGCACGAAGGAGAGCGAGAGCACCGCGGCTCCGAGCTGGAGCACCGCCGAGTAGAGGGCTTGGACGACGGCAAGCGTCGCCGTGTTCCGCGCGATCGGAAGCCGCTCAGACAAGAGCCGCCAGCCCGTCTCGGAACGCCCGCGCGCCGCCGTGGGACGGGTGCCTGATCCCTGAGAGGCCGAGCGCCGCCTCGGCGACGCGGCCGACGGGAACGACCTGCCGCCCGGCCGCGAGCGCGTCGAGGAACGGGCGCGCCGCTTCCATCTCCGGCGCGGTCGGACGGCGGTTCGACGCCGGCTCACTCGGCCGGTGCGGATGCGTGGGCACGACGTTCCAGAGCAGCACGTGCTCCTCGAGACCGAGCTCGGCGAGCACCCGGTGGACGATCGTCGCCGACGCCTCCGCAGGCCCGGCGCCGGTCAGCTGGCGCTCCGATGTGAACGGCAACCCGCTGACGCGCGCACCGCGGTAACCGGCCGCCTCGCCGACGAGCAGGAGCTCGGCGCCGGCCGTTCGCCCGAGGTAGTCGGCGAGCCGCCGCTCGAGGCGCGGATTGCTTGCGTACTGGTTGAAGGTCGCTCCGATCCGCGTCCCCGCGATGGCCGCCGCGAACGAGGACCAGCTCATGAGGCCGATTGTAGGCTTGAGCGGATGAGGCTCATCCCGCTTGTCGCAGCCGGCCTGCTCCTCTTCGGCCTCTCCGGCGCCTACGGCCGGGCAGGGAGCGACCCCGGCATCACGAGCGATTCGATCCTGCTCGGCGCCACCGTGCCGCTGAGCGGCGACGAGATCGCGTACGCGGCCGTCGCCCGCGGGTCGGACGCGTACTTCAGGTACGTCAACGACCACGGCGGCGTCCGCGGCCGGAAGATCACGTTCCACTACGTGGACGATGCATACAACCCTGCGGAGACGGTCCGCAAGACCCGCGAGCTCGTCGAAGACGACAAGGTTCTTGCCGTCTTCGGCAGCGTCGGCACCGAGCACGCGCTTGCTGTGCGCCCGTACCTGAATCAGGCGGGCGTCCCGCAGCTCTTCGTCGGCAGCGGGCTCTCGGCTCTGGCGCTCGAGCACAAGCGCTATCCGTGGACGATGGGCTACCTCCCCCGGTTCGCCGGGGAGGCCGCGCTCTACGGGAAGTACGTGGCCCGGACGCGGCCGCGAGCGCGGATCGGCGTGCTCTACGAGAACTCCGAGTACGGGCAGGACATGTTCGCCGGCCTCAGGCGCGGGCTCGGATCGCTCTCGACGCGCATCAGGGACGCCGAGACGTACGAGCTCTCCGATCCGGACCTGAACGCGCAGATGGCGCGGCTCAAGGCGTCCAAAGCGGACACGGTGATGATCTTTGCGCTGCCGACGCAGACGATCCAGGCGTTCCTCGCGATCCACAAGCTCGGGTGGCGGCCGCGGATCTTCGTCAACTCGGTCTCGATCGACCCGTTCGTGATGGACGTCGTCCAGAAGAACACCGGCAAGAAGCTCGTGGAGGGCGCGATCTCGAGCCAGTTCCTCAAGGACCCGACCGACCCGGCCTTGGCGAAGGACCGGGGCGTGAAGCTCTACAAGCAGATCCTGCGGCGCTACCTGCCGGGCGCGAAGGTCAAGGAGGTCGCGCACCTGTACGGCATGGCGGTCGCGTACACGATGGTCGACGCGCTGCGGCGGTCGGGCGCACAGCCGACGCGGGCGAGCCTGCTGCGCGCGGCGACGCATCTGAACGAGAAGGCGAACCCGTTCCTCGTGAAGGGCATCACGGTGCGCACCGGGCCGAACGACTACTACCCGGTCGAACGGACGCGGATGCTGCGCTTCCATGCAGGCCGCTGGCGCCAGCTCGGCGGACTGGCCACCATCCGCTGAACGTCGTTTTCCGTTTGCCGGCGGGGGGTATCTCACCGCCGCAAGCAACATCTCTTCCGGGAGGACGACATGAACAAAAAAGGGGTCGCTCGAGCGCTCTCGCGTCGCATCCCGTCGCCTGCGATGGTCGTGGCCTGTCTCGCACTGACCATCGCACTCGCCGGAACGAGCTATGCGGCGATCAGGCTTCCGGCCAACAGCGTCGGCACCGTGCAGCTCAAGCGAGCGGCAGTCACGGGCGCGAAGGTGAAGAAGAACTCGATCACCGGGACTCAAATTCGCGAAGCGACACTCCAAAGGGTGCCAAAGGCCGACAGTGCGACCAGTGCATTCAGTGCCGATGCAGTTGGGAGGATCGATTACGTCTCGGCGGGGGTATTGGTGCCAGCAGGCAACTCGACCGCGACCAGGGGGACTGCGAGTTGCCCGTCCGGCACCTCAGCAACGGGTGGAGGCGCGAAGCTGAGCAACACGACATTTGGATCTGTCATCGATTCGAACCCGGTTGGAAAGACCGCCTGGGAGGCGACGAGCGTCTCGAACGTCCAGCAGACCATGACCGTCTTCGTCATCTGCACGACGGCCGCGTCTACCACGCCTTGAACGATCGGGGCGAGCCCGCCTGGGCTCGCCCCAACTCTTAGGCTTGTCTCGATGACCACCGTGCCGGCGGCGTCCGAACAGCTCACCGTGCGCACGCTGACGGACGGCGGCCAGAAGTCGGTCGACGTCGCGCACGAGGTGGCCGAGTTCCTGAGCGCCGCGAAGCGAACGCTCGATCTCGCGCAGTACGACTTCCATCTCGTGCCGGAGACCGCGGCGATCGTCGGCGGCGCGATCAAGGAGGCGGCCGCACGCGGCGTGGCGGTGCGGATGATCTACGACGTTGGGCACCGGAACCCGATCCCCGTTCCTCCGCCCCCGGAGCCGGACGTCGAGCTGATCTCCTCGCTCGGAGTGCCGAACCGTCCGATCGCCGGGATCCCGGACCTGATGCACCACAAGTACGCGGTTCGCGACGGCGAGACGGTCTGGAGCGGGTCGACGAACTGGACCGACGACTCGTGGTCGCGACAGGAGAACGTGGTGACGATCGTCGGCTCGCCGAAGCTGGCGGCCGCGTTCACGGCGAACTTCGACGAGCTGTGGTCGGACGGGATCGTCGAGCAGAGCGGCTTCGTCGAGCCGAACCCGGTGCGGGTCGAGGAGACGAAGATGCGCGCCTGGTTCACGCCGGGCTTCGGGGAGGCGCTCTCCAGGCGGATCGCAAAGCACATTCGCCGCGCGAAGCGGCGCATCCGGATCTGCTCGCCGGTGATGACCGTGGCGCCGGTGCTCTCCGCGCTGGCCGAGCGCATCGACGACGGGTTCGACATCGCGGGCTGCCTCGACCGGCCGCAGATCGAGGGCGTGATCTACCAGTGGGGCGTCGACGGAAACGCCGCCTGGAAGCTGCCGCTTCTTCGGCGCGCGCTGGACGCCCCGTTCTCCGCGAAGCCGTCGACGCCCTACGGCGAGGGGCCCGTCCACGACTTCATGCACGCCAAGGTCACCGTCGTCGACGACGTGGTCTTCACCGGGAGTTACAACCTGTCGCGCTCGGGCGAGCAAAACGCGGAGAACGTGCTCGAGATCGAGGATGCCGCCCTCGCCGAGCGCCTAGCCGCCTTCGTCGACGAAGTCCGCGCCCGCTACCCGCGCTTCACACCTCCCTGAACGGGGTCAGACCCCTTTACAACTAGGTGTCTGCCCGAGACAGCGGTGGCGCCACGAACCGCTTGGCTGCGGCCACCTGTGGACAAGTCGTCACACTCTTGGAGCGGGGTCTGACCCCCGCGGGGGGAGGCGTCACTCCCACTCGATCGTGCTGGGGGGCTTCGACGAGATGTCGAGCGCGACGCGGTTCACTGCCGGGATCTCGTTGATGATCCGGCTCGAGATCGTCTCCAGCAGGTCGTAGGGCAGGCGCGCCCAGTCGGCGGTCATCGCATCCTCGGAGGTAACCGCGCGGATCACGATCGGGTAGGCGTACGTCCGCTCGTCGCCCTGGACTCCGACCGACCGGATCGCCGGCAGCACCGCGAAGCTCTGCCACAGGTCGCGGTAGAGGCCGGCGCGGCGCACCTCCTCCTGGAGGATCGCGTCCGCCTCGCGCAGGATCTCGAGCCGCTCGCGCGTGACCTCGCCGATGATCCGGATCGCGAGGCCCGGGCCGGGAAACGGCTGGCGCCAGACCATCCGCTCGGG
>DATBGG010000010.1:0-13257 GCA_036558065.1 Gaiellaceae bacterium | reverse complement strand
CCTCTCGCCGACGGCGCACGCGGACTCGATCCCCGGCCTCGAGATCCAGGCCAACGACGTGCGCTGCACCCACGGTGCGACCGTGAGCCAGGTCGACCGCGACCAGCTCTTCTACGCGATGGCCCGCGGGCTCACGCAGTCGGATGCAGAACGCCTGATCCTGCGCGGCTTCTTCCAGGACGTGCTCGACCGGATCGAGCTCGAGCCGGTGCGGGAAGCGCTGGGCGAGGCGCTGGAAGCCCGCATCCCCCAGGTCTAGCCGCAAATCTTTTTCGAAAGGACCCAGGTTCCTTAACAACCCCGTGCCTAAAGTCGGGGAGTGCTGCGTGCCGCCTCGATCGCCGCCCTGCTGACCGCCCTGGCGTTTGTCTCCTCGTCGATCGCGTCTCCCGGCGGTGCCGGGCGCATCGCGTTCGTCAACGACACCGGCCTGTACGAGGTCAACGCCGACGGAACCGACGCCGTGCTGATCCGACCGAGCGGATGTGCTCGGGCCGATTGCCGCGCCCTCGAGACTCCGCGCTGGTCTCGGGACGGCACACAGATCGTCTTCATCCACGTCGTCTCAACCGGCGACACCCGGATGTACGCGATCGACGCAAACGGAGACAACGAGCGCCTGCTCGGTGTTTCGCCTACCCCTCCCGACCCCTCGCTCGCGCTGAGCCGGCAGACATGGGCTCCCGACAGCGCGACGATCACGTTCGGCCCCGGCCCTCAGGTCGACTGGGGCGACATCTACACGATGCCGGTCGACGGCCATGGACACGGCACGCGGCGGACCTTCGATGCCATGCCGATGCAGGCCGCCGTGTGGTCGCCGAACGGGAAGCAGCTCGCGTACTCGCGCTATGTCCAGGCGGTCCGGTACCGCTCCGAGCTCTTCGTCCTGTCCCTGAGCGGTGGCGCTCCGACGCAGATCACGGACAGCGGCCCCGGGCGTGCCGTCAACGACTCACCGGTCTGGTCACCCGACGGCAGTCTCCTGGCCTTCAGCCGCGCGGTCGGCGACGACTCTCGCGCGATCTACGTGATTCGACCCGACGGCCGCGGGATGCGCCGCGTCTCCTCTGTTTCCGGCGACCTCCCGGCGTGGTCGTCCGACGGCCGGTCGCTCGCCTTCACGTCGTCGTCGGGCTCGGGCAGCCAGATCTACGTCGTGAACGCCGACGGGTCGCACGAACGCCGCCTGACCGATCTCGTCGACGGTGTCCGCGACGACGACGTGACGTGGGAGCCAAACGATGCGCGCCTTCTCTTCACGCGCACGGCTCCGAACGCGAAGCCTGTGCTCTACACGGTCAATCCGGATGGAACCTGCGAGCGTCGCCTGACCAGGGCCCTGGACGGGCGGGGCGGTGCGTGGCAGCCCGGAACCGGGGGCGCAGAGAACAGGTGTCGAACGATCCGCGCGGACGTCACGACGTCGCTCATCCACAGGAGCTCCGGCGCCAGCGTGCGGGTCGCAGTTGCGAACAGCGGAAACGAGCGCATCGAGAGTGTGCGGGTGGTGATCCCTCGGTCCGGCGACTTCTCGCCAACCGGCGCCACGTCTCCCGGAGGCCATTGCGCCCTCGGCTCGGCCGTCACTTGCAGCCTCGGCAGGCTGGGCCCGGGTCAGCGAGCCGTTGCCACCGTTTGGGTCGAAGCGCGGCGAGTTACCCGCTCCAAGCTCGCTCTGGTCACCGTCCGTGTCGAGGGAGAGGGCGCGGACGATCAGGCGCACCAGCAGTCGAGGCTTCGCTTTGGGAAATGCGGGACGACAACCGAGGCCAAGCAGCGTGTCGTCGGCACACGCGGGAGCGACCAACTGTGCGGCGGTCGGGCCGACGATCGACTGCAAGGCGGATCCGGAAACGACCAGCTCCGTGGTGGCGCCGGCAAGGATCTGACGGTCGGCGGCCCGGGGCGCGACACCATTTTCGCGCGGGACGGCTTCCGAGACCGGATTACGTGCGGGCGGGGCCGGGACGTCGTGTTCGCCGACCGCTTGGATCGAGTCGCTCGCGACTGCGAACGCGTCAGACGACGCTAGCGCCTCTCGAAGGCCCCATCGGTAGCCGCTAGGCGTTTTTTTGGTTCGCGGCTACCATCTTGAGCCGTGGGTCTCGACGTGAAAAAGCCGCGCGGGCGCTGGCTCGCGCTGATTGCCGTGGGCGTCGCCGTCCTCGTGGCGGCGATCATCGGCGTCGTCGCGCTCGCTGCCGGCGGGGACAGCGGAGGCACCGCGAGCTCCGGCATCGACACGAGCTTCAAGGAGCCCGCTCACTTCGAGAGCGTCGACTGGGTCTACGACAAGGAGCAGTACGACTGCCAGCCGACGGACAGCATGTGTGTCCGCAAGTTCCTGGTCAAGGTCACCGACGACTATGGCCCGCAGGCCTCGCTCGGAGTCATGCAGCGCCTCCAGCAGGACCAGCGCGTGGACATGTCGGTCAACGACCACGACATGGCCCACTCGGTCGGCCGTGAGACCGCGAAGGACTATGGCTCGAACTTCAAGGCCTTCGACCTCTGCCCCACGACCTTCAACTACGGCTGCGATCACGGCTTCTTCGAGTACGTCCTCGCGAGGACGCCGAATGCGCGCCAGGCCGCGACGACGATCTGTGAGTCGCTGAACCCCGCGACGAACCTCCTGATCGCCGGGTTCACGTGCTACCACGGCGTCGGGCACGGGATCATGATGGCCGAGGGCTACGACGTCCACAGGTCGCTCAAGAGCTGCAACACGATGCCCGACAAGGAGGCGCAGGACGGCTGCTGGCAGGGCGTCTTCATGGAGAACGTCAACGCCGGCATGCAGGGACGCGCCCTGCCGGGCTACTTCACGAAGCGCGATCCGCTCTCGCCGTGCGACAAGGTCGGCGTGAAGTACCGGCACGAGTGCTACATCAACCACGCGGGCTGGTTGATGGTCGTCTCGAAGGACAACATCGGCGCAAGCTCCCGGTACTGCTCGAATGCGAAGCCGGCGAGGTACAAGTCGAGCTGCTGGCAGTCGATCGGGCTCATGGTCACGAACCCGGTCTGGCAGGGCCCGCTCGCGCCGGACCTCGCGGGCAAGTCTCCGGCCACGATCGGGGCGGCTCTCTGTCACCGCTTCCCGAAGGCAGGGCGCCAGGACTGCGTCGTCGCAGGTGTCGACAACCTTGCGAACTTCGACCAGCTCGAGGTCACCCGGGAGCACGCCTTCTGCAAGGAGGTCACCGCCGATCTCCAGGGCGACTGCTTCAGCCGGATCGGTCTCGACCTCGCGGCTCGCACGCACGACGAGGCTGTGATCCGCAAGGGCTGCGACGCGCTCGGCGAGCAGGCAAGGTTCTGCCTGCAGGGAGCGAATCTGTCGGCATGAGGATCGTTCTCGGCGCCATCCTCGTGGCCGCGGTCTTCGCCCTCGCCGGTTGCGGCGGCGGAGGTGGAGGCGACAGCGACAGCGGCGGCAATGTCGTGAAGTTCACCGACAACGGCTTCGAGCCGTCGACGCTCACGATCAACTCCGGCGACACGGTCAAGTTCGAGAACGACAGCAGCGACGACTTCTGGCCGGCCTCCAACGTCCACCCGACCCATCTTCTGTACCCCGGTTTCGATGCCAAGAAGCCGATCCTGTCGGGCGACTCCTACTCGTTCACCTTCACCAAGGTCGGCAGCTGGGGGTACCACAACCACCTCGAGCCCGACGTGCAGGGCACGATCGTCGTCAAGTAGCGCTTTCCCGTGGAAGACACCAGTTCGCGGCGGGCCCGAGTCTCTCCGACCGACTTCGCACGCCGGCTTCCTCGGGAGTCCAGGTTCCGGGCCGTCGGCGGCCTCGGCGGCGTGCTCGCGGTCACGGCGCTCGTCACCTACGCGCTCTCGGGCTACAGCACGTGGATGCTCCTGCTCTGGCTCGGCGCGCTCGCGGCAATCTCGGTCTCCCTCTGGAACGAGAACCGCACGCTGCCGCACATCATGGTGGCGGACGTCGTTGCTTCGGTCGGGGTCGCCCTGGCGTTTGCGCCCGTCTACCTGATCTCGCTCTACCGCAATCCGCTCCAGGTCGGCTCGGACGAGGTCGCGATCATCGGCGTCGCGAGGCAGTACGGCGAAGCGGGTCACATCGATCCGTTCGGAGTAAGCAACTACTTCTCCCGTCCGACGCTGCTCTTCATGGTCTGGGGCCGGCTCGGCGAGCTGCTCGGAGGATTCGACCTCTACCACATGCGCCTGCTGCACGCCCTCTTCGGCCTGATCACGATCGCGGCCTGCTACGCGTTCCTGCGTCAGCTCCTGCCGCTGGGCTGGGCGGTCTTCGGCGCCGCCGTGGTCGGGATCTGCCATTCGATGTTCATGATCAGCCGGATGGCGATGCGCGAGAACACTTCGATTCTCGTGGAGGTGCTCTCGCTCGCGCTGCTGCTCTGGGGCCTCCGGAACCGGAACCCGCTCTTCACATTCTGGGGCGGCGTCTTCGCGGGTCTCGCCTTCTACGTCTACTTCCCGGCACGCGCGACGTTCCCGCTGTGGATCGCGTTTCTCGTCGTGCTCGTGCTCCTCTTCCGGCGCGAGTTCCCCGTCAAGCGCGTGGCTGTCTTCGCCGCGGTCGGCGCGGCCGGGTTCGTGCTCATGGCCTCACCGGTCCTGATCGCGGGGTCGAAGGCCGTCACTCCGAATGACAACGAGCCGCAAAAGGACTCGATGATGATCTTCAAGGAGGGTCGCGACAAGGAACGGGACTGGATGTTCAAGTCCAATTTCTGGGACGCCTACAAGATCAATGTCAAGTGGGGACTCTCGGTCTTCAACAACGACATCAGCGACCACGGGTTCATCTACACCAATCCCCAGCACGGCTTCACCGACCCGCTGACCGGGGTCCTCGTCTGGCTCGGGTTCGGGGTCGTGCTCGTGGAGCTTCTCCGACGGCGTGCGGACGAGGGCGCGTTACTCGCAGTGGTCTGCTTCGCGATCCTCTGGCTTTCCCTCGCGTTCGTCATCAACAAGGCCCCGGACTACACGCGCCTGATGGTGACGCTCCCGTTCGTCGGCTACTTCGTGGCCGAAGGCGTCCGCTGGGCGTCGGGCCGCTGGCGTTCGGTTCGCCGCGCGCCGATTGCGCTGGCAGGGGCAGCGCTGGCGGTCATCGTCGTCTGGAACCTCGCGATCGCGAAGGACTTCATCGACATCGGCAAGCGCGAGGGGGACGCAATCGGCAGCACCGGGCGCTACATCGCCGCGCGCAAGGACGTGCCCGATGAGCGCTTCTATCTCGTCACGAGCGATGCGTCGCCGTATTTCTCATTCGGAACCACCTTCAATCAGGTCGAACGGCTGAAACTGTTCGCGAAGACCCAGACTCAGGTGGGGATCGCGGTCGACCCCGCCGGGCTGAAGGATTTCACCGTGACGCCGCCGTTCGCGGTATTCATGACCCGGGCCGCCTGGACGGAAGCGGCAAAGGAGCTGGCGGACCGCTATCCGCGCGGCCGCATCCGGAACGTAACGCCCGACGGCGTCCGGGTCGTTCTCGACGTCCCGTCCTAGACGAGGCTCACACGCCGGCGCCGGAGAGGCACTGGTTCAGGTCCTCCCCCTTGGCGAACTGCTCGCAGGCCGATCGCTTCCCTTCGGCGTCTGCGTGCTGGGTTCCGAGAATCGTCCCCATCCCGTAGAAGCAGTAGTCGCGGAACTTCGCGGCGACCACCGTGCAGAACTGGCCGCCCTTCGGGTCCTGGGCGTTGTTGTTCATGACGTCACGGACGGCGCCGTAGATGCACTCCTTCTCGCCGCTTCCGGCCTCCGAGCAGAAGCTCTTCATCTGCTGCGGGTCGCGCAGAGCGACGCCTGAGACGTCGCGGCCCATGGACTGGAAGCAGTACTGCACCCAGCCCGGGTCGCTCTTGCGGCACCAGTCCGACGTCTTCTTCCAGCTGCCGTGGACGTAGGGGAGGATGTGCGAGGTCACGAGCAGGTAGCAGTAGAGCTTGTCCTCGCGCTGCACGTACTTGCTGTTGCAGGGAAAGAGCAGGTTCTTCTTGCTCAGCCACTTCGAGTGGAGGCCGAACGAGGAGCTCTGGTTCTCCATGAAGACGCCGCCGCTGCACATGATCGAGTCCGACTCGGTCTGCAGCTTGTGGCAGTAGTCGAGCGCCTTCGGAAGGTCGAGGCCCGTGTACAGCATCAGGCCGTGGCCGAGGCCGTGGTTGCACTGGTAGTAGATGAACGCGTTCGCCTCGATCGTCGGGTCCTTGCAGGCGGTGCTCGCCACGGCCGCGACCTGGTCGGCGGCGACTCCAGCGAGCTTCCACTGCAAGAGGCCGTGGTAGTAGCCGGAGCCACAGGTGGCGTCGCCGTCCGCGAACGCCTTGCCGACGTCGCCCTTGAAGTGGAGAAGACCGCCGGCCCCGATCTTGTGGGCGATCGGGTGGCAGTCCCCCGCGACCGTCCCGTTCGAGCTGGAGAGCGACGCCAGCTTCTCGAGGGCGGCCTTGGGCCCGTCGTCGTAAGCCATGTTCCCGAAGGCCTGCTCGAAGCAGGTCGTGTCCTGGCAGTCGTCGACCTTCTGGTCGTTCGGCTCGAACGAGATCTTGCCCGCGCGACCAGTGCCGGCGGCGGTGGAGACGAACGCGGCGACCTGCTGGATCTCCGTCGCCGACAGCTTGTCCTTGAAGGACGGCATGCCGTTGCCGCCGTTCCGGACCTGGCGCGTGACCGTCTCCTGGTTCGGGCGCAGCTCGTCGAGGTTGGGCCCGACCTTGCCGGTTGCACCGGCGGCCTCCATCGTGTGGCAGCCGGCGCAACCCGCGCTCGCGAAGATCTTCTCCCCGGGGCTGCCGGCGCCGGCGGCGTCCTTCGACTCCGAGCTGCCGCCGTTGCCGCCGCAGCCGGCGGCCGCGAGGACCACTCCGACGGCAACGAGTGCGGCCAGGGCGATGGCGAACGGGACGGCGCGCCTCATCTGAAGAACATTGAAGCGGAAACTCCCGAAATCAGGAACTTTGAACCTCACGTCTCAGTGCCGATCGCATGTTCCTGGGGACGACGAAGTACACGGCCAGGAAGTACGGGAGAAAGTTCACGCCGTGCAGGACGACCGAGAACGAGAGCGCTCGCGAGTCGTCGATGCCGTATGCGCTCAGCGCGAGCAGGGTCGCCGCCTCGTACACGCCGATGCCGGCCGGCAGCGAAGGGATGACCAGGGCCAGCCCCGTCGTCACGAGGACGAGGAAGCCCGCGCCGAGGCCGACTCCGAGGTCGAAGCCGATCAGCAGAAACCACGTGGAGAAGGCGACGACGATCCACGAGAGTGTGGTGAGGGAGAGGGCGATGAATGCCATCTTCGGCCGGTGAAGACCGGCGAGGCCGATCGTCAGGCTCTGACCCGCGCGCTCGGTGTCGTCGGTCGAGACTCCGGGCAGGCGCGCGAGCGGGCGCAGTGCTCGCCGCACGGGACGCTCGCCGTACAGTGAGAGCACGAGCGCGAGGACGAGGACGAACGCCGTCAGCGCCGCAGCCAGGTAGACGGCGCGCTTCAGCCAGGTCACCTCGGGCAGGAACGGCGCCGCGACGAAGAGCAGGAGCAGCAGTGCCAGCACGTCGTAGATCCGCTCTGTGACGACCGTCCCGACGCTCTCCGAGCGCGACGTCCCCGCCTCGTTGTGGAGGTAGAAGACGCGCACCGCGTCACCCGCGCGGGCCGGTAGGAGGTTGTTCAGGAGGTAGCCGACGAGGAGCGCCTTGGTCGCCGGCCAGAACCCGGGCCGCGTCGTTGGGGTGTACAGCTGCCGCCAGCGCTCGACCCGGATCAGGAACGCGAGGGCGAGCGTGGCGAGGCAGGGCACGAGCCACGCGTAGTTCGTCTCGCGGAGGCCGTCCCAGAACAGCGCCCAGTCGACGTTGCGCACGGCGAGGTACGCGAAGAAGACCGATGCGGCCGCTCCGACGATGACGGCGGCTGCGGATCGCCGTGTGCTCAGCGCCGGCCTACCGGGGCTCGACCGTCGGGGCGCTCACGTCGCTTCTGGCCGTGTCCTCTGCGACGAGGAAGAGCGGACGGCCCTTGATCTCGTCCGACATCCGCCCCAGGTACTGGCCGATGATCCCGAGGCACAGCAGCTGGACGCCGCCCAGGACGATGACGGCCGCGACGACCGACGTCCAGCCGGCCACCGCTTGCTCGGTGAAGATCCGGACCCCGATCACGTATGCGAGGTAGAGCAGTCCGAGGAACGAGAAGGTCATCCCGAGCACGCTCGCGATGCGCAGTGGCACAGACGAGAAGCTCACGACCGCGTCCCAGCCGAAAGCGACCATCTTCCGCGTCGTGTACTTCGAGCTGCCTGCGGCCCGCGGCGCGCGCTCGAACTCGACGGTCGCTTGCTCGTAGCCGACCCAGCGCGTCATCCCGCGCAGGAAGCGGTGGCGCTCGGGCATCGCGAGCAGGGCGTCGACCACGCGCCGGGACATGTACCGGAAGTCTCCTCCGGCCGGAGGCAGGTCGAGTGCCGTCAGCTTTCCGAGCAACCAGTAGAAGAGATGTGCCGAGCGGCGCTTGAACCAGCCCTCGCTGTCCTGCTCGCTGCGGACCGCGTAGACGACGTCGTAGCCTTCGGAGGCCTTGGCAAGCAGCGACCGGATCACCTCCGGCGGGTGCTGGAGGTCGCTGTCCATCGTGACCACGGCGTCCCCGGTCGCAAGTCGCAGGCCGGCGCTCAGCGCGACCTGGTGTCCGAAGCCTCGGCTGAAGCGGATGGCCCGGATCCGGTCGTCGTGCTCGGCGGCGGCCGCGAGGAGCGCCCAGCTCGAGTCGCGCGATCCATCGTCGACGAAGATCGCCTCCCAGGGCTCGTCGAGACCGTCCAGCGCGCCCGTCAGGCGCGGGATGAGATCGGGGATCACGGGAGCCTCGTCCCGGACGGGGAGCACGACGCTCAGCTTCATTCCGACCCCATTATTCTCCAGGGCGCGGCGAACTCTTCGGCCCCGGTCTGGCCGAGTACGATAGTCCCATGGCCGTGACGAGCCCCGCGAAGCTCGACGCGAAGAAGCTCCGCGCCGACTTTCCGATCTTCGAGCAGGAGATCAACGGGAAGCCGCTCGCATACCTCGATTCCGCGGTCTCGACGCACAAGCCGCGGCAGGTGCTCGACAAGCTGCGCGACTTCTACGAGACGTCGTACGCGAACGTGCACCGCGGCGTGTACACGCTCTCCGAGCGTTCGACAGCCGAGTACGAGGGCGCGCGGCAAAAGATCGCGCAGTACGTGAACGCCGCCTCGCCGCGCGAGATCGTCTTCGTACGGGGCGCGACCGAGGCGCTCAACCTCGTCGCGTACGCCTGGGGGCTCGTGAACCTGGAGCCCGGCGACCTGGTCGTCGTCACCGAGCTCGAGCATCACTCGAATTTCGTGCCCTGGCAGTACATGGCCAAGAGAACCGGCGCCGAGCTGCGGATGATCGAGCTCGACGAGCACGGAGAGCTCGACCTGTCCGCTCTGGACGAGATCGGGTCGGAGGGCAAGGTCAAGGTCGTCGCGAACAACCTCGTCTCGAACGCGCTCGGGACGGTCAACCCGATCGAGAAGCTGTCCGCCTGGGCGCACGAGCAGGGCGCGATCATGGTCGTCGACGGCGCGCAGGCGGCGCCCCACAAGGCGGTCGACGTGCAGGCGCTCGGCTGCGACTTCTTCGCGTTCTCGGCACACAAGATGTGCGGGCCGACGAGCGTCGGCGCCCTGTGGGGCCGGCTCGACCTGCTGGAGGCGATGGAGCCGTTCCATCTCGGCGGCCACATGATCCGGAAGGTGACCTTCGAGGAGACGACCTGGGGCGAGGTGCCGGCGAAGTACGAGGCCGGGACGCAGCCGATTGCCGAGGCCGTCGGCTTCGGCGCCGCGGTCGACTACGTGAACGGGATCGGGCTCGAGTCGATCGAGGCGCACGAGCATGAGCTGACCGCCTATGCGCTCGAGCGGCTCGCCGACGTCCCGGACATCAAGCTCTACGGGCCTCCGGCCGACCGCCGCGCCGGGATCGTCTCGTTCAACCTCGGCGACATCCACCCGCACGACGTGGCGCAGGTGCTGGACCTGGAAGGCGTCGCGATCCGTGCCGGGCACCACTGCTGCCAGCCGCTGATGCAGAAGCTGGGTGTGGCGGCGACGAACCGCGCGAGCTTCTACCTGTACACGCTGCCGGAGGAGATCGACCGGCTCGTCGACGGCCTGCACAAGGCCCGAAAAGTCTTCTCGTAGATACCCTGCGTCTGTGAGCGACTTCTATCGAGAAGTAATTCTCGACCACTACAAGAACCCGCGCGGCCACGGCGCAATGGAGGCTCCGGACGCCCAGGCCGAGGGTCTGAACCCGCTCTGCGGCGACGAGGTGACGATCTCGGTCGCGCTCGCCGACGACGGAGAGACGATCGACGAGGTCAAGTTCGAGGGCCGCGGGTGCGCGATCTCGCAGGCGGCGACGTCGATGCTGACGGAGATCGTCAAGGGCCGCTCCGCGACGGAGGTCGCGACGCTGCCGAAGGAGGAGCTGCTCGAAGAGATCGGCATCCCGCTGACGCCGATCCGGCTCAAGTGCGCGCTGCTCGGCCTCGGCGTGCTCAAGGTGGCGCTCCATCGCGCCAAGGGCACCCCGCTGCCCGCGGAGTGGGCCGGGCTCGCGAGCGAGCTCGAGATCTCGTAGTTGGGCCTTTTTACCGTCGCCCCGCTGGATGAGTTCCCGCCGGGCTCCGTGAAGATCGTGAACGCGGGCTCGATCGCCGTCGGTGTCTACAACCTGAACGGCGAGCTGTACGCACTCGAGGATCGCTGCTCACACGACAACGGGCCGCTCTGCGAGGGCGAGTTCGACCTCGAGGAGGGGTTCGCGGTCTGCCCGCGGCACGGCTCGCACATCGACATCCGCACGGGCGCTGCGCTCACGCTGCCGGCCGTCTTCCCGGTGGATACGTTCCCGGTCGTCGTGGAGGACGGAGTCGTCAAGGTGGACGTGACGTAGTGCCCCGTCCAGCAATACATGCCGGCCCCTGGCCCGCGATCACGCGGCGCCAGAGTCCACACTCCTCCTCACCAAGGTCTATGGACCTTGGCTCGTCGGATTGCGGCCTCTGGCTTGGTGCTCGCGACCCAGGAGCTCGGCGGCATTACTGGATGGGGCACTGATGCTCGACGACAGGGTCAGAGCAGTTCTCGCCCGTCTCGAGGCCGAGGACGCGAAGGAGCGTGAGGAGGGCGTCGCCCGCGAGCTCCGCGCGCGCCAGGTGGCTCGGACGACCGGCCAGTTCCTGTTCGGGCTCGTTGCGCCGCAGTGGGACTGCGAGGTACTCGAGATCGGGGGGTCGCGCGGGTACTCGTCGATCTGGCTCGGCGCGGGAGTGCGCTACTTCGGCGGTCGCGTGCTCTCGCTCGAGGCGGATCCGGCGAAGGTCGAGGCCTGGCGGCTGAACGTCGCCGAGGCGGGGCTCGAGGAGACCGTCGAGCTGATCGATGGCGACGCCTTCGAGACGCTCCCACAGATCCAGGACGTCTTCGACGTCGTCTTCATCGACGCGGAGAAGGACGACTACGAGCGGCTCTTCCAGCTCGCCCGAGACAAGGTCGAGCCCGGCGCCCTGTTCGTTGCCGACAACGTCCTCTCGCACGCCGACCCGCTCGCCGAGTACTCGAAGGCCCGCCAGGCCGACCCGACGCTCGAAAGCGTCACGGTCCCGCTCGATCGCGGCCTCGAGCTGTCCGTCGTCCTGAGCGACGCCTGAGTGCTCGACAGCCGGGCCCGCGGCGTCCTCGCGCGTCTCGAGCGCGCCACTCCCCAGCCGCCTGCGGTCTCGGTGCCTCCCGAAACCGGTCGCTTCCTGTTCGCGCTCATCGCGCCGCACACGGGGTGTGAGGTTCTCGAGCTGGGTGGCGGCAAGGGCTACTCGACGATCTGGCTGGCGGCCGGCGCGCGGCTGCTCGGTGGGACCGTTCGGTCGATCGAGCGCGATCCTGAGATCGCGGAGGCCTGGCGCGAGAACATCGGCGAGGCGGGCCTGGAGGAGACGGCTCGCTTGATCGAAGGCGATGCGCTCGACGTGACGCCGAAGCTCGATGGCAGGTTCGACCTGGTCTTCATCGACGCCGCGGACCGGTTCTACGAAAAGCTTTTCCAGCTGGTCAGGCCGAAGCTCGGCGTGGGCGCGCTCGTGGTTGCGGACAACGTCCTCTCGCGGCGCGAGTTCCTCGCGGCGTACGTCGACGCGCGGCAGGCCGACCCGACGCTCGTCAGCGTGACGGTCCCGGTAGGCGAGGGCCTCGAGCTCTCGGTCGTGTTATCCGAAACGACGTAGCGGACGTCCTCATCGAACGGCTACAGTTCGGGCAACCGCGGAAAGGAGGTGGTCCGGCTTGACAGATTCCAGTACGGGCAGTGGAGGTACCAGCGGGTAGAGGTGTGTCCCCGAGACCTACGGGGAATCGCCTAGCCAGCGTAGGGGGCTCGCGTATCGAGCGCCGCCGGCCAGCTAGCGGGTCGGCAGGAAGCGCCTCTACCAATACGACGCTGGTAACCGGACTAGGGGCCGCCTTCTGTGCGGCCCCTACTCTTTTTCGAGGAGGCGCGGCTTGATCGGGGTCTCGTTCCCGGGCTCGACGCGGTACGCGCACGAGCCGTCGCGGGTCGAGACGACCTCGTTCAGCTCGGTGCCGACGAAGTGGAGCCCGACGGCGTCGTCGGCGGCCAGACCGGCCGGAAAGCCGTTGGCGACGAGCCGCGTGTAGACCGGCCGCCGCTCGGCCTCTCCGTCGTAGTGCGGGCACGCGCTCCCGGGCAGGAAGCCGAGCCCGTCACGCATCCCTTCGAGCTGCGGGCCGAACGAGTCGGTCACACCGGCCTCGAACCAGCAGATCATCCCGGCGCTCGAGCCGGCGAGCACGATGCCCTGCTCCCAGGCTTCGCGGATGATCGAGTCGAAGCCGTGCGTGCGCCAGATCGCGAGCAGGTTCGCGGTGTTGCCGCCGCTGACGAAGATCGCGTCCTGCCCTAGCACGTGCTCGCGCAGATCGCCGCGTGGCCAGGGCATGAACGAGATGTGCGAGCACTCCGCGTAGCCGCTGAGGTTCTCGTAGAAGCGGAGGATGTACTCGGGCAGCTCGTTGCTGGCCGTCGGCACGAGGCAGACGCGCGGCCGCTCCTTGCCCGTGAGCTCGAGGACGTAGCGGACAAGTCTCCCGCTCTCGTCGTCCTCGCCGAGGCCACCCAGCGCGAGGATCTGCGGGTCGGCCATCA
>DATBGG010000009.1:0-6089 GCA_036558065.1 Gaiellaceae bacterium | reverse complement strand
GACCACGCGCTCGCCTCGGCGCTGGCGCGCGCGGGAGCGGAAGTCGAGCTCGTCACGTCGCCGTTCCGGTTCGGAGAGGCGCCGCAGCCGGACGGCTACAGGCGGACGGAGCTCTTCTATCCCGTCAGCTCCCGGGTCTTCCGGCGGTCGCGGCTCCGCATTCCGGTGAAGCTCGTGGAGCATCCGATCGGGCTGGCGCGGCTCAAGCGCCGCGAGGCCGACGTCATCCACTTGCAGTGGCTTGCGGCGCCGGAGCTCGACGATCGGCTGCTGCGCTCCGACCGGCCGCTCGTCTTCACCGCGCACGACGTGCTTCCACGCCGGACCGCGGCCAAGCGCGATCTTTGGCACCGGCTGTTCGCCCGCTTCCAGCGCGTCGTGGTGCACAGCGAGCGTGGACGCGAGCAGCTGGCCGAGCTCGTCGATCCCTCCCGGCTGCGCGTGATCCCGCATCCCGTGTTTCCGAGCCATCCCGCGCGGCGCGACGACGGCCGCACGCTGCTCTCGCTCGGGATCGTCCGCGAGTACAAGGGCCTCGGCGACGCGATCGAGGCGACGAAGCGGATCGACAGCGCGCGCCTGCTCGTCGCCGGCGACCCGCTGGACGACATCACGCCTCACAGGGAGGCGGCGGGCAACCGCGCCGAGTGGCGTCTCGGCTATCTGTCGGAGGGAGAGATCGACGCCGCGCTGGGCGAGTCGACGGTCGCGCTTTTTCCGTACCGGCCGGAGATCGACCAGAGCGGCGCTCTGCTGCGGGCTCTCGGCGCGGGCGTTCCCGTCGTCACGTACGACGTCGGAGGCCTCGCGGAGCCCGTTCGGCGGTTCGAGGCAGGCCGCGTCGTGCCTGCGGGCGACGTGGACGCTCTGGCCGAGGCCGCCAGCGAGCTGCTCGACGACGCCAACGCCCTCGCCCGGGCTCGCGCGGGCGCCGAGCGTGCGCGCGACGAGCTGACCTGGGACGCGGCGGCGCAGGCGCACCTCGAGCTGTACCGGGAGCTGCTCTGAGCTTCGACGACGTGATCCGGCGCCAGCTCGATCTCTTCGAGGAGGAGTGCGCCGACCTGATCGCGGACTGCGACCAGGCCGAGCGCGCATACGACGCCGCGGGCCGCGACGAGGCGGAAGAGCGCTACGCCGAGTACCTCGACCTGGTCGAGACGGGAACGGAGCGTCTCGCCGAGCTCCGCGACAACTTCGCGTCGGCGATGACCGAGAGCGCCGCCGAGGAATACGAGCACGAGTTCAACTCGGCGGTGCAGAGGCGTTTCCCCCGCTTCGCGCTGCAGATCGAAGATCTCTAGGAGGGCCTGGCGCAAAACCCGCTGTGCCGCAGGGCCGCGCTGCTCGCCCCCTCGACGGCGTCCTCAGTCGCCCACGTACCTACGGGTACGCGGGCTCCCTGCGTCCTTGCGAGGGAACGACCTTCGCACCCCTGCGACGAGGGGTTTCACACCAGACCCTCCTAGCGGGAGCCGGTCGCGCCGGTCAGCGAGTCGCAAGCCGGCTCGTCGGCGATCGCGTCGTCGAGCTCGCCGGACTTGTCCTTGATCTCGTTGAACCGCTCGCCGGTGGCCTGGCCCTCGGTCTGGATCTGCCGAGCGAGGCTCGTGACTCCGGTCAGGAACGCCTGCGGATTGCTGGTCTTCAGCTCTTTCGCCTTCGTGATGGCGCGGTCGAAGCTGTCGCGCGCATCCTCGAGCCCTTGCTCGACGCTTTCCTGCAGCGTCTCGCCGTCGTCGACGGCCGGTGGGCCCGCGGCCTTCACGTCGTCGATCATCGTGTCGGTGCTCGCCTTGGCGCCGTCCAGGAACGTGACGAGCTTCCCCTTCGCC
Source organism: Gaiellaceae bacterium (assembly GCA_036558065.1). Lineage (GTDB taxonomy): Bacteria > Actinomycetota > Thermoleophilia > Gaiellales > Gaiellaceae > VAXT01. Next base: position 4,254 of record DATBGG010000009.1, on the reverse strand, counting down.
GCCTCGAGGCTGCTGCTGCTCTGCAAGTCGGAGCTCAGGCTCTGCGCGCCCGACTTGATGTCGTTCGTCCACGTCTGGAGCGCTCCGCACACGGACGCCGCCCACTCCTTCGGGCTCGTGCCCGAGGAGCTGGAGCCGCTGTCGCCGCCTCCGCCGCAGCCGGCGGCCGCGAAAGCGAGAGCGGCGAGCAGGACGGGGAGCGCGGCAATGCGAGGCACGTTTCGATCCTAACGATGCCCGAAATGGTGCGCTTCCGGGAGTGCCGAGACGAGATCGGTGGCGCCCGAGAGCTTGCGTGCCAGCGGCGCCAGCGTCTCCAGCTCGTGGACGACGACGTTCTGGTTGCGCTCGACTCGCTCGAAGACCCCGCGCGCGAGGATCAGCGGCTCGCCGCGGACGATCGCGCGATACCGCTCGTAGACCGGCGGCGGGACGATCAGGTTCACCTGGCCGAGCTCGTCCTCGAGCAGCATGAAGACGACCCCGTTCGCAGTGGCCGGGCGCTGCCGAGCCACGGCCATCCCGGCCACGGCCACCGTGGAGCGGTCCGGTGCCAGGCACAGGTCATGGCTGGAAAGGACACCTCGTGGGAGATGCGGGCGCAGCAGCTCCATCGGGTGGACGTCGACGGAGAGGCTCGTCCGGCGGTAGTTGGCGAGCATCTGCTCCCACTCGGTCGGCTGCCTGAGCTCGGGCGTCTCGGCGGTCGGGTCGAGCGGGAGTGCGAGCTGGCGCGCCTCGCCCCCCGTTCCGGGGACACTCTGCGAGCGCGGGACGAGTCCGAGCTCCCACAGCAGCGCTCGCCGGGAAGAGCCGAGCGAGTCGCACGCGCCTGACGCGATCAGGCTCTCGAGGCCGTCCTGCCCGATCGAGGTCCGCTGCGCGAGGTCGACGACGCTCTCGAACGGCGTCTTCTCAGCCAGCGTCCTCGCATCGTCTGCGCCGACCGACGTCACGTATTCGAGCCCGATCCGAACAGCAGCGTCCTCGATCGAGCATTTCGCCTTGCTTCGATTGACATCGGGTGGGCGCACCTCCACCCCGCGCCGCTGCGCGTCGCGGACGAGGCTCGCCGGCGGGTAGAAGCCCATCGGCTGCGCGTTCAGGAGCGCGCACAGGAACTCGGCCGGGTAGTGGTGCCGAAGCCAGGCGGACTGGTAGGCGAGGAGCCCGAACGCGGCCGCGTGCGACTTCGGAAAGCCGAAGCCGGAGAAGCCGACGAGCTTGTCGTAGACCGCGTCCGCGAGACCCGCCTCGACCCCCTTTGCGACCGCGCCCTCGACGAACCGTTCGCGGAACGCCTCGATCGCCTCCTCGCTGCGCTTCCGGCTCATCGCGCGCCTGAGCCCCTCGGCCTCCCCCACGCTGAACCCCGCGAGCGCGATCGCGACCTCGAGCACCTGGTCCTGGAAGACGACGACGCCGTACGTCTCGCGGAGCGGCTCGGCAAGCAGCGGGTGGTCGACCGGCGGGACGAAGCTCGGATCCTCGCGCAGCCTCTGGCGGTGGTCGATGTACGGGTGGACGGCCTTGCCCTGGATCGGGCCCGGGCGGACGAGCGCGACCTGGACGGTCAGGTCGTCGAGGTTCTCCGGACGAGTGCGAAGCAGGCTCTGCATCTGCGCTCGGCTCTCGATCTGGAAGTCGCCGATCGTGTCGGCGCGCTGGATGTCGTCGTAGACGTCCGGGTCGTCGAGCGGGATCCGCGACAGGTCGATGGTCTTGCCCTTGGTCTCGGCGATCTGGACGACGCAGTCCTCGACCGCGGACAGCATTCCGAGCCCGAGCAGGTCGATCTTCAGGAAGCCCGCATCCGCGCACGAGTCCTTGTCCCACTGGCAGATCTGGCGCCCTTCCATCGCGGCCGGCTGCACCGGGACGAGCTCGACGAGCGGGCGGCTGGAGATGACCATCCCGCCCGGGTGCTGCGAGATGTGCCGGGGCAGGCCCGCGATCTCGCGTGAGAGCACGCCCAGGGCTCGCCAGCGGCGGGAGCGGAGCTTCGTCTCTCCGTCGGGGAGCTTCGCGATCTCCTCCTCGACTCGCTTCGGGTTGCCCTCGGTGACGCGCGCGAGCCGCTCCAGCTCCGCGAACGGGAGGCCGAGGGCTTTGCCCAGGTCGCGAATCGCGCCGCGCGAGCGGTACGTGGAGAAGCTCGCGACCAGCGCAGCGTGCTCGCGGCCGTAGCGGTCGGTGAGCGCGACGATCAGCTTCTCGCGGATGTCGCGCGGGAAGTCGAGGTCGATGTCCGGGACCGAGTCGAGCTCCCTGTTCAGGAAGCGGCCCAGCGAGAGGCCGGCTGCGACGGGATCGACGTGCGACAGCCCGGTCAGGTAGCAGACGAGCGAGCCGACCGAGCTGCCCCGCCCGCGGCCGGGCGGCAGCGAGTGACGAGGCGTGTCGCGGCCGCGCACCTCACGCGCCACGTCCGCTGCGAGCTCGAGCACCTCCCAGTGGAGTAGGAAGAAACCGGCGAGGCCGAGGTCGCCGATCAGCGCCAGCTCCTCGTCCAATCGCGCGCGGGCCTTCCGCTTGTGGCCATTGGTGTCGCCGTAGCGGGCCTCGAACGCGCGGTTGCAGACCTTCGTCAGCTCGCCGATCGCGGGCTCGTCGCGGTCGGAGAAGTCCGGGTAGCGGTAGCCCAGCTCGTGGGTGAGGTCGAACTCGAGGCGCTCGGCGAGCTCGGCGGTGCGTGCGACGGCGTCGCGGTCGTCCGGGAAGCGCTCGGCCGGTGCATCGGGCGGGAGCAGGACGCACTCGTGGTTCCCGCGCCGCTCTCGCTCTGCGCCCTCGAGCGACGTGTTGTGGCGGATCGCGACCATCGCGTCCTGGAGCAGCGCGCGACGGCGGCTGTGCGCGTGCACGTTCCCGGTGACGACCGTCTGGACGCCGATCGTCTCCGCAAGCTGCCGCAGCCGGGCATTCCGCTGCGCGTCTCCGCGCTCGTACGGGCGCTGGAGCTCGACGAAGAACCGGTCGTGCCCGAAGATCGACGCCAGCTCCGCCGCGCCGTTGCCGTTCCGCGCCGCGAGCCCGTCGCGCGCGCAGCCGGACAGGCAGACGAGCCCCTCGTTGTATTTCGCGAACAGGTGCCGGTCGAGACTCGGCGGAATCGGCTCTGTCGGCTTCGGCCTCGTCGCCGCATGCGCGGCCGTCAAGAGCCGGCAGAGGTTCGCGTACCCGCGCGGCGACTCGACGAGCAGCGTCACGTGCGAGCCATCCGAGAGAGACACCTCGGCCCCGGTGATCGCCCGCACGCCGAACGCCTTCGCCGCGTGCGCGAACTCGAGCGACCCGTAGACACCGTCGTGGTCGGTGAGCGCCAGAGCCTCGTAGCCGAGCTCCGCCGCCCGCGCGGCGAGCTCTTCAGGGTGTGATGCCCCGTCCAGGAACGAATAGGCTGAATGGCAGTGCAGCTCGACGAAGGCCACGCGATCTTCCTAGGCCCCGGCGAGGGCGAGCAGCTTCCCGGTAGCCGGCGGCGCGAGCTCCGCGTCAAGTACGAAGGCGGCGAGTTCGAGGTGCTCGAGTTCTGGTGCGAGCCGGGCTTCGGGCCGATCGAGCCTCACGTCCATGACTCTCACGCCGACTCGTTCTACGTCCTCGACGGTGAGGTCGAGTTCACGATCGGCGACGAGACGAAGCGCGCGGGCCCCGGCACCTGGGTCGCGGCGCCGCCCGGTGTCCGCCACGGCTTCGCGATCCCCGGCCCCGACGGCGCGCATTTCTTGAACATCCACGCCCCTGGGAGTGGTTTCATCGATCGCATCCGAAAGGACTGACTCATGAACCCGAGAGACCGTTACGACGAGATCTGCGACGACCTCGCGGCACGCGACCCGGACGTCGAGCTCAGCCAGATGATGGGCATGCCGTGCGTCAAGTCCGGCGGAAAGATGGTGATCGGCTACGCCCGCAGCGGCGCGATGGTGTTCAAGCTCCCCGATGCCTCGGAGCACGAGAAGGCGCTCGGCCTGGACGGCGCGCACCTCTTCGACCCCTCCGGCCAGGGGAAGCCGTTCAAGGAGTGGGTCCAGGTGCCCTATGCCCACGAGAGCGAATGGCCGAAGCTCGCAGACACGGCGGTCAAACTCCGCGCTGGCTGAACCAGCTGCCGGCTTCCTCGTCGCGGTAGACGACCGCCCGCTCGCCACCCTCGAGGACGACGTCGAAGTAGCGCCGATGCACGGGCTCCTCGGTCCACCAGCGATCGACGACGCGCCACTCCTCACGGACGAGCGCGACCGGCCGGCG
>DATBGG010000008.1:0-9044 GCA_036558065.1 Gaiellaceae bacterium | reverse complement strand
CGGACGCCTACCTCCAGAAAGACGGCCGGCAGCGCGGGTACTCGATCGTCGTCTGGCGCGGGCGCCACGCCGCCGAGCCGACCGAGCTGGAGCCTGAGGAGGCTGCCGCCTACTGGCGCGAGCTCCTGCAGGTGGGACGCGCGATCGAGGAGCACTTCGAGCCTGTGAAGATGAACTACGAGGTGCTCGGCAACTCGCTGCCGCACCTGCACACGCACGTCATGCCGCGCTACGCCGACGACCCGAAGCCGGGTTGGCCGTTTCCGCATCCCGAGGAACCGCCGCCGCCGCATCCTGAAGAGGAGTTTCGGCGCGACGTGCAGGCCCTTCGCGCGCGGCTAGGCTGAAGGCGTGAGCGCTCTCGACGTCTTCAGTCCAAAGACGCGGGCCTGGTTCGAGGGTGCCTTCGCCGGGCCCACGCCTGCGCAGGAGCAGGGCTGGCCCGCGATCGCGAGCGGGCAGCACACGTTGATCCAGGCTCCGACCGGCTCCGGGAAGACCCTCGCGGCCTTCCTGTTCGGGATCGACCGGCTCACCGAGACACCCGGCGAGGGGCTGCGCCTGCTCTACGTCTCACCGCTGAAGGCGCTCAACTACGACGTGGAGCGAAACCTGCGCGGGCCCCTGGCCGGGCTCGGCTCGAAGCTCAACGTCGCGGTCCGCACCGGCGACACGCCGCAGCGCGACCGCGCCGCGATGCTCCGCGAGCACCCGGACATCCTGATCACCACCCCGGAGTCGCTCTACCTCCTGCTCACGTCGCGCGGGCGCGAGATGCTGAAGTCGGTCGAGACGCTGATCCTCGACGAGGTGCACGCGGTCGCAGGGACGAAGCGCGGCGCGCACATGGCGCTGTCGGTGGAGCGACTCGATCGCCTGGCCGAGAAGCCCGTCCAGCGGGTGGGCCTCTCCGCGACGCAGCGGCCGATGGAGGAGATCGGGCGTTTCGTCTCGGGCGGCCGCCCCATCGAGCTCGTCGACGCGGGCCGCGCGAAGGAGCTCGACCTGAAGGTCGTCGTGCCCCTCGAGGACATGCGCGAGCCGGGCGAGTCCGGCTCCATCTGGCCCTCGATCTACCCCGAGATCCTCGATCTCGTCCGGCAGCACCGCTCGACGATCGTCTTCGTCAACAACCGCCGGCTCGCGGAGCGCCTTGCACTACGACTGAACGAACAGGCGAACGAGGGGGTCGAGGAGGACGAGCGCCGGGAGATCGCACGAGCCCACCACGGCTCGCTCGCCCGCGAACAGCGGCTCGAGATCGAGGAGCTCCTGAAGAAGGGCGAGATCCCGTGCCTCGTCGCCACCTCGTCACTCGAGCTCGGGATCGACATGGGCGCGGTCGACCTCGTCGTCCAGGTCGAGTCGCCGAAGTCGGTCGCGCGCGGTCTCCAGCGGGTCGGTCGCGCGGGCCACGAGCTCGGCGCGGTCTCGCGCGGGCGCATCTTCCCCAAGTTCCGGGCCGACCTCCTCGAGTCGGCGGTCGTCGTCGAGCGCATGAAAGCGGGTGCAATCGAGGAGACGGTCATCCCGCGCAACCCGCTCGACGTGCTCGCCCAGCAGATCGTCGCGATCTGCGCCGACGAGGAGATCACGGTCGACGAGCTGCACGAGCTCGTCCTGGGCGCGTACAACTTCGCCGACCTCTCCCGCGTTCAACTCGAGAACGTGCTGGACATGCTCGCGGGCCGCTACCCGTCCGACGAGTTCGCCGAGCTCCGCCCGCGCATCGTCTGGGACCGCACGGCGGGCGTGATCCGCGGCCGCGGCGGAGTGCGGCAGCTCGCGGTCCAGAACGCGGGGACGATTCCCGACCGCGGCCTGTACGGCGTCCACCTGGTCGACGGCGGCGGCCGCGTCGGCGAGCTCGACGAGGAGATGGTCTACGAGGCCCGTGCTGGGCAGACGTTCCTGCTCGGAGCCTCCACGTGGCGGATCGAAGAGATCACGCGCGACCGCGTGCTCGTCTCGCCGGCTCCGGGAGTGCCCGGGCTCATCCCCTTCTGGAAGGGCGAAGGCCCCGGTCGGCCCTACGAGCTCGGCGAGCAGATCGGCCGGGCGTCGCGCGAGCTGGTCGCTCTCTCCGAGAAAAAGGCGGTCGAACGGCTGACGACCGACCACTCCCTGGACGAACAGGCCGCGCAGAACCTCCTCGCGTTCCTGAACGACCAGCAGAACGCGACCGGCGCCGTGCCCTCCGACCGCACGGTCGTCGTCGAGCGCTTCCGCGACGAGATCGGCGACTGGCGAATGTGCATCCTCACGCCCTTCGGGGCGCGCGTTCATGCGCCGTGGTCGATGGCGATCGGAGTCCGGCTGCGCGACGCGCTCGGGCTCGAGGTGCAGTCGCTCTGGTCGGACGACGGGATCGCGGTCCACCTCCCCGACGCCGACGCTCCGCCGCCGACCGAGGAGCTGCTGATCGACCCGACCGAGATCGAGGACCTCGTGATGAGCGAGCTCGCCTCGACCGCCCTCTTCGGCTCGCGTTTCCGCGAGAACGCGGGCCGCGCGCTGCTCATCCCGCGGCGCAGGCCGGGGGAGAGGACTCCGCTCTGGCAACAGCGGCTCAAGGCGCAGGGCCTGCTCCAGGTCGCACGCAAGTACGGCTCGTTCCCGGTCATCCTCGAGACCTACCGCGAGTGCCTGCAGGACGTCTTCGACCTGCCCGCGCTGAAGGCACTCCTGCAGGGGCTGAAGACGCGGCAGCTCGACCTCGTCGACGTCGAGACCGCGAGCGCGTCGCCCTACTCGACCTCGCTCCTCTTCGACTACGTCGCGAACTACATGTACGAGGACGACACGCCGCGCGCCGAGCGCCGCGCACAGGTGCTCTCGCTCGACCGAGACCTGCTCAAGGAGCTGCTCGGACAGGAAGAGCTGCGCGACCTGATCGACCCGGGGGCGCTGGAAGAGGTCGAGGAGCAGCTTCGCGGAGCGCCGCGCAACGTCGACCAGCTGCACGACCTGCTTCGGCTGCGCGGCGACCTCCGGCCCGGGCAGTTCGACCAGGCCCTGGCGCAGCCGCTCCTCGACGAGCGGCGCGCGATCACGGTGCGGATCGCAGGCGAGGATCGGCTGATCGCGGCCGAGGACGCTGGGCGCTACCGTGACGCGCTCGGTGCGATGCCGCCGGGCGGGCTGCCGGAGACGTTCCTCGAGGGCGGCGCCGACTCACTCGAGAGCCTCGTGGCGCGCTACGCAAAGGGTCGTGGGCCGTTCACGACGGCCGAGGCGAACGACCACTTCGGGGTCGACGTCGAGCCGCTCCTGCGCGCGCTCGAGCGGGACGAGCGGCTCGTGCGCGGAGAGCTCCGGCCGGGTGGAACAGAGCGCGAGTGGTGCGATCCGGATGTCCTGCGGCGGCTGCGTCGCGCGTCTCTGGCCGCGCTGCGCAAGGAAGTCGAGCCCGCCGAGCAGACGACGCTGGGCCGGTTCCTGCCGAGCTGGCAGGGCATCGACCGCCGCGCGAGCCTGCGCGAGGCGCTCGTTCCGCTCCAGGCGCTCGCGCTCCCGGTCTCGCTCTGGGAGAGCGAGGTTCTTCCCCGACGCGTGCCGAACTACCAGCCCGCCTGGCTCGACCAGCTGTGCGCGACGGGCGAGCTCGTCTGGGTCGGCTCGGGCCTCGACCGGGTTGCCGTCTATTTCCGCGAGGACGCCCCGGCCCTCGGGCGGCTCGTCGCCGCCGATCCGCCGGAAGGCGAAGTGGCAGACCGGATCCGCGAGGTGCTCGGCCACGGCGCCGAGTTCTGGTTCGACCTGCTCGCCGCGACCGAGCTCGAAGCCGAGCAGGCTCTTCCGGCACTCTGGGACCTCGTCTGGTCGGGCGAGGTGACGAACGATGCATGGACACCCCTCCGGGCAGGCCGCCGCTACGGCGTCCCACGTCCGGAGCGCAGGCCCAGGCGATTCTCACGCCGCCGCTCGACCGGAATCACGGCGACGCAGGGGCGCTGGTCGCTCACCGACAGGCTGTTCCGCGGCACTCCGGATCGCCGCGCGCTCTCCGAGCTGCTCCTCGAGCGGCAGGGGATCGTGACTCGCGACGGTGTGCGCTCGGAAGGGATCGTCGGCGGCTACAGCGCCGTGTACGGAGAGATGAAGGCGCTCGAAACGCTCGGCCTGGCACGCCGCGGATACTTCGTCGAGGGTCTCGGCGGGGCGCAGTTCGCCCTGGGCGGAGCGGTCGAGCGGCTCCGGGAGCTTCGTCCCAGGGAGGGCGAGGAGCCCGACGCGCTCGTCCTCGCGGCCGCCGATCCGGCACAGCCGTACGGGGCGGCGCTGCCGTGGCCGAAGCTCGCAGGCGGCCGGGCGGCCCGTGTTGCCGGCGCGCAGGTCGTTCTGCTCGGAGGCGAGCCGGCCCTCTTCGTCGAGCGAGGCGGCAAGTCGATCGTGTCGCTGCGCGAGCCCAACGAGGAGTGGCTGAGGACGGCGCTCGCGGCCCTCGTCGAGCACGTGAAGTCGGGGTCCGGCAGGCGTCTCGCGGTCGAGCGCTTCGACGGCGAGCCGGTCGGGGAGACGGACCTGATGCCGCTGCTGCTCGAAGCGGGCTTCCTGGCCGGCCCCCGTCGCGCCGTGCTCCGCCCCTAGCTCCCGAGCCTGCCGAGGATCTTCCCGAACAATGCGTGCCGCACGACGGCCTGGCAGAACGCGGGGACGCTGAGGAGCTTCTCGACTCCGGGCTCGCCGCGAGCCGGGTGGTAGCGGTCGACGAGCGCGCCGGTCGAGAACAGCGCGAGATGCTCGGCGAGCGCCAGCTCGAGCGCCAGCCGGCGCCGGTCGCGCCGCACCCGCTCCGCGAGCTCGTAGTAGACGAGCCCGAACACGGCCCCGTTCACCGCGTGGAGCGCGACGCCCAGCGGCAACCAGCCCCGCCCACGGGTGAACGCCTTGCCGAGCACGGCCACATCCGAGTAGTCATGCCGGAACACGCGTCGGTCCAGCGGCTCGAGCGCGCTCCAGACGAGGGTCCCGACGACCCCGGCCACTACTGCTTTCGAACGCGGATGCATACGCTCTCTGTATGCCCGAAGGCGACTCCCTCCATCACGCGGCGAGGCGACTGCAGGTTCTCGTCGGCGAGAAGGTCGCGGTCGAGACCCCACACCCGCGCGCCCGCGTGACGCGCGTCGCGGAGCGGCTCGACGGAAGGCGCCTGCTCGAGGTCGAGGCGGTCGGCAAGAACCTCCTCCTGCGCTTCGAGGACGGGCTCGTCCTCCGCAGCCACCTGCGCATGAAGGGCCGCTGGCAGGTCTTCGAGCGCAACGGCGTGAGCACGCGCCACGGCACGCCCTGGCTCGTGCTGCGCGGTGAGAAGGCCGAGGCCGTCCTCTGGCACGGGCCGGTGCTCGAGCTCGACGAGGGCCCGGTCCGCAGCCTCGGGCCGGACATCCTCGCCGACCCGCCCGACATCGACGCGATGCTCGCCAGGATGCGCGGCGCCGACCAGCGGCGGGAGATCGGCGAAGCGATCCTCGACCAGCGGCTCGTCGCCGGAATCGGGAACCTCTGGCGCGCGGAGGCTCTGTGGCGGGCGCAGGTCTCTCCGTGGCGTCGCCTCGAAGGTATCTCCGACGAGGAGCTCCACTCGATCCTGGTCGAGGCCGCCCAGCTGATGCGGCGCTCGCTCGACTCGGGCCTGCGCCAGCGCGCCGTCTACCGCCAGGCCGGACGGCCGTGTCCGCGTTGCGGCACGCCGATCGAGTCGCGCGGCCAGGGCGACGCGAATCGGATCGCGTATTGGTGCCCCGCCTGCCAGGCAGGAGAGAAGCCCGCGCCCGTGTAACTGGTCGAGGTGCGCGCACCGCACCTCCATTCAGCCCTGCGCGGCTTCTGTCTCGGCGCTTTCGCGGCGTTCGGTCGCGAGCTCGAGGCCGGAGCCGAGATCCCGTTCTCGTTCGAGGAGCACGGCGCGCGCGACCGCCCGACGCTCTATGAGTACCGCCCGCTCGTCAGGAACTTCGTCGAGGCACGGGGAGGATGGCTTCTCGCGCGCGGCGACACGGCGATCGCGCTCGAGGCGCTCGGACGTGAGCCCGCCGCCGCGGTCTTCGCGCGGGCCCATGCGGGCGCCCACGCGGAGCACGCGCTCTTCCGAACCGTGCTGCTGCCTCTCCTCGCGGACGTGGCCGAAGCGTGCGGCGGATTCGACTGGGACGACGATGCCTTCGACCGCGCGTACGCGCTCCTCGAGCACTCGCTCTTCGGCGAGAACCGGGCGTACGCGGCGATCGCTCCGCTCGTCGGGATCGAGGCGGGCGGGATCGTCGCGCTCGGCGACGGGCTCAGGGTCAGGCATGCGGCCGACGGCGAGCTCGCCGCGCACTGGCCGGACGCGACGAAGCTGGTTCCGGAAAGCTTCGGCCGCGAGACCGACCGGATGTGCGTGCTCGAGGTCGAGCGCGTGCTGCCGCCGGAGGGGGGCGAGCCCCCCGACGCTCCGGGAGAGATCGCCGACGCGATCACCGCGCTTCGCCTCGCCACCTCGGGCCCGATCGCGGCCGGCCCCGTCCTCTTCGAGCGGCTCGACTGGCGGCCCTTCGGCGTCAGGCCGGTCCTGCCCATCGCCGCCACACAGCCTCCCGGCCAGCCGACCCGGCTCGACGTCTTCCGCGGCGAGACGGCGCGCACGCTGATCACCAAGCTCGGAGCCGCCGACGTCGACCGCGAGCTCGGCGACGCGCTCGACCGCTGGGAGCTCGCGCTCTTCCAGGATGGATCGTTCCGCTCCGAACAGCTCGGCGCGTCGCTCGAAGCGCTGCTCGGGGTGGGCGACGGAGCCTGGGCGGCGTCCTTGCGCACCGCGGTCCTGCTCGGTGAGACCGGGCGGGAGCGGCGCGAGCTGCTGGACGTTCTTCACCGGCTTCGCGACGGCACCGGAGGCCCGGAAGCGGTGGACGTCGTGCGCCGCGCGCTCGTCGAGACCCTGATGCGCGGCAAGCGCCAGGCGCTGATCGCGGAGCTCGACGAGTCGCTGCTCGGTGTGCGGCCGAAGCCGTCGAGCCAGGTCGCACAGGCGCTCGCGAGCTGACGCAGAGTCGACACACTCACCGCGCCGTGTTGCCGCTACGGTGAACGCGGTGGAGAAGGAAAGGGCGATCCTCGACCGCCTCGAGCGGATCGACGGCCTGCGACGAGACGACGCGCCGGCCGGTGTCCTGCTCGACGAGGTGCGCGCGCTGCTCTCCGACGCGGAGGACTGGGTCCGGGAACAAGACGTCCCGGACCGGGCCGCCGAGGCAGTGGAGCGCTCGCGGGAAGCGCTCGACGGCGTGTTCGCTGCTCCGCGCGGCTAAAACGCCGGCAAATCCCGGCGATTCCTGTTCGTAGCACGGAATTTCCTGCACAATGGAATGCGTGCAGGACTGCACGAAGACCGGTCGAAGTGGGGACACGTAATGGGGCTGACTCGCCTTCTTTCGCGACCGCATACGCGGGAGCAGGAACCCGCCGAGGAATCCGAGGAGCAAACGCAGACGCCCCACCGTGACGAACCGCCGCGGCAGGCGACGGTGATCGCCTTCGCCAACCAGAAGGGCGGCGTCGCGAAGACGACCTCCACGCTGAACCTGGCCGCCGCGCTCGCCGAGCAGGAGAACCGCGTCCTGTGCGTCGACATGGACCCGCAGGGCAACCTGACGATGAGTCAGGGCCTCAACCCCGACTCGATCGACCGGTCGATGTTCGACGTCCTCGTCCACCGGCTGCCGATCCAGAACGTGATCGAGCACACGGAGATCGACCTGGCCGTGTCGTCGATCGACCTGGCCGGAGCCGAGCTCGCCCTGTCCAGCATGATCGGCCGCGAGCGCGCCCTCGAGAAGGCGCTGAGCGCGGTCAAGGAGAACTACGACTACGTCCTCATCGACACCCCGCCGTCGCTCGGCCTCCTGACGATCAACGCGCTCGTCGCCTCCGACCACGTGATCGTCCCGGTGCAGTGCGAGTACCTCTCGCTGCGCGGTCTCGTCCAGCTCGAGAACACACTCGCCATGATCCGGGAGAACCTGAACCCGAACGTCGCGATCATGGGCATCCTGCCGACGATGTTCGACCGCCGGACGCTGCACGCGCGAGAGGCCGTCGAGATCCTCGAGGAGAACTTCGGCGACCTCGTCTTCAAGACGCGCATCAAGAAGACGATCCGCTACGCCGAGGCGCCGGTGAAGGGCACGTCCGTCCTCAAGTACGACCCGAGCGGCAACGCCGCGAAGGCCTATCGCGACCTGGCGAAGGAGGTTCTCAATGGCGCGAAAGCGCGCCAGCATGCGTGAGGGCCCGCTCGCGGAGCTCTTCCGGGCGACCGAGGCTGCGCAGCGCCAGCAGGCGAAGCAGGAGCCGGAGCCCGAGCCGGAAGCCAAGGCCGCTCCTGTCGAGCCGCTCGAGGAAACGGTCGAGCACGCGCCGCCCTTCGAGCCGATCGTCGAGTCCCTGCCGGAGCCCGAGCCGGAGCCGCCGCCTGCGCCGAAGCCCGACCTCCGACCGGTCGAGGAGCTGCCCCGGATCGAGGCGCTCCCCGAGCCCGCGCCGCGCCTGCACCGAGCGCCTCGCTCCGAGCCAGGCGCCTACCTGGCAGTGATCCGCGTCGTCGGAGTCGGCGGAGCCGGCCTGAACGCGCTCAACCGGATGATCGACGCAGGCATCTCCGACGTCGAGTTCGTCGCGGTCAACACCGACATCCAGCAGCTCGCGCTCGCGGACGCCGCAGTCAAGATCCACATTGGACGTGAGCTGACCCAGGGGCTGGGCTCCGGGGCTTCGGCGGATCTCGGCCGCCGGGCAGCCGAGGAGTCCTACGACCAGATCAAGCGCGCGCTCCGCGGCTCGGACATGGTCTTCGTGACCGCGGGCGAAGGAGGGGGCACCGGATCGGGCGGCGCCCCGGTCGTCGCGCGCATCGCCCGTGAGCTCGGCGCGTTGACCGTCGGCATCGTCACGACGCCCTTCAAGTTCGAGGGCACGAAGCGCCAGGCCCAGGCCGTCGACGGGATCGAGGCGCTCCGCGAGAACTGCGACACCGTGATCGTGATCCCGAACGACAAGCT
>DATBGG010000007.1:0-16545 GCA_036558065.1 Gaiellaceae bacterium | reverse complement strand
GTGATCAACATGACCGCGTACCCGGAGGGCTACCTCTCCCGCGAGCTCGAGCTCTGCTACGCGAACATCTCGATGGTCACCGACCACGACGTCGGCGTGGAGGGGACCGAGCCCGTCTCGCACGAGCAGGTCGTGACCGTCTTCACCGAGAACAACGAGCGCCTCCGCGAGCTGCTGTTCGCGGTCGTGCCCCGGATCCCGCCGCAACCTGCCGAGCATCTCTGCGCAAACGCGCTGCAGGGTGCCCGCTTCTAGCCCCGCGGTGTGATAGAAAACCGCGGCGCCGGGGATCCCTCTCGGCGCGTGTTGCGTAGGGAGGCGCCCGATCGACTTTTTCAGTGACCATCCGGTTCTCTTCGCCCTCGTCTGCTCGGGTGTCGCCGTTGCGTACGGCATCGGCCTGACCATCTGGCTGCTGCGGCAGCCGGCGGGCGACGAGCGGATGCAGGAGATCGGGAGGGCCATTCAGGAGGGCGCCGCGGCCTACCTGCGACGCCAGTACCAGACGATCGCCATCGTCGCGATCGTGCCGTTCCTCCTGCTCGGCTTCTACAACAAGCTGGGCTGGGGAACCGCGGTCGGGTTCCTGATCGGAGCCATCCTCTCGGCCGCGGCGGGGTTCATCGGGATGAACGTCGCCGTGCGCTCGAACATGCGCACTGCCGAGGCGGCCAAGCGCGGGCTCAGGCCGGCGCTCAACATCGCCTTCCGCGCGGGATCCGTGACGGGGCTCCTGGTTGTCGGCCTCGGTCTTGCGGGCGTGGCCGGCTACTACTGGATCCTCACCGGCTGGCTCGACCACACACGCGCCTCTGCGATCAACGACCTCGTGGGGCTCGCGTTCGGCGGCTCGCTGATCTCGGTCTTCGCGCGGCTCGGCGGCGGTATCTACACGAAGGCTGCGGACGTCGGCGCCGACCTCGTCGGCAAGATCGAGGCGGGCATCCCCGAGGACGATCCGCGCAACCCGGCCGTGATCGCGGACAACGTGGGCGACAACGTCGGCGACTGCGCGGGCATGGCGGCCGACCTCTTCGAGACCTACGCCGTGACCGCGGTCGCCGTGATGCTCCTCGCACGGGCGTTCCCGGCGAGCGAGCTCTGGCTGTATCCGCTCGGGATCGGCGGGATCTCGATCCTCGCCTCGATCATCGGCACCTTCTTCGCCCGCGTCGGACGCAGCGGGTCGATCATGAACGCGCTCTACAAGTCGGTGATCGTCGCGACCCTTCTGTCGGCGGTCGGATTCATCCCGGTCACGTCCGCGTTCGACAGCGACACTTTCAGCTTCTGGAACCTCTACGGCTCGGCGCTGATCGGGCTCGGCGTCACGTTCCTGCTCGTCGCGATCACCGAGTACTACACCGGGACGCGGTGGGGGCCGGTGAAGTCGATCTCGAGCGCGTCACGCACCGGGCATGCGACGAACATCATCGAGGGGCTCGCGATCGGGATGCAGGCGACCGCTCTGCCGGTGATCGTGATCGCGACCGGCATCGTCGGCGCCTACTACGCGGCCGGCCAGGACCTGTTTGGGATCGGCGTGGCCGTGATGGCGCAGCTCTCGATGACCGGCCTGATCGTCGCGCTCGACGCCTACGGGCCGGTGACCGACAACGCGGGCGGAATCGCCGAGATGGCCAACCTGGACGAGTCCGTTCGCGCCATCACCGATCCGCTCGACGCCGTCGGCAACACGACGAAGGCGGTCACGAAGGGCTATGCGATCGGGTCTGCGGGCCTCGCGGCGCTGATCCTCTTCGACGAATACACGCGCGGGCTGAGTGATCGCGGCCTCGAGTCGGTCACGTTCTCGCTCAACGACCCGTGGGTGATTGCCGGGCTGTTCATCGGCGGCCTGATGCCGTTTCTGTTCGCCTCGCTGGCGATGCAGGCCGTCGGACGGGTCGGCGGGCAGGTCGTTCAGGAGGTGCGGCGCCAGTTCCGCGAGATCCCCGGGATCATGGAGGGGACGGCCCGCCCCGAATACGGCCCCGCGATCGACATCGTGACCAACTCGGCGATCAAGCAGATGATGCTGCCGGCGACGATCCCGATCCTCTTTCCGCTCGTCGCGGGGATCATCAAGCCGGAGATGCTCGGCGGCCTCCTGATCGGGACGATCGTGACCGGGATCTTCCTCGCGATCGCGATGACCTCGGGCGGCGGCGCCTGGGACAACGCGAAGAAGCTGATCGAGGACGGCCTCTACGGCGGCAAGGGCTCCGAGGCGCACGCGGCCGCGGTCACAGGCGACACCGTCGGCGACCCGTACAAAGACACGGCCGGCCCGGCGATCAACCCGATGATCAAGATCGCCAACATCGTCGCGATCCTGCTCATCCCGCTGATCATCTCAATCCACGGATAACAAGGGACTGTCCCTTGTGCGATTGCTCGCGAGGGACTGTCCCTCGCGAGTTACGCCACTAGCCGCCGAAAGGCTTAGCCTGCGCTCGTGAGCGCGCTCGACTCTGCGGAAACCGCACCCGCGCCGCGTAGTCGCAGGAGGCGCGAGCAGCGGCTCGAGCGCGTCCTCGGCACACCCGCGCTGTTCGCAACCGCGTACGGCAACGTCGGCTCGTCGATCTACTACGCGCTCGGCGTCACGGCCGTCTTCGCGCTCGGCCTGACGCCGCTCGTCTTCATCATCGCCGGCCTCATCTTCGCCGCGACTGCCCTCACCTACACGGAAGGCACGGTCCGCTTCCCCGAGGCCGGCGGCTCGTCCAGCTTCGCCCGCCACGCCTTCGACGAGCTCGTCAGCTTCGGCGCAGCGTGGGCGCAGCTCCTGAACTACGTGATCACGATCGCCATCTCGGCGTTCTTCGTCCCGCACTACCTCTCGATCTTCTGGGAGCCGCTCAGGGACAACCCGTGGGACGTGATCGTCGGCTCGGTCGTGATCCTCCTGCTCGTCGGCCTCAACGTCGTCGGGGTCAAGGAGGCTGCCGGGCTCAACATCTTCCTAGCGGTCGTCGACTTCGCGACGCAGCTGCTCCTGGTCGTGATCGGCTTCGTGCTGATCTTCAGCCCGTCGATCCTCCGGGCGAACGTCCACTGGGGCGTTGCCCCGACCTGGAGGGACTTCTTCCTCGCGATCCCGGTGGCGATGATCGCGTACACCGGGATCGAGACCATCTCCAACCTGTCCGAGGAGGCCCGCGACCCGCCGCGCGACATCCCGCGCTCGATCCGCCTCGTCGCGATCGCGGTCTTCGCCATCTACTTCACGCTTCCGTTCATCGCGCTCTCCGCGCTGCCCGTGCACAAGGTGGACGGCGAGTATCAGACGCTGCTCGGACTGCCGCCAGAGCAGGGCGGGTACGCGAACGACCCGGTGCTCGGGCTCGTCAAGAACCTCGACCTGCACGGAATGGTGGAGCACGGCCTGGAGATCTACGTCGGCCTGCTCGCGGCCACGATCCTGCTCGTCGCGACGAACGCGGGCGTGATCGGCGCGTCCCGGATCACGTACGCGATGGCGAGCTACCGCCAGCTGCCGGAGGTCTTCCGCCGGCTCCATCCGCGCTTCCAGACGCCGTGGCTCGCGCTCGTCGTCTTCGCCGGGATCGCCTCGATCGCGGTCATCCTCCCGGGGCAGACGAACTTCCTGGGGACGATGTACGCGTTCGGGGCGATGCTCTCGTTCACGATCGCGCACGCCGCGATCGTCGCGCTACGCGTGAAGGGCCGCGACGAGGAGATCGTGTACCGGGCGCGGCCGAACCTGCGGTTCCGCGGGATCGACTGGCCGGTGTTCGCGATCCTCGGCGGTCTCGGCACCGGCGCGGCGTGGCTCGTGGTCGTCGTCCAGGAGGCGAACACCCGCTGGGTCGGCCTTGGCTGGCTGGCGATCGGGTTCGCCGCGTACGCGCTCTACCGCAAGCGCGTCCTGCACCTGCCGCTGCGCCGGACGGTGCGCGCCCCCGCGATCATCCTCGGGCTCGAGGTCTCGTACCGGACGATTCTCGTCCCCATCCTGCGCACGGCCGAGTCCGAGGAAGCGCTCGTCGCGGCCGCACGGCTCGCGTCGGAGCGGCGCTCGCGGATCGTGATCCTGCACGTGCTCGAGGTTCCGCTCGACCGCCCGCTCGACGCCGATCTCCGCGCCGAGGAAGCGGTCGCCGACGAGATCCTCGACGAGGCGCAGGCGCTCCTCGAGGGCTACGCGGGAGTCCAGATCGTGAGCCGCCTCGAGCGCGCCCGGAGCGCCGGCCCTGCGATCGTCGAGGAGGCGGCCCGGCGCGACGCGGAGGTCGTCATCCTCGGCGCGCCGCGGACGAAGAAGAGGGGCGGCGGGCCGATCTTCGGGCGCACCGTGGACTACGTGCTGCGCAACGCGCCGACTCGCGTCGCCGTCGTCGCCGGCAAGCAAGCGGCCTAGTGCTCCTCCGCGTCCTGCCGCCGATCCTGATCGCGCTCGGGATCGCGATCGTGATCCGCACGATCGCCGCCGGAGTGGGGGGCGGGCTCGGCCTCGTGATCGGGATCCTGCTCGTCCTCGCGGGTGTGCTCCGGTTGTACCTTTCTCGTCTCCGTGGCTAAGAAGCTCCCCGGGCTCCAGCGCGTCCTCGAGACTCCCTCGCTGGCCGCCGTCGCCTACGGCGAGATCGCGTCGTCGCTCTTCTTCGCGCTCGGCGTCGTCGCGCTCGAGGCGCTCGGTTTCACACCCTGGGTGCTGCTCCTCGTCGGCGCGCTCTTCCTCCTCGTCGCCCTCTCGTACGCGGAAGGAACCGCCGCGCTGCCGGAGACCGGTGGCGCCGCAACCTTCGTCCGCCGGGCGTTCAACGACCAGCTCGGGTTCCTGACCGGCTGGGCGATCCTCCTCGACTACGTGATCGTGATCGCCCTCGCGGGGCTCTTCGTCCCGCACTACCTGGGCAACGCCATCGGCTGGGAGGCGATCACGCACAGCCCGACCGACCTCTTCCTCGGGATCGTCGTCATCCTCGTCATGGCCGCGGTGCGGTTCGTGCGCCGCCCGAGCCTCTACCGCCTCGCGATCGCGATCGCCGCGGTCACGATCGTCGGCCAGCTGCTCCTGATCGTGCTCGGCCTGCCGATCCTCTTCTCGGCCGACAACCTGTCCAAGGGAACCGACCTCGGTACCGCGCCCACCTGGTCGGCGATCGCGTTCGCGATTCCCGTCGCGATGCTCGCCTTCACCGGCCTCGAGACCGTCGCCAACCTCGCGGCCGAGACCCGCGAGCCGGGGAAGACGCTGCCGCGGAGCCTCTTCGTCGGCATCGGGGGCGCGGTGCTGATCTCGTTCCTGATCGGGCTCGTGGCGCTGTCCGCGTACCCGGCCGACCCGGAGACCGCGCTCGGCACGACCTGGCTGCGCGCGCCGCTCGTCGGCATTGCCGACGCGTTCAGCGGGCACCTGCCCGCGATGTTCGTCGACGCGTTACGTGTGTTCATCGGGCTGACGGGCGCGCTGATCCTGATCGCGGTCGTCACGACGTCGTTCTCGGGGGCGGGGCGGCTCGCGTACTCCCTCGGCAAGCGGGACATGCTTCCCCGCGCCTTCGGCCGTCTGAGCGGGCGGACGTTGATCTCGCCGGTCGCGATCCTCTTCAACGCGGCGATCGCGACGGGGATCCTCCTCATCGCGAGGGCGGCGGACGACCCGATCCAGTTCCTGGCCAGCCTGTACAGCTTCGGCGTCCTCATCGCCTTCACCGCGGCGCAGGTCGCCGTGATCCGGCTGCGCTACACCGAGCCCGAGCTGGAACGCCCGTTCCGCGTCCCCGGCAACGTCCGCCTCCGCGGGACCGAGGTCCCGGTCGCCGCGCTCGTCGGAGCCCCGCTCACCTTTGCGATCTGGATCGCCGCGCTGCTCACGCACGACGCGGCGCGCCTGGCGGGGCCGATCTGGCTCGGGATCGGAGCGGTCCTCTTCATCGTGTCCCGCCTCACGGCGCGCGAGCGCGTGCTCGGTCGCGTGACGCCGGCGATCGGAGACCTCGTCCCCGACCTCGAGGGCGCCTACGAGCGGATCCTCGTGCCGATGAAGATCGGCCTGATCGGCGAGGAGGTGCTCGGAACCGCGCTCAGGCTCGCCGAGGAGCAGCGCTGTTCCGTGCTGGCGATCCACGTGATCCGTGTGCCGATGGACAAGCCGTTCGACGCGCCGATGATCGACGCCGAGGAGGAGGCCGAGGCCTCGCTCGCCGAGGCGCAGCTGCTGGCCGCCGAGGCGGGGGTCTCGATCCAGGTGCAGATCGTCCGCGCGCGCTCGATCGGCGAGGCGATCGTCGGCGCGGCGAGCGGCCACGGGGTCGACCTGATCGTCCTCGGCTCGGCCCCCCGCTGGCGCCGCCAGTCGCGGTTCTTCAGCCCGACGGTGGACTACGTGCTCCGCAAGGCGCCGTGCGAGGTGATGGTCATCGCCTACCCGCAGGGGGTCCTGGAAGAAGCCCTGGCGTGAGTTAATCTGATCTATATGAAGGCGATCGTCGTTGGATGCGGCCGTGTGGGCTCGGCGGTTGCGAAAAAGCTCACGAAGAGCGGCTGGGACGTGACCGCGATCGACGAGAACGAGGAGGCTCTGGCCCGGCTCGGCGAGCATTGGACGGGCGGCTTCGTCGTCGGTCACGGGATGGACGTGAACGTCCTCCGCGAGGCTGGGATCGAGGAGGCCGACGCAGTCGTCGTGGCCACGAACGGGGACAACACGAACATCGTCGTCGGCCAGGTGGCCCAGAAGCGCTTCGGGATCGAGTGCACGGTTGTCCGGATCCTGGACCCGGCGCGCGCCGAGCTCTACGCCACGCTCGGCCTGCGCACCGTGTGCCCGACCTCGGCCGCGATCGAGGTGCTCTCCGATGCGGTCAAGTCGTGCGTCGTGAAGCCTGCACGCGCATCAGCGGCCGCCTCCTAGATGTTCATCCTCGTCGCAGGCGGCGGGAAGGTCGGCTCCAACCTCGCGCGCGCGCTCAGGCGCATGAACCACGAGGTGACGATCGTCGAGCAGCGGCGCGAGCGCTTCGTCCAGCTCGAGGACGAGTTCGAGCATGCCGCGATCCTCGGCGACGCGACGGAGATCTTCGTGCTCGAGCGGGCCGGGATCGCCCGGCCGCCGGATCTCGTGGTCGCGGTCACCGGCGACGACGAGGACAACATGGTCATCTGCCAGATGGCGCGCGAGCGGTACGGCGCGGAGAAGGTGATCGCGCGCGTGAACGACCCGCGCAACGAGCCGCACTTCGACCTGCTCGGGATCTCGCCGACCGTCAGCGCGACGCAGACGATCATGGCGCTGATCGAGCACGAGGTGCCCGAGCACGAGCTGATCCACCTGCTCGAGCTGCGCAAGGAGAACCTCGAGATCGTCGAGGTGCAGATCGACAAGAGCTCGCCGTCGGCCGGAAAACGCGTGTCGGGGCTGAATCTTCCGGCCGGCTCGCGGCTGATCTCGGTCATGCGCGAGGGGCGTGCGGAGATCCCCGATTCGGAGACCGAGCTCAGGGCCGGCGACCAGGTGCTCGCCATCCTCGAGCCGGGGAAGGAAGACGAGCTCAGGCGAGTTCTGCTAAAGAAGTGACCCACAGAATGCGCCGCATCGCCCTTGCAGCCATTCCGCTTGCCGCCGTCGCCGCGGTCGTCGCGCTGCGCGCGGACGGAGAGTCGGAGCGCTCGCAGCTGCGGATCGCCCGCGTGGCGAGCGGGCTGACGGAGCCGGTCGCGATCACGGCGCCGTCGAACGAGCCGAACAACGTGTACGTGGTCGAAAAGGTCGGTCGCGTCCGCGTGATCGTGAGGGGGAGGCTGCGGGCGAGGCCGTTCCTGGACATCCGGTCGCTCGTCCTCGACAGCGGCGAGCAGGGGATGCTCGGGCTCGCCTTCAGCCCGAAGTACGCGAAGGACCGCCACTTCTACGTCGACTACACCGACCGAAACGGCGACGCGCGCATCGTCGAGTACAAGTCGCGTGGGCTTTCGCGGAAGCCGCAGAAGCTGCGCCAGATCTTCTTCCAGAAGGATCCGTACGAGAACCACAACGGGGGCAACCTCGTGTTCGGGCCCGGCGGCTACCTGTTCACCGGGACCGGCGACGGCGGATCCGGCGGGGACCCCGAGAACCGGGCGCAGAACCTGAAGACGACCTTCGGCAAGCTCCTGAGGTTCAACGTCGCGAAGAAGCGTCCGAGCCCGATCATCGTCGGCTACGGGTTACGGAATCCGTGGCGCTTCTCGTTCGACCGTCAGACCGGGGACCTGTACATCGGCGACGTGGGCCAGGACTCGTGGGAAGAGCTCGACTACACGAAGAAGGGCACGGCCGGGCTCGAGAACTACGGCTGGCGAGTGTACGAGGGCAAGTCGCGGTTCACGCAGGGGCAGAATCCGAACGCGGCCGGCCACCTCGTGATGCCGTACATCGTCCTGCCGAACGGGCCGTACTGCTCGGTGATCGGCGGGTTCGTCTACCGCGGGTCGGCCGTGCCTGCGGCGAAGGGCCGGTACTTCTTCGGCGACAACTGCGTGAACAAGATCCACAGCACGTCCGCCGGCGGCGCGAGCGACTCGTATCGCACCGAGCCGTTCACCGTGGACGGGCTCTCGGCGTTCGGCGAGGACGCGAAGGGCGAGCTCTACCTCACCTCCGTCCAGAGCGGGAACGTCTACAAGCTGGCGGGCTAGAGCGTCAGCCTGCGCGGCGGCGGCGGACCTGTGGGGACTGCTGGCCGAGCGCGGCGTACGCGAGTGCCTGCAGCGACTCGCTGAGCGCACGAATCTCGTAGACGATCGGCGCGAGATGCTCGCCGGCGTCGAGCCGCTTGTTGAGAGCGTGGACTTCCGCGTTCAGCCGGTCGAGGCGCTCGAGGAGCGCGTCCAGCTGGCGATCGCCGACCTCGTTCTCCTTCACGAGGCGAATTGTAGGGGGAGCTCCGAACGGCCCCGGACGACCAGCGTGTCCGGGCCGAGCTCGGCGAGGAGCCGGTCAAGCGCCCCTTCGCCGGTTTCGAGCCGGACGAGCCTGCGGTCGGCGCCGAGCTGCGAGACGGCGACCCGCGCCAGCGCTTCCGGCGCGTCGGTGAAGGCGCCGATCGCATGGCCGCGCGCCGCGAGCTCGCGCAGGGCGGCGCTGACCTCCGCGTCCGGACGGAGATAGACGGGCGCACGGTCCTCGGCGAAACGGGCGAGCGACGCACGCCAGTCGCCGACGCCTTGCTCGGCCCAGGCGTCGAGCTTCTTCGCCGCTTCGACCCGGTCTTCAGGTAGCTCCGCCGGCTCGAGCGGGGCGATCGACTTGTAGCGCCGCGCAGCGTCGTCGAGCCAGTCGTCCCAGAGCGGCCGCGTGTCGCCGAGCACTCCGTCGAGGTCGATCGCGATCGGCCTCATCGGACCTGCCCGGTGCCGGTCACCGGACGTGTCTGGAAAAGACGGCTGACGACGTAGATACCGATCAGGAGCCCGGCGGTGTCGATGAGGACGTCGACCGGCGATGCGTGCCGGCCGCGGACGAATTCCTGGTGGATCTCATCCGTGATCGCGTAGGCGATCCCGATCGCGAGAGCGGGCAGCTCGCGACCGATCGCCCTCAACAGCAAGAGGCCGAAGATCGCGTACTCGGTCATGTGCGCGCCCTTGCGGAGAATCGTGTCCCAGGTCCCGAGGCCCGTTCCCAGGCTCGGAATCGACGAGAAGGTAAAGATGACGGCGGCCCAGACGATCACGGGCAGCCAGAGCGAAAGCGCCCGCGAAAAGGCCGGCATCGGCCCATGATAGGGTCGCTCCAACGGAGCGCGGTAAGGGAACCCAGTGAAATTCTGGGACGGTCCCGCCGCTGTGAGGGGAGTTGCTCCTCCGCCGGAAACCACTGGCCCTCGGGCCGGGAAGGTGGCGGAGGGGGGAGCCCCGAGTCAGAAGACCTTCCGCGCCTCGCAAACCCCGAACCCCTCGCGGAAGGAGGATTCGTGTTTCGACGACTCATCATCCTGGCCGGCGTCGCTGTGCTCGCGTGCGCGCTGGCCGCTCCCGTGCTCGCTGCGCGCGTGAAGGTGCGCGTCGAGGGCAAGACGACGACGATCTTCGGCGCGGCCCAGCCGTCGCTGACGACCGGGCCGAACGCGCTCACCGTGCTCGACGCCGCGAGCCTCGCTGGCGAGTTCTACTACCACGTCCAAACGACCTCGTTCGGGCCCTTCGTCGACCAGATCGGCCTCTACCCGGGCGCAGGCACGAGCGGCTGGAGCTACAAGGTCAACGGCGTTTCGCCGCCGGTCGGCGCAGACCAGGCGACCGTCAAGGACGGTGACACGGTGCTCTGGTACTGGTCGACGTTCACGCCCACGGGGGGCTCGCCGACCTTGCTCCTCAGGAAACGCGCCGCCCGCAACTGCTACACGGTGGTCTCCCAGAACGATCAGGGCGGGTCGACCGCTGCCACGGGCGCGCGCCTGCTCGTCGACGGGCGGAGCGTGAAGACGAAGGCCGGTCGCGGCTGTGTCGGCAAGCACCGCGGGCTCGTACGCGCCACGCTCCCGAACGCAGTGCGCTCGAACGCCCTGAAGTGAAGCGTGCCCTTCTCGCTGCCCTTGCGCTCGTCCTGCTGCCGGGTTGCGGGCACGAGCGCACGGGCTCGGGGAGCGCGACGCTCTGGGTCACGCGCGACAGGGGTGCGACCGTGCTCGTCTCACGAACTGTTCCCGCCGGGCTGACGGCGATGCAGGCGCTCGACCGCGAGCTCGACGTGAAGACGACGTACGGCGGCCGCTTCGTGCAGTCGATCCAGGGCGTCGACGGCGACGCCTCGCAGCAGCGCGACTGGTTCTGGTTCCTGAACGGGATCGAGGCCGATCGCAGCGCGGCCGACTACCGCCTGCATCCGGGCGACGTCGAGTGGTGGGACTTCCGCTCGTGGGAAGGCGAGATGCGCGAGCCGGTCGTCGTCGGTGCCTTCCCCGAGCCGTTCCTCCACGGCTACGCGGGGAAGGTGAGGCCGGCCGCGATTCGTTTCGCGCCCGGTCGAAAAGCCGGAGCCGAGGCGTTGGCCCGCCTCCTCCACGCCGACTCGGTGGCGCCTCTCTCGGACAAGGCTCCTCAGGACGCGAATGTGTTTTACACAGTAAGTGGCAGCGAGCGATTCACGGCTTCGCTGCGCGATTCCGGGGCCGACGCGGGCTCCCCGGTCGAGTTCCGGTTCGCCGGAGACGCGGCCGCTCTGGCGCGGGACCCCGATCGTTACCGCTACCGGTACGAGGTCCCTTGAGCCCGGTACCCGCAGCAGCGCTCCTCGCCTCGCTCGCGGCGGTCGCCCTGATCGCCGACCGCGGCTGGGTCGTCGCACTCATCGCCGCGGTGCTCTTCGTCGTCTGCCTGTCCGCGCCGCGGTCGAGGCGCTGGCTCTACATCTCCGGGACGCTCATCTCGGCGCTCTCCGTCTTCGTCCTCAGCCCGCTCGTCTCGCACACGGGCACGCACGTGATCTGGGAGGGCCCGCACATTCCCGTGGTCGGATACCTCGACGTCACGAGCGAGGAGCTCGCGGCGGCCGGGATCCAGGCCCTGCGCCTCGCAGCCGTGGGCCTGGCCTTCGCTGTCTACGCCCTGCTCCTCGACCTCGACCGGCTGCTGCAGGCCGCCGGCTTCGCGCGGCGTTCGGTGCTCGCGGTCGGCCTGGCGACACGCCTCGTGCCGACGCTCGAGCGCGACGCGGCCGGCTTCGTCGAAGCGCTCCGCGGCCGCGGCGTGCGAGTCGAGGGCCTCCGCGGCCACGCCAGGCTCCTCTCGCCGGTCGTCGCCGGCTCGCTCGAGCGCGCGCTGAACCTGGCCGAGGCGATGGAGACGCGCGGCTTCGGGCGTGCGGGGCGGACACGCGCGCCGAGCCCGCCCTGGACGCGCATCGACCGGGTCGCCTTGGTGGCGGCCGTCCTCCTCGTCGTGGGGGCGCTGTGGCTCTAGCCCAGATGGACGGCGTCACGTTCTCGTATCCCGGCGCGGCACGGCCTGCGATCGCAGACGTGTCCCTGCGGATCGAGCCCGGCGAGGTCGTGGCGCTTCTCGGCCCGTCCGGTTCCGGCAAGTCGACGCTGCTGCGCGCGCTCGCAGGGCTCGTCCCGCACTTCCACGGTGGGCGCTTCGAGGGCCGGGTCGAGGTCGCCGGCCGCGACACGCGACGCTTCCGTCCGGCCGATCTCGCGGACGAGGTCGCGTTCCTCTTCCAGGACCCGGAGGACCAGGTGGTCTTCGGCCGCGTGGAGAACGAGGTCGCGTTCGGGCTCGAGAACCTCGGCACGCAGCCGGCGCACATCTGGCCGCGTGTCCACGCCTCGCTCGCCGACACGGGAATCGCCCGCCTCGCCGAGCGACGCACCGAGACGCTGTCCGCGGGCGAGCTGCAGCGCGTGTGCCTCGCTTCCGTGGTCGCGCTCGAACCGTCGCTGCTCCTGCTCGACGAGCCGACGTCGCAGCTCGATCCGGGTGGAGCGGAGGCGATCCTCGATCTCGCGTGCGAGCGCGGCTCCGCCGTCGTCATCTCGGAGCAGCGACCGACGCTTCCACTCGAGCGCTGCGACCGCGTGCTCTTCGTCGAAGACGGACGACTGACGATCAACGAGTCTCGGGAGGAGGCGCTCGGCCGCCTGCCGGCAGGCTTCGGGCCGCGCTCGCCCGAGCCGGCTCCCGAGCGCCGGGGAGGCGGAGAGGTGCTCGTCCGGCTCGACGGCATCTCCCACACGTACGATGCGGCGCCGGTCCTGACGGGCGCCTCGCTCGAGCTCCGTCGCGGCGAGATCCTCGCCCTGACGGGCCCCAACGGCGCGGGCAAGACGACGCTCGCCAAGATTGCCTCGGGCCTCGTCGATCCGGGCGCCGGCGAGGTCGAGCGCCGGGGCCGCGTCTGCTACCTGTCGCAGGATCCGGGGCGCTACCTCGTCAGCGAGCGGGTCGAGGAAGAGGTCGCGCTTGCAGTCGGCGGCGACCGGGAGCGTGCCCGGCGCGCGCTGGCCCTGGTGGGCCTCGCCGGTTTCGAGCGGCGCCATCCGCGCGACCTCTCGAGCGGCGAGCGTGAGCGGCTCGCGCTCGCTTGCGTGCTGGTCGCCGAGCCGGACGTCCTGGTGCTGGACGAGCCGACCCGGGGAGTCGATCCGCCCCGGAAGGCGGAGCTGGCCGAGCTGCTGCGCCGCGATGCCGTCCGTCGCGCGACGCTCGTCGTGACGCACGACCTCGTCTTCGCCGGCGACGTCGCGGACAGGACAGTCGAGCTCGGAGCCCTGGAGGCTGCGCGTGCCTAGGCTGACCGCCTTCGGTGCGCTGGCGGCATCGCTGGCGGCGGCCGCCTGGGTCGCGGTCGAGCCTGCGCACTCCGGGCTGCCGCTCCTCCTCGCCGCGCTCGGGCTCCTCGTCGCGGGCGCCGCCTGGCTCGAGACCGGGCCCGCGGCCGCGAAGGAGATCGTGCTCGTCGCGACGCTCGCCGCGGTCGCCGCAGCCGGGCGGGTCCTGTTCGTCGCCGTCCCCGGTGTCCAGCCGGTGACGGTCGTGACTGTTGCGGCAGGCGCGGCGCTCGGAGCGCGAGCCGGGTTCGCGACCGGCGCGATCGCGGCGCTCGCGTCGAACTTCTTCCTCGGGCAGGGGCCGTGGACGCCGTGGCAGATGCTGGCGTGGGGGATCTGCGGCCTGGCCGGGGCAGCCTTCTCGCGCTTGATCAGGCGACGCGTCCCGTTCGCAGCGCTCTGCTGCGTCCTCGGGTTCGGGTTCAGCGCGTTGATGGATCTCTGGATCTGGGTCACGTATCTGCCTCACACGTGGCAGGCGCTGGCAGTCGTCGTCGGCCAAGGCTTCTGGTACGACGCCGCGCACGCGATCGGCAACGTCGTGATCGCCCTGACGATCGGGCCTGAGCTGAGACGCCTGCTGGAACGCTACGAACGCCGCCTGCGGACGGTGGTCGTGTGGGCGTGAAGCTCGCAATCGCGGCGGCCGCGCTCGCCCTCGCGGCCTCGCCCGCGGACTTCGTGGTCGCGCATCAGCAGCCCGACGGGGGGTTCGCGGAACAGGGGCAGTCGTCCGACCCGAACCTCACGGCCTGGGCCGTGCTCGGGCTGAGCGCCGCGGGGAAACAGCCCGCGCGGGCGGGCGGCTATCTCGCTGCGGCGCCGGCGAGCAGCGCCAACGACGTCGCGCTCCGCATCCTCGCGCTCCGCGCTCTCGGCCGGGACACCGACGCGCTCGCGACACGGCTCGAGAGCATGCGCCGGGCGGACGGCCGCATCGGGACGCTCGTCAACTCGACGATCTGGGGCGTCCTCGCGCTCAGAGCGACCGGTCGGCCGGCCGGGACGAGCGTTCGGTATCTGCTGCGGGCGCAGCGCTCGAGTGGCGGCTGGGCCTGGTATCCGCGTGGCGCTGCCGACTCCAACGACACGGCCGCGGCCATCCAGGCGCTCCGCGCAGCTGGTGTCGGCCCGAAGTCGCGTGCGATCGCGCGCGGGCTCGCCTACCTGCGCCGCCTTCAGCAGCCGAACGGCGGCTTCTCGCTCGTCAAGGGCCGCGCGCCGGACGCCCAGTCGACCGCCTGGGCGATCCAGGCGTTCCTCGCCGCGGGCAAGCCTCCCGGCAAGCGCGCGTTCGCGTTCCTTGCGACGCTACGCAGGCCGGACGGGAGCTATCGCTACTCGAGGCGCTATGCCGTGACGCCCGTCTGGGTCACGTCCCAGGTACTGCCTGCGCTCGCCCGGAAACCGTTCCCGCTCCGTTAGTGTCGGCCGCATGGCCGCGCGGGTCACGGCATCGATCGTCACGATCGGGAACGAGCTCCTCTCCGGCGACACGGTCAACACGAACGCGTCCTGGCTCGCGCAGCAGCTCGAGGAACTGGGCGTGACCGTGACGCTGATGGCGTCGCTGCCGGACGAGATCGACCGAATCGCGGCATTCGTCCGCACCGAGTCGGGGCGGGCCGACGTCGTGCTCGTCACCGGAGGTCTCGGCGGAACGCCCGACGACGTCACCCGGGAGGCGATCGCGGAGGCGTTCGACGCGCCCCAGGACGAGGTCGCTGACCTGGCCGAGCGCCTGCGCTCCCGCTTCCCGGCCGACCCGGAGTACGCGGCGCGCTGGGCGAACCTGCCGGCGGGTGCACGGCCGCTCGAGAATCCGCTCGGCGGCGCTCCGGGCTTCGTCGTCGGCAACGTCTACGTCCTGCCGGGGCTCCCCGCCGAGATGAAAGCGATGTTCGCGACGATCACCTCCGAGCTTGCGACCGAGCAGCCGATCACGTCGTGGCGCCGCGTCTACGAGACGACCGAGGCGCGGATCGTCGGCGTGCTCGAGGCGATGGGCGACCGCTATCCCGGGGTGCTCGTCGGCTCGTACCCGAAGTTCCATCCGGACGGGGCGACCGTCGAGATCGTCGTCAAGTCGTCAGATCCGGACGCGCTGGAAGCAGCCGTGGCCTGGATCGAGCAGGCGCTCGAAGAGGCGACCTCCTAGAACGCGTCCTGCGCGGCCGGGTGCCCGTCGCGCCCGACATACCCGCCCTTTGCGCCGACGACGAGCAGCACGAGGTCCTCGTCCCCGATGCTCGTCACGCGCCGCTGGGTCGTCGCCTCGACGTGAACGAGCCCGCCGGGGCCGAGCTCGAATGAGTCGCGCTCGACGTCGAACCGTGCGCGGCCTCGATGGACGAAGTAGAGCTCGTCCTGCTCGTCGTGGAAGTGCGCCCGGCTGACGACGCCCGGCGAGAGCACGAGCATGTTGACGCCGAAGGCGGTGACGCCGAGCTCCCGGCGCACCTTGCGGAAGACGCCGTCTCCCATCTCGTCGAACGTGCCGAAGGCGTAACCCATCGTTTCCAAAGTTAACGGGATCGAATAATCTCCCGAATTACTGCGGAAAGGAGGGGTTCCGGCCGCTCGCGAAGTGGGGGATGGAGGACTTCCCGCGCGCGTCCGACATAGACGTGGAAGTACGAGGCTCTACCGTGCTTGAACGCCGCCCAGCCGCCCCCGTCGCACTTGCCCTGCTCGCAGCCGCGTTGCTCTTGGCGAGCGGTTCCGCCGCGCGTGCGTCGTCTGCCCCGAGGAACCTGTCGGCGCCGAAGGTCACGGGCCCCGCGATGAGCGGACGGATGCTGACTGCCTCGCGCGGGCGCTGGTCGGGCTCGCCCGTCAAATACCGGTACACCTGGCAGCGGTGCTCGAGAGCAGGACGCGCCTGCCACGCGCGCGCCCGCGGGGCGCTCCGGCGGACCGCGCGCGCGACGTATCGCATCACGGCGGGTGACGTCGGCCACCGGCTTCGCGTCGTGATCCGGGCCAAGAACCGTTCCGGTTGGGCGTCGGCGGTGTCGCGCGCCTCGCGCGTCGTGCAGGAGAGCAGGGCGCCGCAGCCTCCGCCCCCACCGGCGCCCCCGCAGCCGCCGCCTCCACCGCCCCCGCCGCCACCTCCTCTTCCGCCACCGCCGCCGCCACCACCACCACCCCCGCCGCCGCCGCCGCCTCCTCCTCCTCCTCCTCCACCACCACCACCACCCCCGCCGCCACCTCCACCTCCTCCACCACCGCCACCACCTCCACCTCCACCTCCACCTCCACC
>DATBGG010000006.1:0-20005 GCA_036558065.1 Gaiellaceae bacterium | reverse complement strand
CTCGAGCCCCTTGGCGCCGTGGATCGTGAGCAGCCGGATCACGTCCGTGCCCTCCTCCTCGGCCACCGCCTCGAGCTCGGACGCGCCCACCGTGTCCAGCTCGCGCACGAAGCGGACGAAGCCCTCGACGTCGGGGCCGCGCAGCTCCTCGTACGAGCGCGCGAGCCGGGCGAGCTTGCGCAGGTTCGCGTATCGGCGACGGCCGTCCCACTGGGCGAGGACGGCGAGGTCGTAGTCGTGCTCGGTCATGATCCGCTCGCAGAGCCGCTCGAGCGAGAGCCGCGGCGCGAGGCCGGCGAGGCGGTCGAAGCGCTGGCGGAACGCGCGGACGAGCCGCGCGTCGCGGTCGGAGAGCCCGGTCGGCACCGACTTCTCGAGGCCGACGAAGAGCGGCCTGCGCTCCGCCGAGCGGCGTAGGTGCACGAGCCCGTCGTTCGAGATCCCGACGAACGGCGAGGCGAGCACGGTCACGAGCGCCTCGTCGTCGTAGCGGTTGTGCAGCAGCCGCAGGTAGGCGAGCAGGTCGACGACCTGCTGCTGGTGGTAGTAGTCGCGCCCCGTCGCGCGGAAGGTCGGCAGCCCGAGCTCGCGCAGCGCCTGCTCGTAGAGGCGCGCGTCGGTGCCCGCGGCGAAGAGGAGGACGATCTCGCCCGGAGTCGCCTCGCCCGTGTCGACGAGCTCCTTCACGCGGGCCGCGACGTGCTTCGCCTCGGCGTCGCGCCAGTGGACGCCCGTGTCCTTGTAGGTCGACTTGTCCGTCACAAGCAGCTCGACCGCCGGGCCGAACGCGGGATCCTCGAAGCGCCCCGCGGCGGAGAGCGGCTGGAACGAGTCGCCGAAGTCGGACGAGAAGAGGTGGTTGATCACCTGCAGCACCTCGGGCCGCGAGCGGTAGTTCTCGGTCAGGGCCAGGACGCCGCCGGAGGCCTCGCGCCGCTCGCGGAAGACCTCGACGTCCGCGTGTCGGAAGCGGTAGATCGACTGGAACTCGTCGCCCACGAAGAACAGGTCCTCGGTCGCCAGCAGGTCGATCAGCTCGCACTGCAGGCGGTTCGTGTCCTGGAACTCGTCGACGAGCACCGAGCGGAAGCGCCAGCTCTCGCGCTCGCGGATCGCGGGCTGGTCGCGAAGCAGGTTGCGCGCGGTCAGCTGGAGGTCTTCGAAGTCGAGCGCGGACTCCGACGTCTTGGCCGCGGCGTACGCGTCCGAGAACCGGCGCAGCAACTCCTCGAGGAGTGCCCGGTCGCGCGCTGCGAGCTCGTCGAGGGCCGCCTGCTCCACGCCCCGACGCGCCTCTTCGTAGGTCGAAGCCCGCTCGCGCTTGCCTCCGCGCGGCGTGAAGCCGGACAGGTCGAGCAGCCGCTCGGACGGGGGCGGCCGCTCGAGGAGCTCAATGGCCCGTGTCGCGGCCTCGCGCGCCGCGTCGGCCGCCTCGGGATCTTCCGCGAGACAGCGCGCCGCCTCCCGCAGCTCCTCGATCCGGGCGTCGAGCCCGGGCCGCTCGGTCACCTCGAGCACGAGCTCACGTCCGGCCGAGCGGAGCGTCTCGTAGACGCCCGTGAGCATCCGTCGGAGCCCGCGTGCCCCGTAGGTGGCGAGCAGCCGGATTCGCTCCGGGTCGTCCGAGCCGCAGAACTCCTCGAGCGCCGAGTCGAACGCCTCGCTTGCGAGGACACGCGCCTGGCTCTCGTCGAGAACGCGGAAGTTCGGGTCGACCGCCGCCTCGAACGGATGCGCCTTCAGCAACCGGTGGCAGAAGCCGTGGATCGTCGAGATCCAGGCGCCGTCGAGCTCGCGCGCAAGATCGTGGCGGCCGAGCTCGGCGAGGCGGGCGCGAATCCGGCCGCGCAGCTCTCCGGCAGCCCGTTCGGTGTACGTGATCGCGAGCACCGAGTCGATCGGCAGCCCGCGGTCGCAGATCGCTCGCACGAAGCGCTCGACGAGCACCGTCGTCTTTCCCGTCCCTGCGCCGGCGGAGACGAACACGAGCCCCGGCGCGTCGATCGCCGCGAGCTGCTCGGCGTTCGGTGCGCGTGTCTCTTCCACGACCGTCACGACCTCGACACCCGGCACATCGGCCACAGGTCGCACCACGTCGGGCACGGGAACCCGCCCTTCGGGTCGTGCCGAATGTCCCCGTCGCGGATGCGCTCGACGAAGCGGGCCGCGTGCTCCTTCGCGCGCTCGGTCTGTGCCCAGAACTCATCCTCGGGCAGGTAGTCGCGCTTCGAGAAGCCCGGCACGTCCTCCTCGGCCTCGGCGCGAAGCAGCCCGCGTGCCTGCCGCTCGCCGGCGAGCGCGCGGTACAGCCCTCCTAGCGGCTCCATCCCGACGAGGTCGCGGAGCACGAGCATGTACAGCGGGATCTGGAGCCGCAGCTCCGACTCGATCTTGGCGGCCGAGTGCGCGGTCTTCCCCGACTTGTAGTCCTGGACGATCGCCCGCGCGCTGAACGGGTCGACGTCGATGCGGTCGATCTTCCCGGTCAGCGAGAAGCCGTCGATCTGGAGGCCGCTCTGGAGCTCGGGCGCCGAGCGCTCGGAGCCGAACGCGACCTCGAACCTGCGCGGGACGAGGCCGAGCGGCGACTCCGCCTCCTCGCGGACGAACTGCTCCAGGTCGCGCCACAGGCCCTCCTCGAGCTCACGCCGCTGCAGGTCGCCGAGCTCGATCCAGACTCCTCCGTCGATCGCCTCGCCGAGGCACTCGCGGAGGAACTCGAGCGTCTCGTCGAGCTTCGCGGGCTCGACCCGCTCCGATCCGACCCGCTTGGGCAGCCCGGAGAAGAACTTGAAGAGCGCCTGGTGCGCGACCGAGCCGCGGAGCCGAGCGTCGACCTCGCCGTCGATCGTGCGCGGCGAGATGAGCCGCTCGACGAACCACATCGAGGAGCAGTCGGCGAAGAGCTCGAGCTCGGTCACGGAGAAGGTCGCCTTTGCGCGCAGCTCTTCGAGCAGAGCCGGGTCGGTCAGCCGAGTCGGGCGCGAGAAGGCGTCGAGAGCGCGCTGGAGCCTTCGGTCCCAATCGTTCGCGTGGGCATACGAAAGCGCCTGGTCCTCGTCGGCGGCGGCGAGTGCGCTGAGGGCCCGGAGCCGCTCTCGCTCGGTCGGCGCGTCGTCGAGCTTCCAGGTCAGTTGAGCGAGGGGACGGCGCGTCGTCCAGCGCGCGACGTCCTGCGTGTCGAAGAGGGCGCGGGCCTCGTCCCAGAACGGGCTCGGCTCTCGAGGAGAGCCGTCGTCGGTCGAGGCCTCGCGGACCAGATACAGGCGGCGCGACGGCCGGGTGCACGCGGTGTAGAAGAAGTAGCGCTCGCGAGAGACCGCGTCCGGCTTGCCGAGCCTCGCCCGCTGCGACGCCTCGTCGATCGAGCGACGCTCCTCTTCGGCCAGGAACGGCGAGCCGAGCTGGCGCCGCGGGAAGCTGCCTTCCTCGAGGCCGAGCAGGAACACGACCTCCGTGCGGCGCGTGCGGGCGCGAAGCAGGTCGGTGACGGCGACGCGGCCGGGCTCGTCACCGCGCGCGAGGCGGAGCGTGGCGCGGTCGAGTGCCGCGTACAGCTCGTCCCGGGAGAGCGCTCCGCCGAGCTCGATCCACCTCTGGAGCTCGTCGAGCAGCTCGGTGACCGCGCGGTGCGCCTTCAGGTCGAGGACGGCGTTCTCGCCGACCGGCGGAGCGTCGAGCCCGTAGGCGGAGCGGACCATCGTGCGGACGAGGTGCCGCACCGCTGCAAGCGGGTCGGCCTCGGCGCGGAAGTCGTCGAGCACGCGCAGCGGCTGACCGCGCAGCTTGAGCGTCTCTTCGACCACCCGCTCGGGATCGGTGACGGCGCGGCCGCGGAGCCGGCCCTCGAGATAGTCGACGTGCGCCCGCGTCAGCCCGGAGAACGGCGAGCGCAGGAACCCGTACAGATCGTGGCGCCCGCCCTCGCGCCACTCGAAGCGCAGGAGCGAAAGCAGCGCCTGCCCGAAGGACGTCTTTCCGATCCGGATCCGCCCCTCGATTGCGTAGGGCACCTCGAGCGCGGTCAGCGCCGTCTCGAGCTGGGCGCGCTGCCGCTCGACGCTCGGGCAGACGACGAGGATCTCCTCCGGCTTCGTCCCCGCTCGGATCAGCTTCAGGATCTCGTGCCCGAGGAGCTCGAGCGTGCCGCGCGCGCCGGCTCCCTCGAGGAAGCGGATCGCGCCTTCGAGCGGCGGGCCCGGCGGAGGATCGTCCGAGAAGAGGTGGCGCTCGAGGTGCGCGAGCGCGGGCGGGGCGACCTCGCGGTAGAGCGGCGCAAGCTCCTCGATCCGCCCCTCGGCGAGCGCGCTCAGGTCCTGCGACGTGCGAGCGAGCGATTCGAACGGCGCGCGGTTCGGCTCGTAGGGGAGCGACACCGTGACCTCGGTGCGGCCGGCGAGCGCCTCGAGCAGCGCCCACTGCGCTCCGGTCAGATCCTCGAACCCGTACGCGAAGACCGGCCTGCCCGACCAGGCCTCCAGCTCGCCGCCGACTCGGTCGGCCGCGTGGCGGCGCAGCAGGTCTCGGTCCCAGAGCCCCAGCTTGTCCAGCTCTGCCCGGTACGACGTGTAGAGCAGCGAAAGGTCGCCCTGGAGATCGGACGGCTCGACGAGCCCCGCCTCGAGCTCGGCGAGCGCCGTCCCGAGCGCGTCCGCGAAGCCCGAGAAGCGCGACGAAGCTCCGAGGCCGTTCAGCGAGGTCGCCGAGACCGCGGTGCGGACGATCAGCTGCCGCTGCGCGTCGGTCGCGACCGGGTTGCTCGAGCCGCCCGCGCGGGCGATGCGGTCGAACAGGTCGTCGAACGTCCCGACCTCGCCGGAGAGGAGCGCGCCGGAGCGCTCGAGGAGCTCGCGCTCGATGCGCTCGACGTCCGACCCGTGCGGCACGATGAGCACAGGATCACGGTCGAGCGCCTCCAGGTAGCGCTCGAGGAGCAGGGCTACCTTGCCCGCGTTCGCGGGCCCAGAAAGCAGCGTCAGACCGCGCCGCGAGGCCATCGATCAATCGTAGACCTGCGGTCCGACGTTTCGGATCGGCCGTTCAGGCCGTGTGCGGAACGAGCGTGAAGTGCGTTATCTGCTCGCGGAGGCGGACTTCGGGCGGCGTCCTCGCCTGGCCGCTGCGCGCCCCGGCATCTGGCCCGCGCAGTTGTCGCACAGGTCGGCCTGCTTCGACCCGCGGCGTGCATCGGTGTAGTTCAGGCGGAGCGTCGCTCCTTTTCCCTCTCCCACTTCACGGCCGCAGTTGTCGCAAACGAGAACCGTCTTGCGTGCCATTCCTTTTCGTCCTCCTCGTCGGTAATTCGGTCGCGAGGAGCGTATAGGAAAAGGCGCTTGCAATTACGCGGCAAGTCGCGCTCTGCGAATTCGCCACGAACGCAACAAACTCACGAGCGCCTGCTCCTCGCGATCCAGCTTCGTATCCCTCGCGCCGACTACGCGCAAATGGCGAGGCCTGAAATCGTCGAGGGTTCTCCCGTCGAGATACTGCTCGACGACGGCAGGGCTGACATATGACGACCTTGCAACGGCCGGCGTATTGCCGAGCTTCTCTCCGACGGCGCGCATGACTCCGGCGACGACCTTCTTGGCGTCGGTTTCGTTTTTCGGAGCACCGTGCTCAGCAAATGCGATCGCGGCAATCAGCGTCCCGCCCCAGGTCCGGAAATCCTTGGCCGTGAATTCGTCGCCCATGTGCCTCTCGATGTAGTCGTTGAGCCGGGCGCCCGTGAGGGTGCACAGCACCCCGTCCAGCTCGTAACGGAACAGGCGGCTTCCGCCGCGCAGCTTGGTCAGCTCACGCATCGCATCGGCGAGCTCCTCGTCGACGATCGCGGTGCGCACGAGCACGCGGTGCTTGCCGCGGTACTTGAACGTGATCCGGCTCCCGCGCACGGTCACATGGCCCTTGCGGAGCGTCGTGATCCCAAACGTGCGAGTCGTTCGCGCATAGCGCTCGGTGCCGACGCGAAACCAACCGATATTGATCAGCCGAAGCGCGAGCGCGCAGACCCATTCGGGCGAGAGCGGCTCGCCGTCCATGTCCTTCGCCATCGCCTTCCGCAGGTCGGGCAGACGCTCGGCGAAACGGACGAGCTTGTCGAACTTCTCCTGCTCCTGCTGCGCCCGGTACTCGGGGTGGTACAGGTACTGCCTGCGGCCGGCTCGATCGACTCCGGTCGCCTGCAATTTCGCCGTGGCGCGAGGGGAGATCCAGACGTCCTTCCAGGCGGGTGGGATCACGAGCTCCTCGATCCGTCCGAGCTTGTCCGGATCGGTGATCCGCTTCCCGCGCGAGTCGTAGTAGCGAAAGCTCGCCTTTCGCCCCTCGCGGCGCCATCCCCCTCTCCGTGCCATGCGAGCCGTGTACCCCCGGCCGTAGGATCCGACTCATGGCAGCCGAGACGATCGTCGTCCTCGAAGGGGACGAGACCGGGCAGGAGCTTCTCGAAGAGGGCTTGCGCGTGCTCGAGCCTGAGGTGCTCGGGCTCGACCTCGGCTTCGAGCGATTCGACCTGTCGCTCGAGAACCGGCGCGCGACCGAGAACAAGGTCGTGTACGACGCGGCGGCGGCGATCCGCGAGAGCGGGCTCGGGCTGAAGGCCGCGACGATCACGCCCGAGGGCGCGGACGACGTCGGCTCGCCGAACCGGATCCTCCGCGAGGAGATCGGCGGGCGCGTGATCGTGCGG
The DNA here is from genome assembly GCA_036558065.1 of Gaiellaceae bacterium. Classification (GTDB taxonomy): domain Bacteria; phylum Actinomycetota; class Thermoleophilia; order Gaiellales; family Gaiellaceae; genus VAXT01. The sequence continues at coordinate 13,314 of DATBGG010000006.1, read as the reverse complement.
ACCGGGCGGAGGATTCCCGGGGTGATTCCCCACGGCGGCGTGCACGCGCCGATCTCGGTCGTGCGCATGGCCGTCGGGGACGCATACGGCGCGAAGGAGTGGCGCGAAGGCGAGGGCGCGGACGAGGCGGCCTTTCGCACGGAGCGGATCGAGCGGCGAATCTGCCGCGGGGTGGCGGAGTTCGCGTTCCAGCTCGCGGAGCGCACGGGTGCGAAGGTCTTCGGCGGGCCGAAGTACACGGTCAGCCCCGTCTACGAAGGGATGCTCAAGGAGGAAATGGACGGTGCGGCAGAACGCCATCCGGACGTGCCGTACGAGCCGCAGCTGATCGACGCGACGTTCGCGCTGCTCGTGGCGACGGCCGGCGACCCGCTCGTCATCCCGTCACTGAACCGCGACGGCGACATCCTGTCCGACCTCGTCCTGCCCCTCTTCGGCTCGATCGCCGGCGCCGAGTCGCTGCTCGTCGCGTTCGCCGAGGACGACCCGACCGAAGTGACGGCGGTCATGGCCGAGGCAGCACACGGAACCGCGCCCGCGCTCCAGGGCAAGAACGTCGCGAACCCGCTGGCGATGATCCTTGCGGGCGCCGCGCTCCTCGCCTATGCGGGCGAGGAAGGCGAGCGCGCCTCGCGCGCGGTCCGCGAAGCGTCGCTCGAGGCGATCGCCGAAGGCTTCCGCACCGCCGACCTAGGCGGACATGCGGGCACGACGGAGTTCACGGACGAGGTAATCCGCCGCACGAAATCAAAGCTCGAAGTCTGGTCGACCCTCTGAGCGAACCCCCGGGGTCAGACCCCTTTACAATTTCGGTCTCGGAACTCGTGGAGCCTCGGGCCTTCGCGGCGCTCCGCGCGAGAGCCGTCACAGAGTCGGAACACTTTCTTGGCGGGGTCTGACCCCTTGGAGGTGTTAGCTCGCGGCGGCGTGCTGCCACACGAGGACGCCCAGGCCGGCTTCCTCCCACGCGGCGGCGAACGCGGTTACGAGCTCGCGGTCGAACTGGCTGCCGGCGCAGCGCTCCAGCTCCTCCAGCGCATCTTCGGGGCTCCACGGGGCGCGGTACGGGCGGTTCGAGGTCATCGCGTCGAACGAGTCGGCGACACACAGGACCCGCGCCTCGAGCGGGATGTCCTGCTCCCTGCACCCGCTCGGATAGCCGGAACCGTCCCAGCGCTCGTGGTGATGGAGCACGACCGGCAGGATCGTCTCCGGTGCGCCGAGTGAGCGCAGCATGCGCGCGCCCGCGGTCGGGTGTCGGCGCATGAGGCCGAACTCGGACTCGGTCAGCGGGCCCGGCTTGAGGAGGACGGACGACGGAACCGCGAGCTTCCCGACATCGTGCAGCAGCGCACCCAGCCGCAGCACCGACACGCGCTCCTGGTCGAGCCCGATCCGCTTCGCCATCGCCTGCGCGAAGACGGTCACGCGCGACGAGTGGCCCCGCGAATACGGATCGCGCGCCTCGATCGCTGCAGAGAGTGCCGCCAGGCTTCCCACCGAGATGGACTGTTCAACCTTGGCGAGCGGTTCCCTGCAACTTAGAGTTCGCCGTCCATGAAGGTTGGCGTGCCGAAGGAGACCGCGGCAGGCGAGCGGAGGGTGGCGCTCGTGCCCGAGATCGTGTCCAAGCTGGACGGGATCGACGTCGTCGTGGAGCCGGGAGCGGGTGAGGCCGCGTCCTTCACGGACCAGTCCTTCACCGAGGCAGGCGCGACGCTCGGGGATCCTTGGAGCGTTGACCTCGTCGCCAAGGTGCGCAAGCCCAGCGAGGACGAGCTCGGAAAGCTGCGCGACGGGCAGGTGCTGATCGGCTTTCTCCAGCCGCTCACCGACAAGGACGGCATCGAGAAGCTCGCGTCCAAGGGCGTGACCGCGTTCGCGATGGAGTCGATCCCGCGAATCACGCGCGCCCAGCCGATGGACGCGCTCTCCTCGCAGGCGACTGTGTCCGGTTACAAAGCTGTCCTGATCGCCGCCGACCGGCTCCCGAAGTTCCTCCCGATGCTGATGACCGCCGCGGGAACCGTCGCGCCGGCCAAGGTGCTGGTGATCGGCGCAGGCGTCGCGGGCCTGCAGGCGATCGCCACTGCGCGCCGCCTCGGCGCCGTCGTCTCCGGCTTCGACGTGCGTCCGGTCGTCAAGGAGCAGGTCGAGAGCCTCGGCGCGACCTTCCTCGAGCTCGGCGTCGTCGGCGAGGAGACCGAGGGCGGCTACGCACGCGAGCTGTCCGAAGAGGAGCAGCGCAAACAGCAGGAGGAGCTCGAGGCGCGGATCGGCGACTTCGACGTCGTCGTCACGACCGCGCTCATCCCCGGCCGCCCCGCGCCGAAGTTGATCCCGCAGTCGGCGATCGAGTCGATGCGCCCCGGCTCGGTGATCGTCGACCTCGCCGCCGAGGCCGGCGGCAACGCGGACTTGACGCAGCCCGACCAGGAGGTCACGCACAACGGCGTGACGATCATCGGCCCGACGAACCTCCCGAGCACGATGCCCTACCACGCGAGCCAGCTCTACGCGCGAAACGTGTCCGCCCTCGTCCAGCACCTCGCGCCCGAGGGCGAGCTGAAGCTCGACTTCGAGGACGAGATCACGTCCGGCGCGTGCGTCACACGCAAGCAGGAGGTGCCCGCGTGAGCGCCCAGCTCGTAACGGAGCTGACGATCCTCGTCCTGGCCGCGTTCGTCGGCTTCGAGGTCATCTCGAAAGTGCCGACGCTCCTGCACACGCCGCTCATGTCCGGGACGAACGCGATCCACGGGATCGTCATCGTGGGCGCGATCATCGTCATGGGCACGCCGCACCCCGGGCTCTTCATGCGGATCCTGTCGTTCCTCGCGGTCGTGCTCGCGTCGGCGAACGTGGTCGGCGGGTTCGTCGTCACCGACCGGATGCTCGAGATGTTCAAGAAGCGTCCCGGCGACGAGTGAACTACACCGCCTTCAGCCGTAGCGCTTGCGCGTTCCTCGGGCGCCGCTCGCGGTGCGGGGCCGGAGGGCACAGTAGTCCGAATACGGGCCCGGAGAGCACCGTGCCGCGAGCGGCGTCAGGCGGCGGCGGAGCCCGGCTCTGCCGGGCGGGAGCCGTCGCCGGCGAGGGGCGTGCATGAGCACGACCACCGCCAACCTCCTGTACCTGATCACGATCGCGGCGTTCATCCTCGCGCTGCGCTTCCTCTCCTCCCCGCGTCACGCGCGCCTGGGCGTGCAGATCGGCGCGGCCGGGATGCTGTGGGCGGTCATCGTCACCCTCTCGCTCGAGGAGGTCGTGACCGGCTACTGGTGGATGGCGGCGGGGATGGCGATCGGCTCGGCGATCGGGGTCGTCGGAGCGCGCAAGGTGAAGATGACCGCGATGCCGCAGATGGTGGCGCTGTTCAACGGCGTCGGCGGCGGGGCTGCGGCGCTCGTCTCGCTGGTCGAGTTCCACACGGTCTGGGCGTTGTCCGGTGACGTCGGAGTCGAGCGCGGCGTGTCGACCGTGTTCTCGGCGCTCGTCGGGTCGATCTCGTTCGCGGGCTCGCTGATCGCGTTCGGGAAGCTGCAGGACCTGATCAGCGGCCGGCCGATCACGTACCCCGGCCAGCAGGTCGGGAACGCGCTGCTGTTCATCGGCTCGATCGCGCTCGGCGCGGCCGCCATGGCGAGCGTGAGCTTCTGGCTGCTCGCTGCGGCGATCCTCGTCGCGTCGCTGTTCGGCGTCGTGTTCGTGCTCCCGATCGGAGGCGCGGACATGCCCGTCGTGATCTCGCTCCTGAACGCGTTTACGGGGCTCGCTGCGGCGGCGACCGGCTTCGTCCTGCACTCGAATGTCTTGATCGTGAGCGGGATGCTCGTCGGCGCGTCGGGAACCCTGCTGACGACGCTGATGGCGCGGGCCATGAACCGCTCGATCGCGAACGTGTTGTTCGGAGCGTTCGGGAAGATCGATGCGACCGCGGCGGCGGCGGCGGCCGGTTCGGACGGCCAGACGGTGCGGTCGGCGACGGCCGACGACGTCGCGGTCATGCTCGCCTTCGCGCGCCGTGTCGTCTTCGTCCCCGGCTACGGGCTCGCCGTCGCGCAGGCCCAGCACGACGTGCGCAACCTCGCGGAACTGCTCGAGGAGAAGGGCGTCGACGTCAAGTACGCGATCCACCCGGTCGCGGGGCGAATGCCCGGGCACATGAACGTGCTCCTGGCCGAGGCGAACGTGCCCTACGACGAGCTCGTCGAGATGGAGCAGATCAACCCAGAGTTCCCGCAGACGGACGTGTCCGTGATCGTCGGGGCGAACGACGTCGTCAACCCGGCCGCGCGCAACCAGCCGGGCAGCCCGATCTACGGGATGCCGATCCTCGACGTCGACAAGTCGCAGAACGTCGTCGTCATCAAGCGCTCGATGTCGCCCGGGTTCGCGGGGATCGACAACCCGCTCTTCTACGATCCCAAGACGGTGATGCTCTTCGACGACGCGAAGGCCGCGATGGAGAAGCTGATCGCGGCCGTCAAGTCGGTGTGATCCGCGTACCGGTCTTCTCCGCGGCGCACGTCGAGGCGGCCGTCTCGCCCGAGCGCGCCGTCGACGCGGTCAAGGATGCCTTCGTCGCGTACGCGCGAGGCGCGTGGTCGATGCCGCCGAAGGTGTACGTGCCCGCCTATCCGGCGGGGGACTTCCGCGCGATGCCCGCGCTCGGAGCCGGGCACGCATCGCTGAAGTGGGTGACGTCGTTCCCGGGCAACCCGGCGCAAGGGCTGCCGACCGTGATGGGGCTCGTCTTGCTCTCGGACGCGTCGAACGGAGCTCTGCGCGCGGCGCTCGATGCCGGAGCGGTGACCGCGTTGCGCACGGGTGCCGCGGCGGTGCTCGCCGCGGAGACGCTCGGTCGCGCGAACGCCGACACGGCAGCGGTGGTCGGCGCAGGCGTGAACGGGATCGCGGCGGCGAGGACGTTCCTGGCCCGAGGTCGCGCCGTGGCGCTGTACGACGTAGACGGGGAGCGGGCCGCCCGGGCAGCCGACGAGCTCGGCGCTGGAGTCGCGACGCGTGAGGAGGCGCTCGCGGCCGACCTGCTCGTCACCGTCACGCCCGGCCACGAGGTCTTGCTTCCCGAAGGCTCGCTCCAGCCGGGCCAGCACGTGAGCCTGATGGGCGCCGACGGGCCGGGGAAGGCCGAGATCGCGGTCGACGAGCTCCTGCGCACGCGGATCTTCGCCGACGACTGGGAGCAGGCGAGCCACAACGGCGAGCTCGTCCACGCCGTCGAGGCCGACAGGCTCGAGCGCGACGGCATCATCGAGCTCGGCGCGGTGCTCACGGGCGACGCACCCGGACGAGAGAGCGACGACGAGATCACCACGTTCGACTCGACCGGCCTCGCGATCCAGGATCTGGCGATCGCGCTGGCCGCGCTGGAGCGCGTCGACGACCTCGACGTGCACAGCGTCGAGCTCTAGCGTGCCTGGTCTGTTCTCCCGGCTCCTGCTCGGCTCGACGCGGACGATCGCCGGGACGGTCTACGGGACGATCGTCGTCATGGCCGCGATGGCCGCCGGGGGCCCTTCGTTCGAGCACGAGCCGTGGCGGCTCCTGACGATTGTCGTGGTGACGGCGGTGATCTTCTGGATCGCGCACGTCTACGCGCACGGTCTCGGCGAGAGCATCGCGCTCGGGCGACGGCTCGACATCTCCGAGCTCGAGACCATCGCCCGCCGCGAGCTCTCGATCCTGCTGGCGGTCGTCCTCCCCGCCCTCGCGCTGCTCCTCGGCGCGATCGGGGTGGTTCGCGACACGGCCGCGGTCTGGCTCGCGCTCGGAGTCGCAACGGCGACCCTCGCCGCACAGGGCGTGCGCTATGCGCGTGTCGAGCGGCTCGGGCGTGCCGGCACGGCGCTGGCGATCGCCGTCAACCTCGGGCTCGGCCTCGCGATCGTCGCGGTCAAGGTCGCTCTCGCGCACTGAACAGCGCTTCTCCAGGTCGACACCTTCCAACCGGCGCGGCTCCGGTACCGTCTCACTGACCGAGGAGAGAAGCGATGAGAGGAGGAGGGATGAAGGGCAAGATCGTCCACATCGAGATCCCTTCGGGCGACAGCGGGCAGTCCACGGAGTTCTGGGGCAAGCTCACCGGCTGGTCGTTCAAGAACTACGCCGAGGGGCAGGAAGGAGCGCCCGAGTACCACATGTTCGAGGGCGAGCCCGGCGGCGCCATCTACCCGAGCGAGGATCGCGGGATCAGGGTCTACTTCGAAGCCGACGACATCGACTCGGAGCTGGACAAGATCCGCGAGCTCGGCGGCACCACCGAGGACAAGATGCCCGTCCCGAGCATGGGCTGGTTCGCCCACGCGAAGGATCCGGACGGGAACGAGTTCTCCGTCTGGCAGAGCGACGAGTCCGCGCCGATGCCCGAGGGCATGGGCGCTCAGTCAACGTCCGCTTAGCAGACGAGCTGGATCGAAGAAACCGAGCTCAGGCGCAGGCGTTCCCAGAATCGCCTGCGCCACGAGCTCGCCGCAGGCCAGGCCCATGACGTTGCCGTGGCCGGAATAGCCGGCTGAAACCCAGACGCCGTCGTGGCCAGGCACCGGGCCGACGAGCGGGAGGCTGTCCTCGGTGGCGCCGAAGATGCCCGGCCAGCGGTGCTCGACGACGGGCTCGTCGCCGATGAGCTCCGCGGCGAACGCGGTGAGCGCATCCTGGATCGGCTCGGTGATCGTCTCGTCGTTCGTGAACTCGGTCTCGAGGCTCGTATCGCGGCGCCCGCCGAGCACGAGGCGGTTGTCGGGCGTCTGCTGCCAGTAATCGAAGCCGTGGCGCGCGTAGTGAGGACGCGGATAGAGCGCCTGGGCGAGCGGCTCGGTCGCGATCACCTGGCCGCGGACCGGATGGATGGCCGCATCGAGCTCCGGGAGCAGGCCGCCCGTGTAGCCGTCGGTCGCGATCACGACGCGCTCGGCCTCGACGGAGTCGAGCGACTCGATCCGGCTCTCCTCCACGATCTCGGCTCCTGCCCTTGCCGCACGCGCGGCGAGCCGCCGCACCCAGCGAGCAGGCTGGAGCGATCCATCGTTCGGATGGACGATCGCGCCAGTGAAGAGCGCGCCGAGCCGCCCCGGGAGCTCGTCGAGCCACTCCGCATCGAGGCCGTCCTCTCGCAGCGCCTCGTACTCGCCGCGGATCGCCTCGAGCTCCTCCTCGTCTGCCAGGCGCAGGCTGCCCACGCGGCGGAACGCGTCGCCGGCGAGCGACTCCAAGCGATCCAGCGAGCGCTCGGTGAAGCGCCAGAAGTCCCGCGCCCGGTCCGGGCCGAAGCGTTCCCGAGCCTCGGGATACGGCATCGCACCGCCTCGCAGCGCGAAGCCGCCGTTGCGTCCGCTGGCCCCGGAAGCCACGCGTCGCGCCTCGTGCACTCGCACGCGAACACCGCCCTCTGCGAGGGTGAGCGCGCAGGAGCAGCCGGTCACGCCTGCGCCGACGACGATCACGTCGACAGGACCGCGACGAGACACATGCGCGAGAGGCTCCGCAGGCTCGGACAGCCAGTAAGAGTCGGCCATGGTGTCGATCCTAGGCGGCCCTGTACACACCACCTCCCTGAACGGCGCAGCCGGCAAGCTCGAGCTCGGTCAGCGCGGCAGCGAGCGAGCCCGCGTCGAGGCCCGTCGTGCGCGCCAGCTCGTCCGGGCTCGCCGGCCCGTCCCGCAGGCGCTCGAGCACCCTCGTCGCACCCGGGCTCACCTCGACCTCTGTGGTCTCGGCGCCGACGAGCCCGAAGACCTCGAGCATGTCCGCCGAGCGCGTCAGCGGCGTCGCGCCGAGCTTGAGCAGATCGTTCGTCCCCGACGAGAGCGCCGATGTGATCTCGCCCGGGACCGCGAACACCTCGCGCCCCTCCTCGAGGGCGAGGTCGGCCGTGATCAGGGCGCCGCTGCGGTCGCGCGCCTCGACGACGACGGTCGCGGCGGACAGCCCGGCGATGATCCTGTTGCGAGCCGGAAAACGCCATGGCATGGGCTCGACTCCCGGCGGGTACTCCGAGACCGCCAGTCCGGTCGAGCGAATGCGCGCTGCGAGCTCCCGGTGCGCCGCCGGATAGTCGCGGTCGATCCCGCAGCCGAGCACGGCGATCGTCGTTCCGCCCGCATCCAGCGCTCCGCGGTGCGCCTCGCCGTCCACGCCCCGCGCGAGCCCGCTGACGACGACGACGCCCGCACGCCCCAGCTCGCGGCCGAGCATCCGTGCCACGTGCGAGCCGTACGGCGAGCATGCGCGTGCCCCGACGACCGCGGTCGTCGGCCCGCGAAGCGTCTCGAGAGCGCCATCTCCGCGCACGAAGAGCCCCGGCGGCGGATCGTGGATCGCGCCGAGCAACGACGGGAACTCCGGATCGCCCCGCCCGATCCAGCGGACTCCCTGATCACGCAGCCGAGCGAGGTAGTCGCGCTCGTCGAACGCCCGGGCGAACCTCCGGAACGCGCGGTCGCGCGGGGCGCGCACCAAGTGCGCGTCCTGAGCCGCGGCGAAGGCGGCGAGCGCGAGGTCGCTCACGCCGTGCCCAACTCGGTCGGCGAGCGGTACGCGAGCGCCTCTCCCAGGTGCTCGGCACCGACAGCCGGCTCGCCGGCAAGAGCGGCGACCGTCTCGGCAACGCGACGCGCCCGCGCGCGCCCGCGCCCCGACAGGGGCAGGAGCTCGACCGCGCGGTCGAGGAGCTCGGTCGCCTCCTTCGTCCACCGCGGACGCTCCTCGCTTACGCATTCGCGAGCGGCTGCGACTCGGTGCCGGACCGGGTCGGACGCCTCACCCGGAGGAGCCGCGAGCTCGGACGCGCGTGGCCGCGGCATCGCGACGATCAAGTCGAACCTGTCGAGCAAGGCCCGCGACAGCTTGTCCCGATACGCCGAGAGCCGCTGCGGCGAGCACTTGCAGTCGGCGGCCGGATCGCCGCGCGCACCGCACGGACAGAGGTTCATCGCCGCAACCAGTTGAAAACGAGCCGGGAACACCGCCCTCCCGCCCACGCGCGCGATGCTGACGACGCCGTCCTCCAACGGCTGGCGCAGCGCCTCGAGAGCCGGCCGCTGGAACTCGGCAAACTCGTCGAGCACGAGCACGCCCCGGTGCGCGAGGCTGACCTCGCCCGGCCGTGGGCCCGGCCCGCCGCCGACGATCGCCGCGACCGACGCGTTGTAGTGCGGCGAGCGCAGCGGGCGCGTCGTGACGAGCGGGCGGTCGGCCGCCAGCAGTCCGGCGACCGAATGGATGCGCGTTACCTCGAGCGCTTCGGCGGTCGTCAGCGGCGGCAGGATCCCCGGGAGTCGCCGCGCCAGCATCGTCTTCCCGGTCCCCGGCGGCCCGGCCAGCAGCAGGTTGTGCCCGCCGGCTGCCGCGATCTCGATCGCCCGGCGCGCCCGTTCCTGCCCGCGGACGTCGGCGAGATCGAGCGGCGATGTCTCCGGCGGCCGCCCGTTCGGCTGAATCCAAGGATCGGGCTCGCGCTCGCCCTTGAGGTACGCGGCCGCCTCGCCCAGGTGCCAGACGGGAACCGGCTCGATCCCCGCCAGCGCCGCCTCCGCCGCGGACCGAGCCGCGCACAGGATCCGCGGCAGCCCGGCGCGACGAGCCGCCTCGGCCAGCGCGAGCGTGCCGCCGACCGGCCGCAATCGCCCGTCGAGCGCCAGCTCGCCGACGGCCGCGTGCTCCTCCAACCGCTCGATCGGGATCTGCCCGGAAGCCGCGAGGATGGAGAGGGCGATGGGCAGGTCGAACGCCGAGCCCTCCTTGCGCAGCTCGGCGGGAGCGAGGTTGACCGTGATCCGCCGCATCGGCCACTCGAGCTCGGCCGACGCGATCCCCGCGCGCACCCGATGCTTCGCCTCCTGGCACGCGCGGTCGGCGAGCCCGACGATCGCGAACGCGGGGAGGCCGCTCTCGAGATGAGCCTCGACCTCGACACGACGTGTGTCGAGCCCGACGAGAGCATGGGTGACGGCGCGCGCGAGCACCCGACCCAAGCTAGGGTGCCGAGGCTCACATGTCAGTGACGCAGCCGCGCCGAAACAGAACCTTTTTACTCACAGCCGTCGCCGCCCTCGCGGTCGCCTTCACGGCTGCGGCAGCGACCGCGCCCGCTCCCGTCAAGATCGGCCCCCGAAACGAAGTCGGCCCCGCGGCGAGCGACGACTGGTTCGCCTGGTCGAAGAGCCGCGAGAAGCAAACGAGCCCGTTCGATCTCTACGCCCAGCAGACGGGCCACAAGGCGTTCAGGGTCAACCCGAAGAACACGCAGGCCTACGCCGGCGGAATCGACGGCGCGACGCTCGTCTACCAGCTGATCCGCGGCTCCTTCGCCGACAGCTCCGACCTGCGGCTCTACGACCTGACGACGCGCCACCTGCAGGCGATGCCCGCGGGAGTGAACACACCGAAGTGGGAATGCTGCGCGACGATCTCGGGCGGCTGGCTCCTGTACAGCCGCGGCCAGGCATACAGCCCCGACCGGCAGCTCGTGCTCCTCCGGAACCTGGAGACGGGAGAGCAGCGCGTCCTCGACCAGCTCAAGAACCGAAACGGGCTCGTCAGTGCCGGCCAGCTGAACGGGACGTTCGCCGTGTGGGCGAAGTGCAACCCGTATCCGCGCTGCCAGATCATGCGCTACGACCTCGCCTCGGCCAGCACGACGGCGCTCCCGTCAGCCGCCGGCAAGGTCGTCTACAGCCCCTCCGTGAACGAGCTCGGAACCGTCTACTACGGCCAGAGCAAGAAGGGCTGCGGGAAGTCGGTGCAGCTCGTGAAGCAGAAGCTCACAGGCCCGCCGGAGGTGATCGCGAGGCTCCCGCAGGGCCGCGACCTCGACGTCAGCTTCGCGCACCGGATCCTCACCAAGCCGCCGGGCGACGTGATCACGACGCGGGTGTACTACGACAGCGTCCGCTGCCGGACGCACAGCTGGAACATCTACAGCGTCGACGACTCGGAGCGGATCCCGCTGCCTTCGCCCCCGCCGGGCTAGCGGGCGACGATCACGTCCTCGAAGAACTCGCCCGCGCGCCGCCCCGTGCGCCGGTTGACGTGACGTCGGTAGCGCGCCTCGATCTCGAAGCCGGCCCGCTCCAGGATCTCGGGATAGAGCTCGCGGCGGTCGTTGATCACGATCACGACGCGAGCCCGGGGCCGTAGCGCCCCGCGCGCGTTGGCGAACACGGCCGCGATGCCCTCGACGTAGTCCGCGATCGCCTTGGCGCTCGTCCCTCGTTCCGCCGCGCCCAGCTCGTCGGCGCGACGATCCTCGAGCTCGAGCAGCTCGTACGCGTAGCGGTGCTGCTCGTGGTAGTCGATCAGGCCCGGATACGGCGGGGAGGTGACGATCCCGTCGAAGGGCCCGCCGAGGTCGAGGTCGCGGGCGTCGCCGTGGAGCACGGTAGCTTCGGGTCCACGCGCGCGCACGCGCGAGAACTCGCGAATCCGCTCGAGCGTGTCGATCGCGTAGCGGCGCAGGAAATGCTCCGCACGTTGGACCGGCCGGCAGGTCTTGCGGTGCTTGTGGCACCAGTACTCGCCGACCTGGGGCTCACGCGGGAAGTCGAGGTCGAAGTGGGTCGTCCGGCGCGCCGAGCGCGCGGCCCGTGTCAACACGACTCGCATCACATCCGCGTGCTCGTAGTCGTCGATCAGCGAGCGATAGAAGACGAGCTCGGCCGCAGCCTTGGGCGCGTACCAGGCGTCGAGGTAGGCGTTCGGCCGGGGAGGCCGCCCGCCTTCGAACGCCTCGAGCCTGCGCAGGGAGTCGCGGAGGTCGCTCTCCAGCGCAAAGAGGTTGTACTCGGCCGTCTTGACGCGCACCAGCAGGCAGTTGAAGGCGGCGACGTCGACGCCGGTCGCGTCACAACCGCTTTCGAGCGACTGGACGAGGGTCGTTCCCGACCCCGCGAACGGGTCGAGGATCCTCTTTGCGCGCGGGAGGTGCCGTTCGAGGAGCGCCTCGACGAGCTGCGGGACGAACTTGCCGAGGTACGGGTGCAGCCGGTGGACGTGCTTCGTCCGCACGCGCTCGGGAAGGTCGCGCTCCGACCAGGAGAGGTCGAGGTCGAGCCCCCGGTAGAGCGCATCCTGGGTCGGAGCCATGCTCCGAGCTTCGGCGCGAGGATGTCTAGTCCTGGTCCACCCAGGCGACTGCGATCTCGACCTGGTGCTCGTCTGAGCGGCGGTAGAGCTCACCCGCAACGTCGAGCCCTAGATCGCGGAGCCGGTCGGCTACCGGCTCTGCCTTCAGTGAATCCGGGCGACGGAAGCTCCCGTCGGACGAGACGATCAAACGGCTGCCGAACCCCGCGACGTGCTCGATCGAGCCGAGATCGAGACGCGTGTGGACGAAGTCGAAGAGAAGCGGCGGCGTCCAGGTCGCGGCGTCGCCGAGCCAGATCCGATCTGCCCAGTGCGGGAGGCGGGAGCGCGCGAGCTCGACCAGACCCCGCGCGAAGTCGACCCCGTACGGCTCGATCGCATGCTCGCTCCACTCGGCGACCGACTCCATGAGCAGCCCGTTCGCGGAACCGACGTCGAGAAACGTGCCGTCGCGATCGATGGCTTCGACGATCGGCCTTCGCGCCGCCTCCCAGCGTTCTGCTGAGCCGTGGAAGCCCGACTGCGCGCGCGGATCGTCGGTCGCCAGGTACGCGAGCTCGAACTCAGAAGGCGTTCGCAACGATCTCCAGCTTGCCGGTTCGCTCCGCGGCGACGTCGAAGCGCACGTCGTACTCGCGCGGTTGAGGATGCATCAGCAGCCACGCCTCGGCCGCCCGCCTCAGCCGTCGCACCTTTTCCGGTGTGACCATCTCCAGCGGGTCGCCTCTCTCGGCGCCGCCCTTCGACTTCACCTCGCAGAAGACGATCATCCGCCCGCGCCGCAGGACGAGGTCGAGCTCGTAGCCCGCGATCCAGAGGTTCGTCGCCAGCACGCGATAGCCGCGCAGCCGGTAGTGCGCCGCCGCACGCCGCTCGGCCCGCGTGCCGATGGCCCGAGTGCTAGACGGCCGCGGCGAGGCGGGCGACGGCTTCTTCTTCACTCAGGTAGCACAGCGCCTGGAACGACCGGCGGTGGATGTGGCATGGCCCGTGCTCGCGGACGAGCCGCGAGTGGCGCGGAGTGATGTAGCCCACGTGCGACGAGAAGCCGTAGCGCGGATACAACGCGTCCATCCGGCGCATCGTGCGATCGCGGACGACCTTGGCCACGATCGAAGCGGCGGCGATCGCCGCGCTCCGCTCGTCGCCGTCGACGACCGCGATGTGCTCCGGCGCGGCCGGCCCCAGCCGGAAGCCGTCGACCAGGCA
>DATBGG010000005.1:0-11298 GCA_036558065.1 Gaiellaceae bacterium | reverse complement strand
CGCTTGCGGCGCCTGCGCCTGCGCCGTCCCGAGTGCGCCTTCGGCGGAGGCAGGTTCTCGGCGAGCGCGTACGCGACCTCGGGCAGCGTCCCGATCTTCTCGCGCGCGCCCTCGATCAGCTTCGTCGCGCGCGGCGTGTAGCCGTCCGCCGACGCGAGCAGCGCGACGCCCACCTCGATCGGCAGCTCGAGCGCGGCGTTGACGAGCTTCGCAGCGTTCTCCTCGTGCCGGTGCCCGCGCGAGTTGGCGAGCGCTCCCAGCAACCGCTTCGCTTCAGGGAACTCGGCGCTGACACGACGGTCCTGCGCCTTGCGAGTCGCCCGCGCGAGCTTCCACGTCCAGCGGGCGAGGATCTGCTCGGGCGCGTCCGCCTTGCCCTCGCCGATCGCCCGCAGCAGGACCCGCGCTCCCTGGATCCGATCCTTGTCCCAGGTCGCCCCCTGCGTGACGAGCGTGACGAGATCGTCGAAGTCGGCTCGCTCGACGGTCATCGAGACGCGGTCGGAGAGCGCCATCATGCGCAGGCGCCGGTTCGGGTTCTCGGCGGCCGCGGTCGCGAGGAACTGCTCGAGGCAGGCTTTGCTCGCCTTGCCGTCGGAGAGCTTCTTCACGAACTCGGCGCGCTCTTCGAACCGGACCTGGCGTCCCGCGATCGAGGCCCAGTAGCGCTGCTCGTCCTCGTCGAGGTAGCGCGGGTCGATCCGCTGCCACTCGCGCTGGATGACCGAGAGCCGGCGACGGACGTCCGGCGTCACCGGGACGAGCCACGGCGCCGGCGAGAGCTTGCGTCGGGCGCGGCGGTTCGGCCGCCTGCGCGGAGCCGGGGTCACGCGGGCACCCTCGCGGTAGAAGTCGGCCGCGAGCAGGCTGTGGAGGGAGACGACGCGGTCGTTGTGCGTCGCGCCCTTGTTCACGAAGTCGACGACGATGCCCGCCTCCTTGCGCGGGTGCATTCGCATGATCCGGCCGATCCGCTGCTGGTAGACGCGCTTGCTCGCGGTCGGGGCGAGGTGCATGACGACGGTCGCGCGCGGCGAGTTCCAGCCCTCCGCGAGCAGCATCGCGTTGATCAGGATGTCGATCTCGGCGCGCTCGTAGGCGGCGAGGATCTCGGCGAGCTTGACCGGAGGCGTGCGCCCGCTGACCGCCTCGGCCTTCAGCCCCGCGGCACGGAACTCCTGCGCGAGGTTGTACGCGTGGTCGACGCCGGCCGCGTAGACGATCCCCGGGGTCGAGTCGAACCGGTCGCGGTAGAGGCTGGCGGCGGCCTGGTTCAAAGCCTTGTGGTCGAGCGCCGCGGCGAGCGCGCGCTCTTCGAAGTCGCCGCCGACGATCGGCACCGAGGAGATGGCGGCAGCCGGTGGGACGCGAAGCGTTCGGAGCGGCGCGATCAAGCCTCGGCGCGCGGCGTCCTGGAGCGGAAGGTCGTCGACCGAGGCGGGGAAGACGTCCGAGACCTGCTTCGCGATCAGCTGCTCGGTGGCGGTCATCCCGATGTAGATCGGGTCGGGGAAGCTCCGGATCGCGTGGCTCGTCTTCTCGCCGAGCGCCGTGTGCGCCTCGTCGGCGATCACCAGCTGGTACGTGTCGCGGCTGACCGAGTTGTAGTGGCGCGCGAACCAGGCGTATGTCTGGACCGTGATCGGAGCGGCCTTGGCAGAGGTCTGGCCCTCTTCGACGATCGGTGTCAGCCGGTCGCCGTAGCCCTCGGCCGCGAGCTCGCGGTTGAACTGGGAGACGAGCAGCCGACGGTGCGTGAGGATGAGGACGCCCATCGTGCGCGCGGCCTCTACGAAGCCGGCGGCGGCGATCGTCTTGCCCGACGCGGTGGGATGCCGGAACCGGTAGCGGCGGATCGCGCCGGGATCCTCTGCGGGGGTCAGCTGCTCGGGCTCCTCCTCGTCGACGACGCCGAAGTCCTCGTCCTCTTCCTCCGGCTCGGCTGCCTCGACGTGGCCGTTCCCGTTGCCGTTCAGCGACTCCTCTTCGACCCGCTGGTTGGCGGCGATCAGTTCGGTCAGCATTCCGGCGAGCGCGTCCACCTGGTGGCGGCGCAGCTCCGTGCCCGAAGCGAGGTGCGGAGGCTTCTCCGAGAGCACGCGCTCGAGCCCGAGCATGAGCGCGAAGCGAACCTTCCACTGCGAGGAAGGCGCGTCGCGGCCGGCGTCCATCTCGGCGATCGCCTCGTCGAGCGCGTTGCGACGAGCCGTCTCCGGCGCGAGCACCTCTGCCGGCTCCTCGCCGTTGTGGAGCAGGGGCTCGCCGGCCCAGTCTCCGGCTTTGCGTGCTGCTGCGACGAGATCGTCCGTCGCAGGAATTGGTGATAGCTGCTCGGTCGTTTCCTGCATGGAAGCGGCGCGACTGGCCGCTCTACCTCCGAGAAATTAGAGAGGGCGCGCTCCGAATCCCCAGTGAGCGTCGCTGTACGAAGCATACCCCATCCGCCGGGGCTTGGAACTAGCGCTTGCTGAGCTCGAAAGAGTAGCCGTGCTCGCGTAGATACGGGGTCAGGCCGCCCATGAAGAACGGGAAGCCGGCTCCGAGGATCAGGGCGGCGTCGACGTCCTTCGGCGACTCGACGACGCCCTCGGCGAGGATGTGGCCGACCTCGTCCGCGAGCGCGGCCAGGACGGCGTCGCGGATCTCCTCCACGCTGCGCTGCGGGCCAGGGGTCGTCGTGAATCGTTCGGGATACGCGGCGTGAAGCGTGTCGCGGACGTGAGTCGCGACCTGCTCTCCCACCAGCTGCAGGAGCACCGACGGCGCCATCGGAAGACCCAGCGAGAGCACGGCCTCGTCGGCCTCCTCGACGGAGCTTCCCCGCTCGGTCGACTCGAGGACGACGAGCATCATCCGGGTCAGGAGCCGGTTGACGACGAAGGCGGGCGCGTCGCGGACGAGGACGGGCCGCTTGCGCAGACGGTCGGCGAGCGACCACGCCGTCGCAAGGGTCACGTCGTCGGTCTCGTGCGTGCGGATCAGCTCGACGAGCGGCATCAGCGCCACGGGATTGAAGAAGTGGATTCCGACGAGCCGTTCCGGATGCTCCAGGCCCTCGGCCATTGCGGTCACCGAGAGCGCGGACGTGTTCGTCGCGAGGACGCATTCGTCCGACACCACAGCCTCGAGCTCGGCGAACACCTTTTGTTTCACCCCGAGCTCCTCGAAGACCGCCTCGATCACGACGTCGCAGTCCTCGAAGCCGTCGTACGAGGTCGTGGCGCTCGCGAGCGCGGCCAGCGAGACGGCCTGCTCGTGGTCGAGGCGTCCGCGGGCCGTCGCCGCGGCGAGGTCGTCACGGATCGACTCCAGGGCGCGGTCGACGATCTCATGCTCGAGGTCGCGGAGGACGACCGGCACGCGTGCCCTGCGCAGGAACAGCGTGGCGAGCTGGGACGCCATCAGGCCCGCGCCCGCGATCCCGATCTTCCGCACTGGACGGGGCTCGGACGAGGGTCGGCCGGCTCCGCGCCGGGCGCGGCGCTCGACGACGTCGAACGCGTAGAGCGACGCCTTCGCCTGCGGAGTGAACAGGAGGTCGGCGAGCGCCTCCTCCTCGGCGCGGTAGCCCTCTTCGAGCGTCCAGGCCTGAGCGCCGTCGATCAGCTCGAGTGCCCGGTACGGGGCCGGCGCGGCGCCGTGCAGCGAGTCGTCGAGCTGCGAGCGCGCCCGCGTCACGATGTCGCTCGTCGACGACAGGTCCGGAGTGTCCCGAGGCGGCTGCTCGAGCGCGAGCGCGATCGCCTCTTCGATCAACTGCTCCGGCGCCGTCACCCGGTCGACGAGGCCCAGCTCCAGCGCCCGCTCTGCGTCCAGCATCTTGTTCTGGCGCATCGGGTTCGCGACGATCAGCTTGACCGCGGCTTCGGGCCCGACGAGCCTCGGCGCCAGCTGTGTCGCGCCCCAGGCCGGGACGAATCCGAGCAGGCACTCGGGCGAGGCGACGTGCCTCACGTCGTCCGCGATCACCCGGTAGTCGCAGTGCAGCGCCAGCTCGACGCCCCCGCCGAGAACCGCCGCGTTGATCGCGGCGACGGTCGGATAGCTCAGCGCGCGAACTCGTCCGAAGAGCTCGTGCCCCGCGCGGCTGCCCTCTATCGCCTGCTCGCGCGTCTCGATGCGCGGGAACTCGTCGAGGTCGGCGCCGCCCGAGAAGCTCCCCTGCTTGCCCGTGATCACGAGCGCCGAGAACTGGCCCTCCTCGAGCTCGGGCAGAAGCCCCGCGAGCGATTCGAGCGCTCCACGGCCGAGGATGTTCGGCCGCCCTTCGCGCGTGCCGTCGTCCATCGTCACGAGCGCCAGGGAATCGCGCCGCTCGAGGCGGAACTGCGTCACCGGCTCGGCCACGTGAGGAGGTTATCGTCACGCGCGTGAGCGACTGGGACGACCATCTCGCCCGCGAGGTCTCGCGCTACCAGGACGGCGAGTCGCGGCTACCGGACGAGCCCGACGCGCGCCAGCGGCAGCTGACGCGGATGGGCAACGCCGCGGGAGGAGCCGGGCTCGCGCTGCTCATGGCCGGTCGGCCCGACGAGGCCTCGGAGTGGTTTCACCGCGCCGCCGAGCGCTATCGCGAGAGCATCGCGGACGCGCCGCCCGGGAGCTGGGGGCGGCCGATCGGGGCCATGAAGGCGCTCGTGCTCGCCGGTGACTGGGAGGCCGCCGAGGACGCGGCTCGCTGGGCACTCGAGTTGGGAGCGTCTGAAGCCGAATCGCCGATCGGCCGGTACGCCGCGGCGCTGGCGCTCCTCGTCCTCGGCCGCGACCACGACGCCGTGCCGCACGCCGACGCGATCCGGACGCATCCGGACTTCCCGCACGACGTCGGCGATGCCCTCGCGTTCGTCGCCGCGCAGGACGTCGTCGGCTACACGTACGCGGTCGAGAGC
Organism: Gaiellaceae bacterium; assembly: GCA_036558065.1. GTDB lineage: Bacteria > Actinomycetota > Thermoleophilia > Gaiellales > Gaiellaceae > VAXT01. The sequence goes on along the minus strand of DATBGG010000005.1, from coordinate 6,409 downwards.
GTGCTGGAGTCGTTCGAGACGCGCGAGGAATACCTCGAGGACATTCCCGTCGCCGACACCGTGCTCGTCCTGCAGGCCCTCGCCAGACGGCGAGGCTTCGCCGCCGAGCTCAGCTCCCCGCTGCTCCCCGGGCGGTCGGCGGATGCATGAACGCCGTGATCACGAGCGCGTCGACCGACGGGTCCTCGAGATCCTTCGCCTTCTCGACGAGCTCCGCGATCAGCTCGATCGCCTGCTCCGGCGTGACGCGGCCGGTGACCTGAGCGCTGCGGAACTGACCCTCCTCGCGCTTCGCGAACCCCGCCTGGACCTCGTTCAGCATCGCAGCCTGCAGGTCGCCGGTCAGACGTGAGCCAAGGAGCTCGGGCCCGACGCGAACGGTGCTGGCGACGGCTCGATACGGCTTCTCGCGGCCCTTTCCGCCCTCGGCGCGCTCGATCAGGCCGGCGCGCAGCAGCATCTTCACGTGGAAGTGCAAGTGGCCCGGATCGACGTTCAGCTTCTGGGCGAGCTCGCGGTTCGTCAGCGGCTCGTTGCCCTCGTCGCCGAGCATCTCGAGCACTCGCAGGCGAAGAGGATGTCCGAGCGCCTTCAGCTGCTCCGCACGCTCGATGGTGAAGACATCAGTGGGTCTGGGCGACGCGGACACTGCCATCCGAATCCTACATATAGGAATTCAGTCTCTGTTGTCAAGCTCGGCGGCAGCAGCCCTGTCGAGGAGGACGATCGTATCGCCGTCCTCCGAGCGCAGCAGGCTCGCCGGCGTCTCTTCGCTCGGCTCCTCGGCGAACGCCTTTCGGGCTGCCTCGGCCTTCGACTCGCCGAGGACGAGGAAGACCACCTTGGCCGCTCCGGACAGCATCGGCAGCGTCATCGTTACGCGCTCGACGTCTTCATGCGGCGCCGCCACGGCGCGGCGCTCCCGCTCTTCCAGGGCAGGCGCGTGGGGGAAGAGCGACGCGGTGTGTCCGTCCGGGCCGATTCCCTGGAGCGCGAGCCCGAGGCGGGCACCCTCGAGCTCGTCGTGATATCGGGCAGCCGCGTCGTCGCCGCCGAGCTCGCCGTGGATCCGATGGACTTCGCCCGGATCGACGCGATCGAGGAGCGTCCGCTTCACGAGCAAGTAGTTCGAGCGCTCGTCGTCGGGCGGCACGCAGCGCTCGTCGCCCCACCAGAGCGTCGCCTTCGTCCAATCAGGCTCCAACCCCGCCGCAAGCTCGTACGCGGGTCCCGGCGAGTCTCCGCCCGAGAGGGCGATGTGCTCTCCGGCGCGGGCCGATTCGACGAGCAGCTCGGCTGCTGCGCTCTGCGCCTCACGTGGAGTGTCGAAGATCCTGAGGTCGATCAGGAGTCGCCCTCGGCGAGCTCTTTCGAGCGCTCCATCGCCGCCTGGATCGCGTTCAGGAACGCGGCGCGCACTCCGGCGCGCTCGAGCTCGCGGATCGCGCGGATCGTCGTGCCCCCCGGCGAGGTGACCATCTCGCGTAGCTCGACCGGGTGCATCTCCTCGTCGCGGAGCAGCTTCGCGGTTCCGAACATCGTCTGCACGACCAGCTCTGTCGAGACCTCGCGCGAGAGGCCGAGCAGGATGCCCGCCTCGATCATCGCCTCGGCGAGCAACGCAAAGTACGCGGGCCCGGAACCGGAGACGGCCGTGACCGCGTCCATGTACGGCTCCGGCACCTGGACGACCCGGCCGACGTGGGTCAGCACTTCTCCGGCCATCGCCAGGTGGTCGCCGTTGGCGTGCGCGCCCGCGCAGAGCCCTGCGACGCCTTCGTGCACGGTTGCCGGTGTGTTGGGCATCGCGCGCAGGACGGGCACGCCGTCGGACAGGTGCTGCTCGATCTGCTTCGTCGGCACGGCCGCGGCTACGGACAGCACGGTCTGGTCGGACGTGAGCAACCCGCCGACCTCGCCGAGCAGGACGTCGAAATCCTGCGGCTTGACGGCGATCACGATGAACGCCGCGCCGTTGACCGCGTCCGAGTTCGAGAGCGTGGTCTCGACGCCGTAGCGCTCGGCGAGCTCGTCGATCCGCTCCTGGCGGCGACCCGTGACGACGATCTCGTCCGGATTGCGCCAGCCCGCGCTGAGCAGCCCGGAAAGCAGCGACTCGCCGATCTTCCCGCCGCCCAGGATGGCGATCCGTCGGCCGTCAGTAGCCATGTGCTGAGTTTAGGCGGCGTACCGCGCTCGTATGCGCTCTCGTCTGACTTCCGGGCGGGTCAGCTTCAGCGGGACGAGGCCTCGACTCGCGCCGGCCATCAGGTACACGCACGCGAGGCCGGCCCACCCCTCGTAGCGCGCGAGGATCCGAGCCGTGTCCTCGGGCTCGACCCAGCGTCCCTCGATCGCGGAGCAGATCTTCAGCAGCCCGAGGTCGCCGACGATGCCGCGGTCGTAACGGCCGAGTCCCTGCGTCCAGACGACCCCCACCGAGTAGGGGCCGATCCCGCGCTCCTGCTCCAGCCGTTTCGCCGCCGCGTCCGGAGGCAGCCGTCGCAGTCGTTCCGGGTCGAATGTGCGGCAGATGCGGACGAGCGCCGTCGCCTTCCGCGCGGGCAGCTGGAACCGGTAGAGCTCGGCTGGCGCGAACTGCGCGATGTGGTGGGGCAGAGGCGGGGCGACGAGCTTGCCGACTCGCTCGGTCGTGGCGTGCAGCAGCCGCCACTCGATCGAGCGCGCTTCGCGCGACGTGATCAGCTGTCCGACGATCGCGCGCATGAGCGCGTGGGTGACCGTCGCCGTGCGCATCGGCCGGAGCCCGCGGAGGTGCTTGATCGGGCCGGCGAGCAGCTCGTCGGCGGCGAACCGCTCGAGGAACGGCGTGTGGTCGTCGTCCACCCCGAGAACGAAGCGAAGCTGCTCGATCCCCGCCTCGCTCTCTGCGCGCAGGAAGACCGTTCCGTCGGGCAGCTGGCGCGCCCCGGCCCGCTCGCCGCCGGCCAGCAAGCAGGTCAGGACGCCCTTGCCGACGCGCCTGGTCGGGTCAGACGCGAATCGCCCGGAGAGCGCGAGCGAGTAGGGGCCGCGCGGCTTGATCGTCCGTTCGACGGTCACGCTTCAACCCTACGCCCCTCGACGGCCGGGCCTCTTTCCGCAGACGCTCCGCGCGATCCTTCGCGATCAGTTGATGTGTCTCGACATCGACTGGAAACATTGCTTGGCCTCCCTTCGAGGTAAAGTATCTTGAGATCGAACTACTAGAAAGCTAGCATGAATCTATCTTGACGTCAAGACTTTTGTGGTCAAAAATGTGGCCATGAAGAAAACCGAGGAGCGAGACCACGTCGACAAGTGGCTCGAGGACGCTTGGCTCGAAGAGATCCCGAACCTCGACATGGCGGTCGAAGGCATCGTCGATCGCATGGCTGGGCTCACCCGGCGAATCAAGCGCAGCCTGAACGCCGTGATCGCGGAGCACGACCTCACGTACGAAGAGTGGGACGTCCTCGGCGCGCTCCGCCAGGCAGGGCCTCCGTTCCAGCGTTCGGCGGGATCGCTTGCCAAGAGGACCGACCTGTCGAGCGGCGCGATGACGAACAGGCTCGACCGCCTGGAAAAGGCAGGGCTCGTCAAACGCCTTCCCGACCCCGACGACCGTCGGGGCGTGCTGATCGAGCTGACTGACGCAGGCGAGAGGAAGTGGGTCGAGAGCGCTCAGGCGCAGGCCGCCTACGAGAATCTGATCGGCAAGGCGCTGAACAAGAACGAGCAGGAGCAGCTGAATTCGCTGCTCCGCCGGCTGATGCTCGAGTTCGAACAGAGCGAGAGCGGCGACTCGAAGAAGCCGTAGTACCGTTCGGACATGGCCGCGATCGACCCCGGCGTGGACATCGGCCACGTCCATCTCAAGGTCGCCGACCTCGACCGCGCGATCGAGTTCTACCGCGACGTGCTCGGCTTCGAGCTCATGCAGCGGATGGGCGACCAGGCCGCGTTCCTCTCGGCCGGCGGGTACCACCACCACATCGGTCTCAACACCTGGGAGTCGAAGGGCGGGTCTCCGCCGCCGCCTGGATCGACGGGCCTCTTCCACCTCGCGATCCGCTATCCGACCCGCGCCGCGCTCGCCGACGCGCTGAAGCGGCTCGTCGACAACGGTGTGCCGCTCACCGGCGCGTCCGACCACGGCGTCAGCGAGGCGCTCTACCTGCAGGATCCGGACGGGAACGGGATCGAGCTCTACCGCGACCGTCCGCGCGAGGAGTGGCCGATGGCGCCTGACGGCGAGGGCGTGGCGATGGTCTCGATCCCGCTCGATCTCGAGGCGCTGCTCGCCGAGGCAGCCTGATGGCGAAGGGCTACGCGGAAGGGCCGGCGGCCGAGGAGGCCGAACGCAGGCGAGACGAGCTCGAGCGCGGACGGGGGAAGCGCAGTCCCGAGCTGCGGTCCGCGGTCTACGGGTCGACCGATCAGAAGCCTGAGCGCCACTTCATCGGCTGGCGTGACGAGGTCGATCCCGACGAGCTGTTCGCGGCCGGCGAGGCTTGGGGCTTGCAGGTCGTGCGAGTCAGCGAGCCGTGACGCGTTGACTTAAGCGGCTTACCCAGGTACCTTGTGATGCATGGTAGCCCCGGCAAAGCAGGACGCGCTGCTCGCGCAGATGCGGAAGGGAACACTTCAATACTGCGTCCTCGCCCTGCTCGCCGACGAGGAGCGCTACGGATTCGACCTCGTTCGCTCCCTGGCGGAGACGGACGGAATGGTCACGAGCGAGGGCACGATCTACCCGCTCCTCAGCCGCCTCCGCCGTGACGGCCTGGTCGAGACGACCTGGCGCGAGTCGACCTCCGGGCCGCCGCGCCGCTACTACCGGCTGACGGCCGACGGAAGAGGCGCGCTGGACGCGTTCCGGGGCGAGTGGGGCCGCTTCCGCGACGCCGTGGATCACTTCGTAGAAAGGAAGGCTGGGTGATGAGCACGACACCCGACAAGCTGGTCGAGCGGTACCTGAAGCACCTCGAGGTCGAGCTCGACGATCTCCCGCGCGACCGCCGGCGCGAGATCGTGGACGAGATCGAAGGGCACATTGCCGAGGCGCGCGCGGGGCTCGAGCACGAGACCGAGGCCGATGTGCGCAACATCCTGGAGGGGCTTGGCGACCCAGCGGACATCGCCGAGGACGCACGCGAGCGCTTCGAGGTCCGGCCGCCCCCCGCCGCTCAGCCGTTCAAGCCCGGTTGGATGGAAGTTGCAGCGCTCATCCTCCTGCTCGTTGGAGGCCTGCTCATCCCGATCTTCGGGTGGATCATCGGCGTAGTCCTGCTGTGGTTCTCGAACGCCTGGAACGTGCGGGACAAGATCATCGGAACGGTCTTCGTGCCGGGCGGGTTGGTTCTCCCGATCGGGCTTGCGGTCTTCTCGTCGGGCGTTTCGGGCGGCACCTGTGGACCGGTCATCTCGGGGAGCGGAAGGGCGATCACGGCCGCCCCATGCAGTTACGACGCTACCTCCACGAACGTCTTCGGCATCGTCGCGGTGATCGCCCTCATCGTCGTTCCGATCGTGACCACGGCGTACCTCGCCTACCGGCTCCGCCAGCAGCCCTCTGCGGCGGCGATCGCCTAGGCGGCCAAACGCTCGAGCTCGCGTCTGGACAGCGGAATGACCTGAGCCGGTTCCCGCTCGCGTCTGATCAGGGCGACCAGTCGTACGAGGAACCGCGGAGGCGGGGCCTGAGCGGCGTCGCGGAGCCGTTCGTGATGCTGCTCGACGATCTCGCGTGGGATCTCGAAGTACATCGCTTCGCACGCTAGAGACAGGCTCGGACGCGTGGTGGGACAGAGTGGTGAAGATCATGGTTCGGGCTGGTGCTATACCTCCCGGAGAGGCGATGGCCAAGCCCGTCGAGCAGCTCGAGGACGTGATCATCCGGTTCGCCGGCGATTCCGGCGACGGGATGCAGCTGACGGGCGGCCGCTTCACGAGCGAGACCGCCCTCTTCGGGAACGACCTCTCGACGCTCCCCGACTTCCCGGCAGAGATCCGCGCTCCGGCGGGCTCGCTTCCGGGCGTCTCCGGCTTCCAGATCCACTACGCGGATCACGACATCCTCACGCCGGGCGATGCGCCGCACGTGCTCGTCGCCATGAACCCCGCGGCTTTGCGCAAGAACGTCAAGGACCTGCCGAAGGGCGGGACGCTGATCGTGAACAGCGACGCGTTCAGCGACCGCAACCTGCAGAAGGCGGGCTACACGGCCAACCCGCTCGAGGACGGCACGCTCGACGAGTACCGCGTCCACGACGTGCCGCTGACTTCGTTGACGCTCGAGGCGGTCAAAGGCACGGGCTTGACCAACCGCGAGGCCGAGCGCTCGAAGAACATGTTCGCGCTCGGGCTCATGTCCTGGCTCTACACCCGCCCGACCCAAGGGACGATCGACTTCATCAACACGAAGTTC
>DATBGG010000004.1:0-6613 GCA_036558065.1 Gaiellaceae bacterium | reverse complement strand
GCGTCGTCCACGTATTCGCGGCCGGGTCGAACTTGTACAGCTCGTTCATCGTCAGACCCGAGCTGAACGAGTAGCCACCCGCGATATACGCACCGGTCGCATCCGCGCTCATCGCACCGCCGTAGAAATCGGCGGGCATCGACGCACGCGTCTCCCAGTTACCCGGAGGAGGCGGCGGCGGAGGAGGCGGAGGCGGAGGCGGTGGGCCACCACCGGCCGTAATCGATAGCGACCAGTTGTCGATGTCGCCGACGTCCGCACCAGCGTCGTCGACCACATACAGCGACCACGTCCCGTTCGGATTACCACCGTCGAACGTCGACAGCGCGACACTCCCGCTCGGCGCAGGCGCCGGAGCCGGGAAGACGTCGCCCGTCCCGTAGTTGGCCGGCTGGTAGTTCCCCGGACAACTCGGATTCGAGACGTCCGGAATCGGCGTCGGAGCCTCATCGTCGAAGGTCAAGTCGCAATCCACGACGCCCGGCCCGAAGCCACCGGCATCCGACATGAAGATCGCGTTCTGCCCGCCTGGTGAGACGAGCAGCATGTCCACGTCAGCCGGGAAGGTGTGACTGAACCCGATCAGATTGACATTCACGTCACTGATCGACCCGGTCGCCCCCGACACGACACAGTTCGACGGATACGGCGTCGCCGGAGCCGCGTCATTGATCGTGATCGGCCCACCCGAACAGGACCCGGGCGGAGGCGGAGGTGGCGGCGGAGGCGGTGGCGGCGGAGGAGGCGGCGGAGGTGGAGGTGGCCCCGTCGTCGGGACCTTGTCGTAGAAGACGTCCTGCTGGGGCTGGCCGCCGATCGAGACGCGGCCGTCGACCCAGGTCGTGTGGATGGCGTTGCTCTGGGCGTACGAGCGGTCGTAGTCGCCCGTGTAGCACGACTGGATGTTCGGATCACCCGTCAGCGGCAGTGGGTAGATGACGTCGCTGACCGGTGACGGCGACTGCCACGTCACGCCGTTGTCGGTCGACAGGCGGCCGAAGCGCTGCAGGTCGTTGTTCGACGTGTTGCGCTGGTCGTACCAGCTCACGAAGACGTCCCCGCCGGGCGTGACGGCCAGTGACGCCTGCCACTGACCTCGCGTCCCGCCGTCGCCGTCGAGGCGGAGCGGCGTGCTCCACGTCGCGCCGTTATCGGTCGAGCGCACGTAGTAGATGTCGCCCTTGTCGCTGCCCGCACCGTGCGAGGTGTAGGCGTAGTGGATGACGTTGCCCGGGCCGACGCCGACGTCGCCCCAGCCCATGTGCCGCCAGTTCGCGGGGTACATGTTCACGAAGTACGAGTTGGACGAGCACAGGCCGACGCCTGGGGCCGGGAACCCTGCGCCCATGGTCACCTGCGTCCAGGTCGACCCGCCGTTCGTGGACTCCTGCATGAGGTTCGTCCGCGTGCTGAGCCCGCCGCCGCCCTCGTTCATGCTGGCGACGAAGACCTTGCCGTCGGTGCCGACCGTGACCTGGACGTCTCTCAGGAACACCGAGCCGCTGGTCACGTTGACCGGCGCACTCCAGGTGGCGCCACCGTCGTCCGAGTGGATCAGCTGGATCGCACCCTGGCCGATGTTGAAGTTGTTCCAGCTCACGTACGCACGGCCGTAGAACGGGCTCGACGGGGTGTTGTCGACCCACCCCGATTCGCGGTCGTCGTTGCCGCCGCTATGAGCGCAGGGGCCGGTAGACCATGTCACTCCGTCGTTGGAGGTCCACACACCGAGGCCCTGGCCGCCGCAGCCGGAGGCGAGGAACACGGCGATCCACTTGGCGTGCAGCGCGTCGTACATGACGACGGGGTCGCCGAATCCGGTGCCGTGACCCGTACAGAACGGACGTGTGTTCAGGTTCGTCCACGTCGAGCCGCCGTTCGTGGAGTACGAGCCACCCGAGTAACAGTTAGGAGCGGTTCTCGAGTCGTTGTAGGCGGACACGACAGTGTTGCCGTTGGCCCAGACCTGGGTCTCCGACTGCACGACGTGCGGCGAGGTGCCTTCCCCGCCGGTGATGATGTCGACGTCCGTGCCGCCGTAGTCCTCGGGTCGTGCGCGCATATGTGCCAGCGAGGAGAACCTCGTGTCGAGAGCCTCCTGGCTTGCAGGTGTTCTTCCGCACGCGGCGAGGATGAGCGCCGCGTGGGCGTTCACCTGCTTCGCGACGTTCTTGCTCTCGATCGTCGCGCAGACCCCTTGCTGACTGCTGTTCTTGCCGGCAGCACCGGTCGCGATCGCGCCCGTGAGCACGATCGAAATCGCGGCAAATGCAGCCAACCAGGGCCAGCGCGCACGCTGTCGCTTGTGCACTGCGAAACCTCCCCTACCCTTGATTTGCGCCCTCCACTTCGGAGCTTGGGGTGGTTCTACAACTTTCAGGGGGGATTTTCAATCCTCGTCGGCCGCGAGTTGCTCGGCCGGCGATGGATCGCTAGCGCTTCTGGACGAGCGTCATCCCGTCGCGGACCGTGAGCATCACGGACACCACGCGCTGGTCGTTCTTGACGTGCTCGTTGAAGGCCATGATCGCCTGGGTCGACTCATCCCCGTCGGGCTCGACCACGCGCCCCGACCAGAGGACGTTGTCGGCGATCAGCAGCCCGTCGTCGGCCAGGAGCGGCAGCACGGCCTCGTAGTAGTTCTCGTAGTTCACCTTGTCGGCGTCGATGAAGACGAGGTCGAACGGCCCGTCGAGAGTCTCGATCGTCTCCAAGGCGGGGCCGAGCCGGATGTCGATCTTGTCGCCGTGGCCGCTCTCGTCCATGTAGCGCCTGGCGATCGACGTGGCGTCCGGGTCGACGTCGCACGTGATGATCCGGCCGTCGTCGGGAAGCGCGCTGGCCATCGAGATCGACGAGTAGCCGGTGAACGTGCCGAGCTCGAGGATCCGTTTCGCGCCGCTGATCCGCACGAGCGCCGCCAGGAACCCGCCCTCGAGCCGGCCGACCATCATCCCGGGCATGGTCGTCTTCTCCCGTGTCTCGGCGTCCAGGCGCTCGAAGAGGTCGAGCAGCACCGTGGTGTGCTCGACCGCGTACTGCTCGACGCGTTCGTCGACGATAAAAGCCATGGCCGCGGAGGCTAACGCTTCGGCTTCCGCCCGCGACTGACGAGCAGGGTGACCGTGGTGCCGACCGGCCGGCGAGTGCCCGGAAGGGGCGTGACCGCGATCACCTTCCCACGCTTGATGCGACCCGAGTACTTGCGCCGCACAGACCCGACCCGGCAGTTCGCAGCGGAGACGATCCTCCGTGCGGTGGCGAGCGTTCGATGCGCCAGCACCGGCACGCGGCAGACGACCGGCTGCGGAGCGTCGGCGCCGTTGAGCAGCACGGTGACCGACTTCGACAGCCGGTCCGCCACGACGAGGTCGGTGGTGCCATTCCCGTCGAGGTCGCTGAGCGCAAGCCCGGCAGGCCCGTTGCCCGCACGAGCCCGCGTCGGCGGCTGAAACCCTCCGCTCTCCGTGCCGAGAAGCAGCGAGACGTCGTTCGTCCCGCGGTTCGCGGTCACGAGATCGAGCGACGCGTCGTCGTCGACGAAGGACGCCGCGAGCGCGACCGGCGCCCCACCGACCTGGTACGTGCCGCCCGCCGAGAGCAGTCCTTCGCCGTCGTTGAGCAGGATGCCGACGACGTTCGGGCTACGCGCCAGCGCCAGGTCGACGTCGCCGTCGCCGTCGAAGTCCCCGCCGGTCAGCGCCGTCACGCCGGGCGTGTCGGTGACGCCGACAGGCGCTCCCAGCGTGCCGTCGTCGTTTCCGAGGAGGACCGAGACGCCATCGCCGCCGGTAACGAGATCCGTCAGGTCGTCGCCGTTGAGGTCGGCCGCGAAGAGCGCCGTCGCCGCGCTCCTCCCGGCCGAGTACTCCGTGCCCGGGAGGAACGTGCCGTCGCCGAGTCCCCGGAAGACCGTCACCACGGGCCGGTTCGAGGCTGCGGCGAGCAGGTCGGCGTTTCCGTCGAAATCGAGATCGCTCGCGAGCACCGCCAAGACCGAGGGGGCGACGAGTGAGCCGTGCCGGACGAAGCTCCCCTCGGCGGCCAGGTACACCGCCACCTCGTTCCCACCGACGACGGCCAGGTCATCCCCGCCGTCGTTGTCGAGGTCGTAGACGGCGATCGCACGCGCGGCAGGGCCGGTGCCGAACGGGACGGGCGCCTCGAACGCTCCAGTCCCGTTGCCACGGAGCAACGTCAGCGGCGGAGCTCCCGCGTTGGCCACGACGAGATCCCCGTTTCCGTCCTGCGTGACGTCCACGACGCCGACCGCCACCGGAGTCCCCGCGAGCGGGATCTCGGCCGGACGCCCGAACTGGGCGGCCGCTGCCAGCGGGACGACGATCAGGCCCGCTGCGAGGACGGCGCCTCCCAGAAACCTCACATCTGATTAGACGCCGGAATCCGGCTCAGGTCAGCGCCGGCCGACGACGAGGTTGACCTTCGCGCCACGCGGGCGTCGTGTCCCCGCTCGGGGGCTCTGGGAGAGAACCCGGCCCACGCGCTTCGAGCGCTTGCGCCTGGTCTTACCCACGGCGCAGTGCGCGCGGCGGATCTTGGTCTTGGCGGCGGCGAGTCGCAGGCCGACGACTTTCGGCACGCGGCACTGGACAGGCGGCGGTGGCGGCAGCGGCGCGACGACGTTGACCCTCACGGTCGCCTCGTCGCTCGTGCCGGCGCCGTCGCTCGCGACGTAGTCGAACGTGTCGGCACCGACGAACCCGGCGTTCGGAACGTAGCCGAAGGCGCCGTCCGGGCTCATCACGACCGTGCCGTTGGCCGGCGTTCTCGTCACGGCAGCGGTCAGCGGATCGCCGTTCGGGTCACTGTCGTTCGCGAGGACTCCCGGTGCGGGAACCGTGAGCGTCGTGGCGCGGGTCGTCTGGGAGGTATCGGCGGCGCTGACAGGAGAGCTGCTCCAGACGAGATCGTCGTAGACGGCGAGGTCGCCGGCGAACGACAGGCGAACGCTCGTGATCCTCGACGCCCGTACGCTCATCGTCTGCATCGCGGCGGTCTCGGTCCGAGAGCTCTCCGCGACGAGCGTGCTCCCGTTGAATGCGGACAGTGTCGTCAGATCCGGATGGATGCCGTCACCGGCCTTGATCTCGACGGCGTAAACCGGGCTGGCGAAGGTGATCGTCTCGGGCCCGGGGGCATACGTGCCCGTGGCGAAGGCCAGGAAGTTCGGAGCGCTGAAGCCGCTGACGGCATACGCGGCGCACTGGTTCAGGATTGCACCGCCCTGGCCGGCAGCCGGACCGGCAAACGTCACGCCCAGCGCCTGGTAGTACGTCGTGAGCGGTCCGGTGTCCATGAAGACGCAGGGTGCGGTCACGTCGTCGAAATTGATCGTCCTCGTGCCGGCGCCCAGGGCGGGCGCCGAGACCGCGAGGCTCGAGAGCCCTGCCGCGACGGCGAGGAAAATCCCGGCCGTCCGTCGATTCAGAGGCGCCACAGTGGTTCGAGCCTAGTGATCGACTCGGCCGAGCAGGACGCAGCCGTTGTGCCCGCCGAGCCCCATAGCGTTCGAGAGCGCGACGTTCACCGTCGCCTTGCGTGCCTCGTTCGGGACGTAGTCGAGGTCGCACTCGGGATCCGGGTGCTCGTAGTTGATCGTGGGCGGGATCGTCTCGTCGTGGATCGCGAGCACGCACATCATCGCCTCGATCGCGCCGGCCGCTCCGAAGCAGTGGCCCATCATCGACTTGGTGGACGAGACCGCGAGCCGGTACGCGTGGTCGCCGAAGACGTCCTTCAGGGCCTTCGTCTCGGCCAGGTCGCCGAGCGGCGTGGATGTTCCGTGCGCATTCACGTAGTCGACTTCCGTCGGGTTCACGCGCGCGCGCGCGAGGGCGGCACGCATCATCTCGGCCACTCCGACCGATGCTGGGTCGGGCGCGGCCATGTGGTACGCGTCGTTCGAGGCGCCGTAGCCCAGCACCTCGGCGTAGATCCGCGCGCCGCGTTTCTCGGCCGCTTCGAGGTCCTCGAGCACGAGCACGCACGCCCCTTCGCCCATCACGAACCCGGCGCGGGTCGCGTCGAACGGACGCGAGGCCCGTGGCGGATGCTCGTCCTCGGCGGCCAGGCCTCGCATCGCGCAGAAGCCGGCGAGGATCAGCGGGTGCATGCAGGCCTCCGTGCCGCCCGCGAGCACGACGTCGGCGTCGCCCCGCCTGATCAGCTCCGCTCCCTCGCCCACGGCGTGCGAGCCGGTCGCGCAGGCAGAGACCGGAGCGTAATTCGGCCCGCGGAGCCCGAGTGAGATCGCGATCTGGCCGCTCGCCGAGTCGACGAGCACGCTGGGAATGAAGTACGGCGAGACGCGGTCCGGCCCGCGCCGCTCGAGAACTTCGCTCTGCTCCATGATCCCGAGGAAGCCGCCGATCGCCGAGCCGAAGACGACCCCGGCCCGCGCCGGATCGAAGCCGTTCAGGCCGGCGTCGTCCTTCGCCTCGACCGCGGCGGCGAGCGCGAGCAGGACGTTGCGGTCGAGCCGCCGCGCTTCCTTGGTCGAGACGAGGCCTTCGGGATCGAAGCCCTTCACCTCGGCCCCCACGCGCACCGGGAACCCGCTGGCGTCGAACGACTTGATGAAGTCGATGCCGCT
>DATBGG010000003.1:0-2991 GCA_036558065.1 Gaiellaceae bacterium | reverse complement strand
GGCTCGTAGACGTCCTCGATCGTGTCCGGCTCCTCTCCGAGCGCCACAGCCAACGTGGACAGTCCCACCGGGCCGCCGTCGAAGCGGTCGACGATCGCATGCAGCAACGCCCGGTCGGTCCGCTCGAGCCCGTGGCCGTCGACCTCGAGCAACTCGAGCGCCTCGCCCGCGATGGCTGCTGTGATCGCGCCCTGGTGACGTACTTCGGCCACGTCGCGCACACGCCGGAGGATCCGGTTCGCCACCCGTGGGGTTCCGCGGGACCGCGCGGCGATCTCGTCCGACGCCTCGTCCTCGATCTGAACGCCCAGGATCCCGGCCGAGCGGCGCACGATCACGCCCAGCTCGGCGGGCTCGTAGTACTCGAGCCGGAACGTCATCCCGAACCGGTCGCGCAACGGCGTCGTCAACAACCCGGTGCGCGTCGTCGCGCCGACGAGCGTGAACGGCGGCACGTCGAGCGTCAGCGTCCGCGCCGCGTGACCCTGCCCGACGACGATGTCGAGCCGGAAGTCCTCCAGCGCGGGGTACAAGACCTCCTCGACCGCGCTCGACAGCCGGTGAATCTCGTCGATGAACAGCACGTCGCGCGGCTCGAGCGTCGTCAGGATCGCGGCCAGGTCGCCTTTGCGCTCCAAAGCCGGCCCGGCGACGCAGCGGATGCCCACGCCGAGCTCCTCGCGGACGATGTACGCGAGCGACGTCTTCCCAAGCCCCGGCGGCCCGACGAGCAGGACGTGGTCGAGAGACTCAGCGCGCCCCTTCGCCGCCTGCAGCGCGATGTCCAGCTGCTGCTTGACCCGCTCCTGCCCGACGAACTCGTCGAGCGAGCGCGGCCGCAGCGACTGCTCGAGCTCTTCCTCGTCCGGGGCCAGCGCGGGCGCGAGGAACTGCTCGGTCACGCCGCCTTCAGCGCCTGCCGGACGCGCTCCTCGGGCGGAGCCTCCGGGTCGGTTTCGGCCAAGGCCCGTTCGGCCTCGACCGCCGAGTAGCCGAGCTCGACGAGAGCATCGCGCGCAACCAGGTCCGGCGCGCCCTCGGGCACGACCTGCTCCAGCCCGAGCTTCTCCTTCAACTCGAGCACCACGCGCTCCGCGGTCTTCTTCCCCACTCCCGGGATCGCCAGGAACCGAGCCGTGTCGCCGAGCACGATCGAGCGGCGCAGATCCGCAGGAGTCGAGCCGGACACGATCAGGAGCGCCACCTTCGGCCCCACGCCCGAGACCGAGAGCAGTTGCTCGAACAGCTCCCGCTCGGCCGGCTCGGCGAAGCCGTACAACTGGAGCACGTCCTCGCGCACGTGGAGATACGTCTCGAGCGTCACCTCACGCCCCTCCTTCGCCTTGCGGCCGGCGCGATCCGTCACGCGCAGGAGATACCCGACGCCCGCGACGTCGAGCACGAGCCCGTCCGCGGTGCGCGCGACGGGGATTCCTGTCAACCGGGCGATCACGCCGAGACTGCCTTCAGCAGCGGCGGCGCGAGCGCATGGCAGATCCCGACCGCGAGCGCATCGGCGGCGTGGCTGGGAGCGGGAGGAGACTCGAGACCGAGAATGGCCTGGACCATCCGCTGCACCTGCGCCTTCTCGGCGCGGCCGTAGCCGCACACGGCCTGCTTGACACGCGTAGGCGCATACTCAGCGCACTCGACTCCCGCGAGCGCGCACGCGACGAGGATGGCGCCGCGCGCCTGCCCGACGGAGAGCGCGGTGCGGGCGTCGACGCCGACGAAGGACTCCTCGAGCGCGACGGCATCCGGCGCCTCCCGATCGATGAGCGTTGTGACCGCGTCGAAGATCGTCTTCAGGCGCGCTTCGGGGCGGTCGGACGCGCCCGTCTTCCACCACCCGTAGTCGAGGGCTCGAACCCGCCCGCCTTTTTCTTGGACGATGCCGTATCCGCACGCAGCTGTGCCCGGATCGATTCCGAGAACTTTCACGGGTCGAGGTTAGGCGCCGAGCCGGACGTTCCTGCCCCGAAAACCGGGTTTGTCCCTTTTGCGTACGGGTCCTATGATTACGCCGGGAGAGGAGTAGATGAGGGGAAGGCTCTTAGCCGCAGCGACGCTCGCAGCCGCGCTTTGCGTGCTCATGGGCGGAATGACGGTCTCGACCGGGGCCACGCCTGCGCCGGACGGTGCGCCTCCGCCTACGATCGGCCCCGAGCGCGCGGTCTCGGACGAGCCTACGGACGAGCAAGTCGGACCGGGGATCGCGTTCGACGGGACGAACTACCTCGCGACGTGGCAGGAAGGGACGTCGAACGTCCGCGGCGGACGCGTCGATCGGTTCGGCGCCCACCTCGACGGCCCCGGAATCCCGGTTGGCGTAGGCAGCGACCAGACGGTCGCCTTCGACGGGACGAACTACCTCGTCGGGTGGTCGACCCTCGGCGGCCCACCCTCGATTCAGGGCGCTCGAGTGAATCAGTCCGGGACGGTGCTCGACCCGACTCCGATCAGCATCTACACGGGCGGCCCGACTCAGTGGGCGCAGGAGCCAAGCGCCGTGTTCGACGGCACGAACTACCTCGTCGGCTACCACGAGCTGATCGACGTCTCCCAGCACGAGTGGATCAAGGGAAGGCGTGTCGCTACGGATGGGTCCGTGCTCGATGACGCCGCGGTCGACTTCTTGGGGTTCTACGAGCGCCCGAAGGTCGCAGCCGGGAATTCCAGGTCGCTCTTCGTCTGGAAGGACGGCGACGACGACGGCATCCACGCCGGCCTTGTCGACGACGGCGGCCAGCTCCACGGCAGCCCGTTCCTGATCGCAGCCGACGGCGACGCGCCGAACGTCGCCTTCGACGGGACGAACTTCCTTGTCACCTGGTCGGACGACGACATCCTCGGAAAACGCGTCGACGAGAACGGCACAGTGCTCGACGCGAGCCCGATCCAGATCTCGACCGCTGCGGGGAATCAGAGAGACGTAAGCGCCGCGTTCGACGGGACGGACTACATCGTCGCCTGGGAAGACAACCGTGACGG
>DATBGG010000002.1:0-2750 GCA_036558065.1 Gaiellaceae bacterium | reverse complement strand
GGCGGCGGCGGGACGATCATCGTCGCACCCTCGTCTCCTCGGCCGTTCAGCTCCCCGAGGCAGGCCTCGAGCTCGGCGCAGAAGTCGGTCATCGACTCGAACCGCTGCTCGGGGTCCTTCGCCATCGCCCGCTGGATCGCGAGGTCGAGGCGCAGGGGGCAGTCGGGCCGGCGCTCGAGGACGCTCGGCGGCGGCTCGTTCACATGCCGCATCGCGACCGCGACGAAGTTGTCGCCCGCATACGGCACCTCGCCGGTCAGGAGCTCGTAGAGGACCGCGCCGAGCGAGTAGATGTCCGTCTTCGGGTCGACCTTCTGTCCGCGGGCCTGCTCCGGCGCGATGTAGTCGCTCGTGCCGAGGACGGTGCCGGTCTGCGTCACGCCGTGGACGTCGAGCGACCGTGCGATTCCGAAGTCGGTCACCTTCGCCTGGCCGTCGTCGTTGAGCAGGACGTTCTGCGGCTTGACGTCGCGATGGACGAGCCCGCGCTCGTGCGCGAACGAGAGAGCGCGCGCCACCTGCAGCGCGAGCCTGATCGCCTCGTCCGGATCGAGCGGCCCACGAGCAGACAGGTCCTTCAGGTTCAGGCCGTCGACGTACTCGAAGACGATGTACTGGCGGCCGTCCTGCTCTCCCCGGTCGATGACCGTGACGATGTTCGGATGCGCGAGCTGGGCGACGGCGCGCGCCTCGCGGCGGAAGCGCTCCACGTAGTCCGCGTCGCGTGTGTACTGCTCGTGCAGGATCTTGATCGCGACCGTGCGCTCGAGCAGACGGTCGTGCGCCCGAAACACGTTCGACATGCCGCCCGAGCCGACGAGTTGCTCCAGCTCGTAGCGGCCGGAGATGACCTCACCGACCACGACCCTCAAGTTTCCCTAAGGAGCGGTGAACTACGCGCCGAGAACCGTGGCGAGCGCGTCTTCCCAGACGCCGAGGGCCTCGTCCAGCTCGGGATCGGTGATCACGAGGGGCGTGAGGACGCGGATGCAGTTGCCGTCGGTTCCGGACTTGATCAGGAGCAACCCCTGGCGGAACGCCTCCTCGATCACGGCCGAGGCGAGATCGGCCGCGGGCTGCTTCGTCGAGGAGTCGTACACGAGCTCGATCGCGAGCATCGCACCCTTCCCGCGCACGTCGCCGATCGCGTCCCAGCGCTCCTGCCAGGCGAGCATCCGGGAACGGATCGTGTCGCCGATCGCACTCGCGCGCTCGACGAGACCCTCGTCCTCGAAGACCTCGAGCACGGCGAGGGCCGCCGCCTGCGCGACGGGATTGCCGACGTACGTGCCGCCGATCGCCGAGTCGGGAGGGGAGTCCATGATCTCGGCCTTGCCGACGACACCGGAGAGAGGGAGGCCCGCGGCGATCGACTTGGCGACGGCCATGAGGTCGGGCTCGACGTCGTGGTGCTCGATGCCCCACATGCGCCCGGTGCGGCCGAAGCCGGTCTGCACCTCGTCGACGACGAAGACGATGCCGTTCTCGTCGCAGATCTCGCGCACGCCCTGCACGAACTCGGTCGGCGCGACGACGAAGCCGCCCTCGCCGAGGATCGGCTCCATCACGATCGCGGCCACGCTCTCGGCCGGGACCTGCGTCACGAAGGCGCGGCGCAGCGACTTGAGCGCGTCGTCCGTCGAGATTCCGCGGTACTCGTGCGGGTACGGCACGCGGTACACCTCAGGCGCGAACGGGCCCAGGCCCGCCTTGTACGGGTGGGTCTTCGAGGTCATCGTCATCGAGAGCATCGTGCGGCCGTGGAACGCGCCCTCGAACGCGATCACGGCCGGGCGCTTCGTGTACGAGCGCGCAAACTTGATCGAGTTCTCGATCGCCTCGGTGCCCGCGTTGAAGAACGCCGCCTTGGCGGGGCTGGTGAACGGCGAGACGGCGATCAGCTTCTCGGCGAGCTCGACGTAGGCCTCGTACGGGACGATCGTGAAGTCGGTGTGCGAGAAGCGCCCGAGCTGCTCCTGCGCGGCCTCGACGACCCTCGGATGCGAGTGGCCCACGTTCAGGCAGCCGACGCCGCCGGTGAAGTCGATGAACGTGTTGCCGTCCACGTCGGTGAGCGTCGCGCCGCGTCCCTCGGCGGTTACGATCGGGTGGACGAGCGAGAGCGGCTCCGCGATCACGCGGTCCTTGCGCTCGATGATCTCCTTGGATTTGGGCCCCGGGACCTCGGTCCGGAGCTCGATCGACTTCGTCATGGCCATACGTTGAAGATACACCAGTGACCGGCCCTCTGCATAGATGAATAATGAGTATTCATCGGACCCGCTCGAGCAGCTCCGCGCTTGGCTGGACACGGACGTCGTTGCCCTGGCCACGGCGACTTCGGCCGGCGCTCCGTCGGTGCGGATGGTGCTGCTCAAGGCAGCCGACGAGCAGGGCCTGCTCTTCTTCACGAGCTACGAGGGCCGCAAGGGACGGGAGCTCGCCGAGAACCCGCGCGCGGCGATGCTCTTCCACCTCACCGGCCGCCAGATCCGCGTCGAAGGCACCGTCGAGCCGGTTGAGCCGGCCGAGTCGGACGTGTACTGGGAGACGAGACCCCGCGCGAGCCAGATCTCGGCGTGGGTGTCGAGCCAGAGCGAGCCGATCGAGTCGCGCGAGGAGCTCGACCGCCGCTTCGCCGAGTTCGACGCCGCCCATCCGGAGCAGCTCTCCCGCCCGCCGCACTGGGGCGGCTTCCGGCTCGTGCCGGACACCTACGAGTTCTGGGAGCATCGCGACAACCGCCTGCA
>DATBGG010000001.1:0-3166 GCA_036558065.1 Gaiellaceae bacterium | reverse complement strand
GGATGCTCGCCGTTCAGGCCGTAGCGCAGCTCGAGGACGCGGCGCTCGCGGTGCGACAGCGTGCCCAGGATCCGCATCAGCGTCTCCTTGCGCAGCGTCACCTCGGCGGCCTCGTCCGGCAGCGGCACCGACTCGTCCGTGATGAAGTGGCCGAACTCCGACTCCTCCTCGTCGCCGACCGGCTTCTCCAGCGACACCGGCGACTGCGCCGTTCGGCGGATCTGCTCGACCTCCTCCGGCGTCAGCTCGAGATCGCGGGCGATCTCGGCGGCGAGCGGCTCGCGGCCGAGCTCGGCGCGCAGCTTGCGCTCGGAACGGACGATCTTGTTCAGCTTCTCGACGACGTGGACGGGCATCCGAATGGTGCGCGCCTTGTCGGCGAGCGCCCGGGCGACCGCCTGGCGGATCCACCAGGTGGCGTAGGTCGAGAACTTGAAGCCCTTGCGGTAGTCGAACTTCTCGGCGGCGCGGACGAGGCCGATCGTCCCCTCCTGGATGAGATCGAGGAACGGGAGCCCCTGGTTGCGGTAGCGCTTCGCGATCGAGACCACGAGCCGCAGGTTCGCCTCGACCATCGCCTGCTTCGCAGAGTGGTCGCCGCGCTCGATGCGCTTCGCGAGCTCGATCTCCTGAGGCGCGGTCAGCAGGTCGACCTTGCCGATGTCCTTCAGGAACAGCTGGAGCGCATCCGTCGAGACGTCCGGCGTGTCGACCTCGGGAGTTTCCTCGACCTCCTCCTCCTCGACCTGGACGACCTCGATGTGCAATTCCTCGAGATGGCCGTAGAACTCGTCGATCTGCCCCGTGTCGAGCGACAACTCGTCCAACGTGAGCGTGATCTCCTCGGCGCTGAGCTTGCCTGCCTGCCGTCCGGCCTGCAAAAGCTCCCAGGCTTCGTCGACATCGAGGACGCCCCCCGGCGCACGTACAACGGCAGTGCCTTGCTCCCCTCCGCTCAACTCGGTTCCCCCTCCCGCTCTCACGGTAGTTCCGGTTGTCGAAAAGTCAACGAAATTTTCGGCGCCGGCAAGTCTTTCAATTCGGGTCGACCTACGTCTATAGGCCGATCGACTCATCTTACGGTCCATAAGTCCTATCTGTTATTCAGCAGGTCCGTACGTTCTCAAGACTGGTGAGGAGCCTGTTCGCTTCCCTTGCGAGCGACGAGCCCGGGTCTTCGGAGCGCGCAAGCCGGAGCTGACGCTTCGCTTCCGCGCACGATCCGGGCTGGGAACGCGAGAGCCAGAGCAGCAGGAGACCGAGGTGGAAACGCACCGTGGCGGCTTGTGGAAACCGCTTCGTGAGCGGGCCGAGGCGCGAGAACGCCGTGGCCGGGCGGCTCTTGTCGAAGCGGGCGACGGCGGCGGCGACCTGCGCCTCGGGGTCGCGCGGGGCGAGCTTCGCGGCTGCGTCGTACTGCTTGCGGGCGGAGACGCGATGGAAGAGCCGCTGGAGCGCGAGCCCGTACAGGAGCTTCGCGCGCACGTCGGGGCGAGCGGCTCTCCTCCGGAGGAAGGCGTATTGCTGCGGAGGAGAGAGCCGGTGGATTCCGGCGGGCGGATCGAAGGTCGGCACGAAGAGCGGCTCGCCGGGCGGGAAGTTCGGGTGGAGAGCGTCGTCGGCACGCTGCGCCGAGGGGGAGTCGGGCTGCGCGACTGACGCCTTTCGCCAGGCGGCGCCCGCCTCTGCGCCGTGCCCGGCCCAGAGGCTCGCGTACCCGAGGTGCAGCTGCACGAGGGAGTCGCCCGGATGCTGCTCGGCCAGACGTTGCACCTTGGCGAGGCTGTCGTCGGGCCACCTCGCGAACGCGGCGCCGATCTGGGCGGCGGGCGATTGGTAGCGCGCGAAGATGCGCCCGGCCGCACCGCGTTTCTTGTCGTCGTAGAGCCGAGCCGCGCGTCTCAATGCCCTCGCCTCTGGATCGACGCGCACGCCGAAATCCAGGGCGAGCGGCGGCACGCCCTGCAGCGGCGTCGCCTTCGTCTCACCCTTGTCCTCGTCCGTCGACGTGATCACTGCGACCGCCACGGTTGCGCCGACGGCGAGCGCAGCGATCGCGCCGACGATGACCAGGATGCGGGCCCGGGGGCTCATGCCCCCACGATTATCCTTGGGGCATGCCCGGTGACAGCGAGCTTGCCCTCGAGATCGAGCCGGCGGAGGCGCAGGAGCAGCTGCAGGGCGGCGAGCCGCCGGTCCTCGTCGACATCCGCGAGGACCACGAGCTGGAGACGGGGTGGATCGCCGGGTCCGAGCATGTCCCGATGAGCGACCTCGGGACGAGGCTGGAGCGGTACCGCGGCCGCGCGCTCGTCCTCTACTGTGCGCACGGAAACCGCTCGCTGCGGCTGGCGCAGGCTCTCGACGAAGCCGGTTTCCAGGACGTCGTCTCGCTCGCGGGCGGGATCACCGCCTGGGCCGAGCAGGGCCTCCCGGTCGAGCTTCCGGGCGAGCTCGACGAGGAGCAGCGCGTCCGCTACAGCCGGCACGTGCTGATCCCGGAGATCGGTGTCGCGGGACAGCAGCGGCTGCTGAACGCGAGCATCCTCGTCGTCGGGGCGGGAGGCCTCGGCTCCCCGGCCGCGCTCTACCTCGCCGCCGCCGGAGTCGGGCGCCTGGGCATCGTCGACGACGACCTCGTCGACGAGTCGAACCTTCAACGGCAGGTGCTGCACTCGACCGCGGCCCTCGGCGAGCCGAAGGTGGAATCCGCGGAGCGGCGAGTTCGTGAGCTCAACCCCGACGTCGAGGTCGTCGGCTATCGCAAGCGCCTGAGCTCCGAGAACGTCGACCGGGTCCTCGACGAGGGCTGGGAGGTGATCGTGGACGGCGCGGACAACTTCCCGACGCGCTACCTCCTGAACGACGCGTCCGTCTGGCACGGGCTGCCGGTCGTCCATGGCTCGATCTTCCGCTTCGAGGGCCAGGCAACCGTCTTCGTACCAGGGACAGGCCCTTGTTACAGATGCCTCTTCCCGCAGCCGCCTCCGCCCGAGCTGGCGCCGAGCTGCGCGGAGGGAGGCGTGCTCGGAGTGCTTCCGGGCGTGATCGGGTCGGTCCAGGGCGCCGAGGCGCTGAAGCTCGTGCTCGGGATCGGGGAGCCGCTCGTCGGGCGCCTGCTCCTGTACGACGCGCTGAGCGCCTCCTTCGACGAGGTCGCCGTCCG